>DATEJU010000358.1:0-18252 GCA_035277805.1 Paraburkholderia sp. | reverse complement strand
GTCGGGCCTTCTGAAGATCGTCGTCCAGGCCGTCCCGGCGAAGAAGAAGCGCTTCGGCAAGGACCCGTTCACGGGTGAAGAGCGCTGGTTCCCGGCCAAGCCGGCAACCGTGCGCATCAAGGCGCGCGCGCTGAAGAAGCTGAAGGACGCAGCAGCGGCCTAAGCGCTTCACGCCGGGGCCTCGCGGCCGCGGCGCGCGTCAGTACCCAAAGAATCCCCGTTGGCTTCATGCCCACGGGGATTTTTATTTGCGTACAGAAAACGCGATGCATCAAGCAGCGCGTCGAGCATGTTCAGATGTTATGGAAGGATGTCGAGTAAGATGTCACTTAATACACGTGATATTTGACGATCCAAACCTCTCCTGATGATGCTCCGAAGGCCTGCTGGCATAAGGAGTATGTGCCAATGTTATGCCTGCTTCCGAACTTAGTATTCGCCAGGTTGAAGCGTTTCGCTCCTTGATGCAATGGCGCACGGTCACGCACGCAGCGCGCGCGCTTGGCGTTTCGCAACCCGCGGTCAGCCGCCTGCTCGCCGACTTCGAGGCGAGCGTGGGCTTCGCGCTGTTCGAGCGCACGCGCGGGCGGCTGCTGCCGACAGGCGAGGCGCACGCGCTGCATGCGGAAGTCGAGCGCGCGTTCAGCGGGCTGGAACGGGTCGTGCAGGCCGCCGCGCAGATCCGCGAGCAGCGTCGCGGCGTGTTATGCGTGGCGGGCGTGCCCGAGCTCGGCTCCGACTTTCTGCCGCGCGTGGCGGCGGCGTTCGCGCAGGAGCGTGAGGGTGTGGACGTGACGCTGCTCACGCTCGAACCCGCGCTCGCGCTCGAGCGCGTGGCGGCGCAGCGCTGCGATCTGGCCTTCGTTGGCGAGGAACCGGCGCCGCGTGCCGTGCGGCTCGAGCGTCTCGGGCAATGGCCGATGCGCTGCATCGTGCCGCGCGGGCACCGCCTCGCACGCAAGCGCGTCGTCGGCGCCGCCGACTGCGAAGGCGAGCCCTTCGTTTCGTACGCTGCGGGAACGCATGCGCGCCTGCGCATCGATCGCATGTTTTCCGGATCCGGCGTTACGCGTCTCCCAGGCGTGGAAACGGATCTCGCGCAGGCGCTCGTGACGCTGGTGGAGGCGGGGAGGGGCATCGCGCTCGTCGACCCGCTCACGGCGGCAGGGGCCAGTGCACGCGTGGTGGTGAAGCGCTTCGTGCCGGCGCTGGAGGTGCCGCTCAACGCGGCGCGATATGCGCAGCGCGAAGCGACGCCGCTGGCGGATGCCTTCTTGCGTCATGCGCTGGCGGCGCTCGGCAGGTTGCGCTGAGCGTGCAAGGTGAGGGGCAAAGTGAAGGCGCAGGACGTGCGTCGTGTAGCGGAGCGCACACCGCCCGTCGCGCGCGCTGCCAGGCACCCGAGGTTTCTCGAATGCCGAACTAAAGCGTCCAGCCAATGAAAAAGCCAGCCTTGGCTTGCACCGAAGGCTGGCTTGTGTAGCGTGCAGCTTTTAGCTGCGTGGTCTCGTCGCCTGGCCGGGCGCGAGCCCGGCTCATGTCGATGTCGATCAGAACTTGTGGCGGATGCCCAGGCTGACCATTTCCTGCGAGCTCGAAGCCGAGTTGTAGCCGTACGAGCCGATCGAGGCGCCGGCCGGCGAGGTCGTGCCGTCCGGGTTCCGCTGCGTGCCGTTGGCGTGCTGGTAAGCCGCCACGGCGTACAGGTCGGTGCGCTTCGACAAGCTGTAGTCCGCGCCCAGCGAAACCTGGTTGTACGAGGCCGACGTGTCGCCCGCACCGTGCGTGTAGATGTAGCCGAGGCCGAGCAGCAGCGCCGGGTTCAGCTGGTAGCCGAAGAAGCCGCCCGCAACGTTGAAGCGCTCGGTCGACTGGAACGACGAGTAGCCGTCCGGCTTGATCTGGACGTTGGCGTAACGCACGCCGAACGTGAACGGACCTGCAACGTACTGGGCAGCGACCGAAGCATTGCCAACCGACTTCGCCGTGGCGTAGCCCTGCTGGATGATGGTGCCGTCCTGGAAGATGTTGTCCGACGTCGCGCCCGACGCCCAGCCGCCGTTCGTGAGGCGGTTTGCCGGGTTCGACGAGTTGTCCATGCGGAAGTAACCCGCAGCGATGTTGAACGAGCCGACGCCGTACGTAGCAGCCGCGCCCCAGCTTTGGCCCGAGCCGGTCGAACCTGCGACGCCGCCCAGCGCGTACATGCCTTCGAACTGGAAGCCGGAGAGAACCGGCGAGGTGTACTTGATCGCGCTGTTGGTACGCGAGCTGTTGTCGTTGTTGTCGACGTCACCCGGCGTAGCGAACGTGCTGCCGAAGTAGTTGTCGGCGGTCAGCGGCTGAATCATGTCGACCAGCGGGTCGTACTGGCGGCCCAGCGTGACCGTACCGAATTGCTCGTGCGTCAGACCGACGAATGCCTGGCGACCGAACAGCAGGCTATTGCCGTTGTAGTTGCCCATCTTGCCGTTATTGACGTTGAAGCCGTTTTCCAACTGGAAAATCGCCTTCAGGCCGCCGCCCAGATCTTCCGCGCCCTTCAGGCCGAAGCGGTCGCCCGAGAGGTTGCCGCCGTACAGGCCGATCAGGTTCTTGTTGCCGTTGCCGTTGTTTGCGTCGTTGTGAACCCACTGGACCGATTCATCGATCACGCCATACAGGGTCACGCTGCTCTGCGCGTGTGCTGCGCCCGAAGCGGCCAGCATTGCCAGCGAGAGGGTCGAGAGTGCGATTCGTTTCATCCAGTTTTCTCCACGCAGATTTAGTTGTTGCTTGAATTAGTTGATGCTGTTGCGGAAAGGAGAATAACGCAGGGGTGCAAATCTCCTGAACTGAAAAAAAATGACTGTCGCAAAAAGCTGACACATAGCGAGAAAGCCTTGAAATACGGGCGCTTAGGCGATTCTTTCAAATCTTGAAAAGGCGGATTGTTGACGCTGCATTATTGTCGTTTTCGATACAAGTCGCGAAACGTGCAACCGCAGGCGAGGTTGTATGCGGGTAAACACTGCGCAACCAGGGGTGTACCCTGGTTGCGCCGTGTTTGAAGTTTGGCTGCGTCGGCGAAAGCCGCGTGCGCCGGGGCCGCGGGTGTCTTAGCGCTTGTCGCGTGCGTCGCGCGTGTCGCCCTGGCGGCGGCCCGCCGCGGCGGTCATGGCGAGCGCGGCGCTTGCGACGAACACCACCGAGCGCCAGGGGTGGCGCTTGACGTAGCGGTCGGCGGCGGCCACCGTGCGACCCGCCTGCACGAGCGCGGATGCGGCGGCATGGGTGGCGCCTCGTTCCATATTGATGACCGTGCGGCGGATTTGCAGGCCGCTGGCGTTGCGCCGGGCGAATGCGCCGCCCTCGGCGCGCGCCTGGCCGATCGCATGCAGCGGCGCATCGGCGGCGCTTGCGTCAGCGGCGGCATCTCGGGCCGATCCGGCTGCTGCCGCTACTGCGGCCGCGTACGGCGGCGCGCCGTTGCCCACGGCGCGCGGGTCTGCCGCGCCGGCGGCACCCGTGTTTCCGATGGGAATCGCATGTGCTGTCTGCGCTCCGGCCGCGGCGTTGCGCATGGGAGCGATCGTGGATGCGGCCAGCACCGAGGCGAGCTTCGCGCGGCTGCCGGGCGGCGTTTCCTCGAGGAAACCCCACGCGCCGCGCGGATCGTGCAGATGCGCGCGCGCCGCCGAGAATTCCGCGCCGAGCAGCAGCACCGCCGCCGAGAAGTACAGCCACATCAGCAGCACGGCGAGCGAGCCCGCCGCGCCGAATGCCGTGGCCATGCCCGCATGCGCGAGATAGAGAGCGAAAAGTTTCTTGCCCACCGAAAACAGCACCGCCGCCACAATGCCGCCCACCATGGCGTCGCGCCAGTGCACCACGGCGTCGGGCAGGAAGCGCAGCAGCGCAGCGAACGCAATCGTGAGCACGAGCAGTCCGACCGCCAGTTGCACGATGTTTCCGATAATCAAATAGGTGGATTCGCCCCAGAGCCACTGTCCGACGAATGTGATGGCGGCATCCAGCACGAGCGAGACGATCAGCAGGAAGGCGACGCCGAGCACGAGGCCGAACGAGATCAGCCGCACGCGCACGAGCGCGAGCACCGAAGAGGTGCGCGTACCGTCCGGTGGCCAGACGATATTGAGTGCGGAATTGAGCGACGAAAACGTTGCGGACGCGCCGATCGCCAGCATCGCGAGTGAAATGATCGCGGCCACGCTGCCGGTGCCGCCCGCGCGGTGCGCGTTTTCCACGATGGTCGTGATGCCGGCGGCGGCGTCGTTGCCGAGCACGTTGTGCACCTGGCGAAACAACTCGCCGCGCGCCGCGTCGCCGCCCAGGACCCAGCCGGCCACCGCAATCACCATGACGAGCGTGGGCGCGAGCGAGAACGCCGAATAGAACGCGATGCTCGCGGCTAGCGACGGGCAGCGGTCGGCAACGAACTGCCGGCACGCGCGCACGACCCAGGAAGCTTCTTTGCGCGCGGCGGATTCGAGCCGCTCCGATGAAAGGGTTGCCATGATGATCGTCCTGCGGTTCCGGCGAGGGTTGTTTCATGTCGCCGGTGCATTGCCCGGCGCGCGTGGAATGACCGCGTTGGGCCTCGTTCGAGCCCACTTGAACTCACAAACTATAGCAAGCCCGGTATCCATGCGCGCCGGCCGTGCACCGCAAGACGTGGCCGGGCGCGGGGCATCGGGCCGAACAGGGCGTGGCCGGGCACCTCGCGCGATCCGTCGCCGAAAACGTCTTATACTGAAAAAACCCACAACCCCAAAGCCGAGGACGCACCATGCTGCAGATGTCCCGGCGCCAGTTCCTCAAGGTCACGGCAACGTCGCTGGCGGGTTCCAGCCTCGCGTTGATGGGTTTTGCGCCCGACAACGCGCTTGCCGAGGTCCGACAATACAAACTGGCGCGCACCACTGAAACCCGCAACACCTGCCCGTATTGCTCGGTGGGCTGCGGAATCCTCATGTACGGTCTCGGCGACGGCGCGAAGAACGCCACCGCGAGCATCATCCATATCGAGGGCGACCCCGATCACCCGGTCAATCGCGGCACGCTTTGCCCGAAGGGCGCGAGCCTCATCGACTTCATCCACAGTCCGCAGCGGCTCCAGTATCCCGAGTATCGGGCGGCGGGATCGAACGAGTGGAAGCGTATCTCGTGGGACGAGGCGCTCGATCGCATCGCGAAGCTGCTCAAGGAGGACCGCGATGCGAACTTCGTCGAGAAGACCGCGGACGGCAAGACTGTCAACCGCTGGCTGACCACCGGCATGCTGGCCGCTTCGGCGGGCAGCAACGAAGTCGGTTACCTCACGCATAAAGTGGCCCGCTCGATGGGCCTGCTCGCATTCGACAACCAGGCGCGTGTCTGACACGGCCCGACGGTGGCAGGTCTTGCCCCGACGTTTGGCCGTGGCGCGATGACGAACCATTGGGTCGACATTCGCAATGCGGACGTGATTCTGGTGATGGGCGGCAATGCGGCCGAGGCACACCCGTGCGGCTTCAAGTGGGTCACGGAGGCCAAGGCGCATCGCAAGGCGCGGCTCATCGTGGTGGATCCGCGCTTCACGCGCACGGCATCGGTCGCGGACTTCTACGCGCCGATTCGCACCGGCACGGACATCGCATTCCTTGGTGGCGTGATCAACTGGCTGATCACGAACGACAAGATCCAGCACGAGTATGTGAAGAGCTACACGGACTTCACCTTTCTCGTGCGCGACGATTTCGCGTTCAACGACGGCATTTACTCGGGCTACGACGCGCAAAAGCACGCGTACCCCGACAAATCGTCGTGGAACTACGAGATCGGCGATGACGGTTTCGTGAAAACCGACGATACGTTGCAGAATCCGCGCTGCGTCTATCAGCTGCTCAAGCAGCATTACTCGCGCTATACGCCCGAGATGGTGGAGAAAGTGTGCGGCACGCCGAAGGAGAAATTCCTTAAGGTATGCGAAATGCTGGCGAGCACGGCGGTGCCAGGCCGCGCGGCCACGGTCATGTACGCGCTCGGCTGGACCCATCACTCGATCGGCTCGCAAATGATCCGCACGGGCGCGATGGTGCAACTGCTGCTCGGCAACATCGGCATTGCGGGCGGCGGCATGAACGCGCTGCGCGGCCACTCGAACATTCAGGGGCTCACCGACCTCGGGTTGATGTCGAATCTGCTCACCGGCTACATGACGCTGCCCAACGAGGGCGAGCAGAGCTACGACGACTACATCAAGAAGCGCGCGTTGCAGCCGCTGCGGCCCAACCAGCTCAGCTACTGGCAGCACTACAACGCGTTCTTCGTGAGCTTCATGAAGTCGTGGTGGGGCGACGCGGCCACGAAGGAGAACGACTGGGGCTACGACTGGCTGCCGAAGCTCGACAAGCCCTACGACCTGTTGCAGACCATCGAGCTGATGAATCAGGGCAAGGTCAATGGCTACATCTGCCAGGGATTCAACGTGATCGCGTCCGCGCCGGACAAGGCGAAAACGCTCTCCGCGCTCGGCAAGCTCAAGTGGCTCGTGATCATGGATCCGCTCGCCACCGAAACTTCCGAATTCTGGCAGAAGCACGGCGAGTACAACGATGTCGATACCGGCTCGATCCAGACCGAGGTGTTCCGCCTGCCCACCACGTGCTTTGCGGAGGAAAACGGCTCGCTCGTGAGTTCGAGCCGCGTGCTGCAATGGCACTGGAAGGGCGCCGAGCCGCCGGGCGAGGCGAAGAGCGATCTCGAGATCATGTCGGGGCTGTTCCTGCGCATGCGCGCCGCGTATCAAAAGGAGGGCGGCAAGCTGCCCGATCCGATCGTCAAGCTCGACTGGCCATATTCGAACCCGGCGAGCCCCACGCCCGAAGAGCTCGCGAAGGAGTACAACGGCAAGGCTCTTGCCGACCAGACCGACCCAAAGGACCCTGGCAAGGTGCTCGTGAAGAAGGGCGAGCAGCTCGCGAGCTTCGCGCAGCTCAAGGAAGATGGCAGCACCGCGAGCGGCTGCTGGATCTTCTGCGGTGCATGGACCCAGGCGGGCAACCAGATGGGCCGGCGCGACAACTCGGACCCCACCGGCATCGGCCAGACGCTGAACTGGGCCTGGGCCTGGCCGGCGAACCGCCGCGTGCTGTACAACCGGGCCTCGTGCGACCCTTCCGGCAAGCCGTTCGATCCCACGCGCAAGCTGGTCGGCTGGAACGGCAGCGCATGGACCGGCGCGGACGTGCCCGACTACAAGATCGACGAGTCGCCCGATCTCGGCATGGGGCCGTTCATCATGAACCCCGAGGGCGTTGCGCGCTTCTTCGCCCGCGACGGCCTGAACGAAGGGCCATTCCCTGAGCACTACGAACCATTCGAGAACCCGCTCGGCTATAACCCGTTCCATCCCGACAATCCGCAGGCCACGAGCAATCCGGCGGCGCGCGTGTTCCCGGACGACCGCCAGACGTTCTCGACGGCGCAATCGTTCCCGCACGTCGGCACCACGTACCGGCTCACCGAGCACTTCCACTTCTGGACCAAGCATGCGCGCCTGAACGCCATCATCCAGCCGCAGCAGTTCGTCGAGATTGGCGAAGAGCTCGCGAAGGAGGTGGGCGTGGTCGACGGCGGCCGCGTGAAGGTGTCGAGCAATCGCGGCTACCTGATCGCGGTTGCGGTGGTCACCAAGCGCATCAAGCCGCTCGTCATCGACGGCAAGAAGGTGCACCACGTAGGCGTGCCGTTGCACTGGGGCTTCACGGGGCTGACTAAACCCGGCTATCTGACGAATACGCTCACGCCGCCCGTCGGCGACGGCAATTCGCAGACGCCCGAGTTCAAGTCGTTCCTCGTGAAAGTGGAAAAGGCATAGGGGGACGACATGGCATTGCAATCGCTCGACATCAAGCGCCAGTCGGCCACCACGACGCCGCCGCCAGGCGTGCGCGAGCCGGCCACGGGCACGGTCGCGAAGCTCATCGACGTGACCAGGTGCATCGGCTGCAAGGCGTGCCAGACCGCATGCATGGAATGGAACGACCTGCGCGACGAGGTGGGCATTAATACGGGCGTCTATGACAACCCGCGCGATCTCACCGAGCACTCGTGGACCGTGATGCGCTATACGGAGTACGAGAACCCGAACGGCAACCTCGAATGGCTGATCCGCAAGGACGGCTGCATGCATTGCGAGGATCCGGGCTGCCTGAAGGCGTGCCCGTCGCCGGGCGCGATCGTGCAGTACACGAACGGCATCGTGGATTTCCACGAGGAAAACTGCATCGGCTGCGGCTATTGCATCACGGGCTGCCCGTTCAATATTCCGCGCCTCTCGAAGAAGGACCATCGTGTCTACAAGTGCACGCTGTGCTCGGACCGCGTGGCCGTGGGGCAGGAGCCCGCGTGCGTGAAGACCTGCCCGACCGGCGCGATCGTGTTCGGCACCAAGGAAGACATGAAGCAGCATGCGGCCGAGCGCATCGTCGACCTCAAGGAGCGCGGCTTCGATCAAGCCGGGCTCTACGATCCGCCGGGCGTGGGCGGTACACACGTGATGTACGTGCTGCATCACGCGGACCAGCCCTCGCTCTATCACGGCCTGCCCGGGAACCCACGCATCAGTCCGCTCGTGCGGCTCTGGAAGGGCGTGGCCAAGCCGCTCGCGCTCGCGGGCATCGCGCTTGCGGCGGTGGCCGGCTTCTTCCACTACACGCGAGTGGGGCCGAACGAAGTGAGCGCAGAAGACGAGCAAGCCGCGCGCGACGAGGCGCGGCGCATGCGTGGCGAACCCGAGGAGCGCGACGATGAAAAACGATGAACCGCAACTGATCCAGCGCTATACGGCCAACGAGCGCAGCAACCACTGGATTACCGCGATCACTTTCATATTGCTCGCGCTCTCCGGTCTCGCGATGTTTCATCCGGCCATGTTCTGGCTTTCCGCGCTGTTCGGCGGCGGGCAATGGACGCGCATTCTGCATCCGTTCATTGGCGTGGTGATGTTCATCTCGTTCATGATTCTCGCGCTGCGCTTCTGGCATCACAACTATCTGGATTCGGCCGATATGCAATGGCTCAGGCAGATGGACGACGTGCTGCACAACCGCGAGGACAAGCTGCCCGAGATCGGCCGCTACAATGCGGGACAGAAGCTGCTATTCTTCGTGATGGTGGTTTGCCTCGTGCTGCTGCTCCTGAGCGGCATTGTGATCTGGCGGCGCTATTTCTCGCTCTACTTTCCGATCACGCTAATCCGCGTGGCCGCCGACGTGCATGCGGCCGCTGCATTCGTGCTGATCGTGGGCATCGTCGTGCATATCTATGCGGCGCTGTGGGTGAAGGGCTCGATTCGCGCGATGACGCGCGGATACGTCACCTGGGGCTGGGCGAGAAAGCATCATCCGCGCTGGTTCCGCGAGAGCATCAAGTAGCAGGCGCGCCGCAGGGCGATTCGTTCGTCCGGCGCCGCCGGCAAGCCGCCCGCCCGCAAGGGCGCGGCGGCTTTTTGTTATGGGAGACGATACGCTGTGACGCAACGCATTCTCGATCCCGAGCAGATTCAGGTGCAGGATCCCTCCGCGATTCCACGCCTCCGCCTGCCCGAGCGCGCGACGCATTTCACGGAGCGCGCCGCGCGCCTGCGCAAGCTGGCGGACCGCAATCCCATCGGCGGCTACATGCGCCTCATGGCGGCGCTCGTGGACGCGCAGCAGCACGCGCTGGAGCATCTCGAAGCGCAGATGCCGCCGCGCGAGGCCATCGCCAACGCACAGCGCCATTCGATGCCGATCGTGCCCGCGCTCGGCGGCGAACGCGACCCGCAATGGCGAGCCGTGTTGCGCCGTCTCGCGGACCGCGTGGAGGCCGCGGGCGCGGTCACGCCCGCGCTCGCGAAAGTGCTGGACACGTTGCGCGCGATGAGCGACGCCGAGCTCGACACACAAGCCGATGCGCTGCTCGCGCAACGCCACGCGGAAATCGCACCCGCCACGGCGCCCTTCATCATGGCGGCGCTGCAGGTGGTGTGGACCGACCTCGCGAGCCGCTTGAACGTACAAGACGTGCCCTACATGGATGCGCCGGGCGTGTGCCCCGTGTGCGGCGCGCCGCCCATTGCAAGCATCGTGCGCGTGGGTGGCGCATTCCAGGGCTATCGTTACGTGCAATGCAGCTTGTGCGGCACTGAGAATCACGTGGTGCGCGTGAAATGCACGAACTGCGATTCGACCAAGGGCATCGCGTATCACGGCATCGAAGGCGGCAATCCGGCATTGAAGGCGGAATCGTGCGACGAATGCCATACCTATCGCAAGATCGGCTATCAGGAGAAGGACTTCGAATTCGAGCCGCTCGCCGACGACCTCGCGAGTCTCACGCTCGATCTGCTGATGGGCGAAGCCGGTTATCGGCGCGCGAGTGCGAATCCGCTGCTGTATCCCGAAGCGCCGGCCGAGCAATGACGCGCACGAGCGAGATGAGCGAAGCCGCGCAGCAGGGCGCGGCGGCCACGGCGCGCGAGATGCAAGGCGGGCACGGCAAGCACGGCAACCACGACAGGCCCAGCGAGGCCGCCGGGCACGCGCTGAACATACTGCTTGCGCAGATGCCGGCCGTGGAGCGCGTGATCGCCTCGCCGCAGGCGCAGCCGCTGATCGCGCAGCATGGGCGCACGCAAGTGCTCGCGGCCATCCGCACGACGCTCGACGGCTGGCGGCGCGATGCGCAGGCGGGCGCGCTGGTGGCCGATGCGAGCGTGCAGGCGCCGTTTTCCATCGAGCGCGTGATCGCGGATGCGGACCGCGTGCTCGCCGCGCGAGCGCAAAGCACGCTGCGCGCGGTATTCAATCTCACAGGCACGGTGCTGCATACGAATCTGGGCCGCGCGCTGCTGCCCGACGTTGCCGTGCGTGCCGTGGTGCAGGCACTCGCGCAGCCCGCCAACCTCGAGTTCGATCTGGCCACCGGCAAGCGCGGCGACCGCGACGACCTGATCGATGCGCTCATCTGCGAGCTGACCGGCGCCGAGGCGGCGACCGTCGTGAACAACAACGCCGCGGCGGTGCTGCTCACGCTCTCCGCGCTGGCTGCGCGCAAGGAAGTGATCGTTTCGCGCGGCGAGCTGGTGGAGATCGGCGGCGCGTTCCGTATTCCCGACATCATGAGCCGCGCGGGCGCGAAGTTGCGTGAGGTTGGCACGACCAATCGCACACATCTGAAGGATTACGAATCAGCGATCAGCGCGCGCACGGCACTGCTGATGAAAGTCCATTGCAGCAACTATGCGATCAGCGGCTTCACCAGGAGCGTCGAGCTGAACGAGCTGGCGCCGCTCGCGCAGCGTCATGGGTTGCCGGTGGCGGTGGATCTCGGCAGCGGCACGCTCGCCGATCTCACGCAATGGGGCCTGCCCGCCGAGCCCACCGTGCGCGCCACCGTGGAGGCAGGCGCCGATCTCGTGACCTTTAGCGGCGACAAGCTGCTAGGCGGCCCACAGGCCGGGCTGATCGTCGGGCGCAAGGCGTTGATCGCGAAGATCAAGCAGCATCCGCTCAAGCGTGCATTGCGCGTCGGCAAGCTCACACTTGCGGCGCTCGAGCCCGTGCTCAAGCTCTACCAGGCACCTGAATTTCTGCGTGAGCGCTTGACGACGCTGCGGCTGCTCACGCGTCCCGCGAACGAGATGCACGAAGCGGCCACGCGTGTGCTGCCCGCCTTGCAGCGCATGCTGGGCGACGCCTATGACGCGAGCGTCGAACCGATGCTCAGCCAGATTGGCAGCGGCGCCTTGCCGGCCGACGTGCTGCCGAGCAGCGGCCTCGTCGTGCGTCACCGGGGCAAGGGCGGCAGCGGCCGCGCGCTGCTCAGGCTGGAGCGCGCACTGCGGACGCTGCCGCGCCCCGTGATCGGCCGTATTGCCGACGATGCCCTGCGACTCGACCTGCGCTGCCTCGAGAGTACGGACGAAGCGGCTTTCATCGCGCAACTCGCGGAGCTGCGCCTGTGATCGTCGGCACGGCGGGGCATATCGATCACGGCAAGACCACGCTCGTGCGCGCGTTGACCGGCGTGGACACCGACCGGCTCAAGGAAGAAAAGGCGCGCGGCATCTCGATCGAGCTCGGCTATGCCTACGCACCGCTCGCGAACGGCGACGTGCTCGGGTTTATCGATGTGCCAGGGCACGAGAAGCTCGTGCACACCATGGCGGCCGGCGCGTGCGGGATCGACTTTGCGCTGCTCGTGATCGCCGCCGACGACGGCGTGATGCCGCAAACGCGCGAGCATCTCGCCATCCTGCAACTGCTCGGCGTAACGCATGGCGCGATTGCGCTCACCAAGGCGGACCGCGTGGAGCCGACGCGCCTTGCCGAGGTGCGCGCGGAGATTGCCGCATGGCTCGCACCCACTGCGCTGGCCGACGCACCGTGCTTCGAAACGCAGGCGACGCAGCCCGGCGACACGGGCGTCGCAAAGCTCGATGCCTGGCTGCGCGCGCGCGCGACCCACTGGCAGGCACGCCGCGACGACGGCTTGTTCCGCCTCGCCGTGGATCGCGTCTTCACGTTGACGGGGCAGGGCACGGTCGTGACCGGCACCGTGTTCGCGGGACGCGTGCGTACCGGCGATACCCTGATGCTCGCGCCCGCGGGCATACCGGCACGGGTGCGCGGCATCCACGCGCAAAATCGCGCCTCGGACGCGGGGCAGGCGGGACAACGTTGCGCGCTCAACCTTTCTGGCATCGAAAAGGACCAGATCGCGCGCGGAGACTGGATCGTCGATGCGCGGCTCGCGCAACCCGCGACGCGTCTCGACGTCGAGCTGAGTCTTCTCGACGACGCGGGCATCGCGCTCCAGCATTGGTCACCCCTGCACGTGCATCTGGGCACGACGCATCGCGTGGCGAATGTCGCGCTGCTCGAAGGCGACGTCCTCATGGCGGGAGAGCAGGCGCGCGTGCAGCTTGTCTTCGAGACGCCGCTGCATGCGATGCCCGGCGATCGCTTCATCGTGCGCAACGCGCAGGCGAGCCGCACGGTGGGCGGCGGCCGCGTGCTCGATCCGTTCGGGCCCGCACGGCGCAGGCGCGCGCCGGAGCGCTGTGCGTGGCTCGATGCGCTGCGCGCATGGCTGGACGAAGGCAACATCGGCGCGCTGATCGAAGAGGCGCCGCGCGGCCTCCTGCGCTCCACGCTCACACAGTTGACGGGCTTCGACGCGGGTACGCTGGCGTTGCCCGACGACGCGGTCGTGATCGCGCCGCAAGGACGTGCCGCGCAATCCGTCGTGCTCGCGCGCGATCATTGGATGCGCCTTGCGGCGCGTATCGTCGAGATGCTGGGCGAATTCCACGCGCGCGCACCGGACGAGCAAGGCCCGGACGCGGCACGCCTGCGGCGTATGGCGGCGCCGCTCGTGAGCGACGAGGTCTGGCGTGCCGCGGTGGACGCGCTCGTCGAAGCAGGACGTATCGCGCGCAGCGGGCCGTGGCTGCATCTGCCTTCGCATGCGGTCTCGCTCGACGCCAACGAAGAAGCGCTCGCCGCGCGCCTCATGCCGTTGATCGCGCAAGGACGCTACGACCCACCCTGGGTGCGCGATCTCGCGCGCGAAGTGCGGGAGCCCGAAGAGAAGGTGCGTACGCTGCTGCGCAAGCTCGCGCGCCTCGGCAGGCTGTATCAGGTCGTGCGCGACTTGTTCTACGATCGCGACGTGGTTCACCAACTGGCGCGTCTCGTGGCGCAACTGGCCGAGGCGCCGCAGTTGCAAATTAGGGGCGTGGGGGCAGCGGCGTTTCGCGATGCCGCGGGGCTTGGGCGCAAGCGTGCGATCCAGATTCTGGAGTTCTTCGATCGCGTTGGATATACCCGGTTTCAGCGCGATCTGCATTTGTTGAGGCCCGATAGCCGCATGCGCGATTGGCTTTAGCGTATAGTAATGGGGCTTGGCGGTAGCGCAGTTTTCGCCTGTTTCTCGTGTGTTTTTCGCTTCGCAACGGAAGGCAATCGTATCGGGTGGTACGGCCGGACTTCAAACCCGGTTGGGGGCGTCAGCCGTTCCCTGGATGGTTCGACTCCATCTGCTTTCCGCCAGTCGATATCTATTCAAAGCGCGTGATCCATTTTGTATAGGTAACCATAAAACTTCCGTTTGGAAGACTTATGGTTAACGAAATACGTGGTCCAGTTACAATTCGTTGCACCTCGCTATCTTCGCGGGGTGAAATCTGCCTGCAGAAGCTCATAAGGTTCGCAGCCAAGCGCGAGCGCAAGCTTGCACAGGCTCTCGATCGAAATGTTTCGTTGCTCGCGCTCTATGCTTCCTAGGTAGTTTCGATGTATCCCCGCAAGCTCAGCCATCTCGTCTTGGCTTAGAGCCCTCCTCGCTCTCGCGGCTCGGATGTTCTCCGCCACGATCGTTCGCATGCGCAGTTCAAGGGTGTCGAGCGCATCCATAGCATCCGAATTCATGTTGACAACCGATCGACGTTAAATTATGTTCATATGGAACACTACAGTGTTCTATATGAATTCAATAGGGTTTTTTGAGAATACAGGCGAAGTAATTGTACCTGTTACTTCATGTCTGGCCCGGCCTCACCTCGCGCGCGGTATGCCGTACTTAAGCGACTTCGTGCGCGAAATCTCGCGCTGGACGCATGATCCACGTTGATGCTCACTCTGAGAGGCTCAATGAACCGGTTCGACGCTACAAAAATGTACGACCTCTTCGACGAGTTTGATCTTCCGGCGAGATCTCGGCAACTGATCGTCGAAGGGTTCAATCGTCCTGCACGATGGACTGAACCAACACCTACGAAGGCGCCAGCCGGTCTATGCTGTCCAAAAATGGGTTTCGTGATCCATGCGGCTAATGCTCTCGAAAAAAAGGCCGCGCTCTCATACCTTTTCGACAGAAGTGTCATGGGTTATCTCGATAGTCCATTTCAATTACATGTTGAATATCGGGGAAAAGGCGACAAGAAGGTTCAGCAAAACTTCGCCCAAGGCTTTCTGGTAATCACATCTGAGGGATTCATATGGGATGAGTGGTTGTCGTATGGGCGACAAATCGCAGCATGCAAGTCGAATCCATACAAATTTACAAGAGAAGGGGACGTAGTACGATGTCCACCGAGGGAAGAGGCCGCAAAAACGCTGGGTATCAAATATCGGTTGCGTTCGGAGCAGGATCTGAACGCGATTTCGATAAGAAGGATTATCTAAACAGCTGTATCGCAGATTGACTTCTTCGAAAGCCCAGTTTTCGCCATTCGAGCCTGCGCTAGTATTCCCAACATATGTCTGCCGCTGCTCACCTGTCGTTGCCAACGATACGCTGCGCCCATTGAAAGATCAGACAATTTCCGGCGACACACACGACAACATCCAAATATTGACGTCGATTGCTCGTTTGCAGGCCATCTGGCGGTGCTTGTGCCCGATCGGACCATACTTCAAAAAAATTTAATCACCGCATCAGATAGTATCGTTTGCCTTGAATTTTTGCCGTCGATATCTTCGAGACTTGATGAGTGCATCCTCAACCCCGGTGACGACAACGTGGAAGCAATCGACCTTGGCAAGATGTCCACATACAGGCTCGAACGGGTGCGTTCGATGCTGAAAGCGTCCGGCATCGATGCCGCAGTGCTATTTGATCCGCTGAATCTCCGCTATGCAACCAGCTGCCGGAACATGCAGGTTTGGTCGTCCCATCACATGGTGCGCTATGCCTTTGTGCCCGTCACGGGGCGGGTGGTCATGTTCGACTACGGCGGCGCGCTTCATCTTTCCGACAGCATCGAACTGATCGACGAAGTGCGGCCCGCAAAGTCCTGGGACTACTTTGGCTCGGGATCGCGAGCCGAAGAGCACGCAACGCAGTGGGCATTGGAGATTGCTGATCTACTTCGGGAGGTCTGCGGCAAGGACACCGTTCTGGGCCTCGATCGGGCCGATCTCCTGCCTTTGCGGGCACTGGACAAGCTAGGCCTCCATGTGGTCGATGCGAAGGGTCCCCTTGAACTCGCCAGGTCTGTCAAGTCTGCGGAAGAAGTCGAACTCATACGAAATTCGATGCAGGTATGCACCGACGCCATCGCCTATATGCGCGAGCACGTTAAGCCGGGAGTCACGGAAAACTATCTCCTTTCGCTGTTGAATCAATACAACATCGAGCATGGCGGCGAGTATCAGGAAACCAGATGCCTGGCGTCGGGCCACCATACCAATCCATGGTTCGTTGAAGCCTCGGCCAAAACCATCGAAGCCGGAGAAATGCTTGTATTCGACAGCGACCTTGTCGGCCCGAACGGAATATTCACCGACCAGACGCGTTCCTTTGTCGTAGGCGACGGGCGGCCTACGCGTGAGCAGCGCACGAACTACGCACTGGCGTACGAGTTGTTACACCACAACCTGTCCTTGCTCCGGCACGGGCTGTCTTTTCATGAGTTCATCGACGTGTCCTGGAAGATGCCCGATCTGTATGTCCCGAATCGCTACGCGGAAATGGTGCATGGAATCGGACTCGGGGTTGAGTATCCGCTTGTGTACTTCCCGCAAGACGCTCCCGCGTGGCAATACCCGGGCGAATTTGTCGAGGGTATGACCGTATGTGTCGAAAGTTATATCGGTGCCGTCGGCGGCAACGATGGCGTCAAGCTTGAGCAGCCCGCTTTGATCACCCGTAACGGCGCAGTGCCGCTTTCCAATTGCCCATTTGAACTCGACTATCTCTGACACCAAACAATCAGAGAGCAATTTCGGATTTATTTGATATGTCAGCCATACATTCCTCCTCCATCACGACGATTCGGATTACTAAGATATGTGCAACGGCCGACATCGAACGGAAGACAGCGAGTTGGGCAACGTGGCTGTGCGAAATCGGACGATTTGAACATCGTTACGTTCCTGGCGCGTCGTTCTATGTCGTGAGAGGACAGGCCAGCCTGACGTTCTCCGACGGCACGAAACTGGATATTGAAGGTGGCGATTTCGTGTCCATCGATGAAGGTGCCGAGGCAGTCTGGGATATTCGTGCGCCAATCGAGACCCGCTACTGCTATCACGCGAATGGCGTTGCAGATGGCGACGTGGTGCAAGGGGCTGAGCAATGAGCCAGGTCATCGAGTTCGATTATGTGATCGGCGGAGCCGGATCCGCCGGTTGCGTGCTGGCGCGCCGGCTTGCCGATGCCGGCAATCGGGTTCTGCTCATCGAGGCGGGCCCGACCGACAAATCCTGGGTCATTCGTATGCCTGCAGGGTTGCGATCGATCTTCAAGCCAACCTCGAAATACAACTACTGGTTTCAGACGGAACCTCAAAAAAATCTGAACAACCGCAGCATCCAACAGCCGCGCGGCCGTGTGCTCGGCGGCTCGTCATCCATTAACGGAATGACCTGGCTGCGCGGTCACCCGCTCGACTACGACCGTTGGGAGCAGGAAGGCGCCGTGGGTTGGGGATGGGACAACTGTTTGCCGTATTTCCGAAAGATCGAGCGAAGCGACATTTCAAGCGCCTATCGCGGCGCAGAGGGTTTCATCCACGCTCAGCGGCAGGAGCATCTGAGCCCCCTTAATCAGGCCTTCCTGAATGCGGGGCGCGAAGCCGGCTATCCGTTGACGGATGACGTCAACGGATACCAGCAGGAAGGCGTGTCGCGCTTCGAAATGAGTGTAGACCGCGGCATTCGCAACAGCACCGCTTACGGTTATCTGCATAGTCGCAAGGATGACGGCAAGCTGACGATCTGGACGCAAAGTGTGCTCCAGAGGATTAACTTCGACGGCCGCAGGGCAACGGGCTTTACGGTACTGCGAGACAACGTCGCCATCAAAGCCGTCGCACGCAAAGAAACGCTGCTTTGCTCCGGCGTTTTTGGGTCGCCGCAGTTACTCATGTTGTCCGGCATCGGGCCTGCCGAGCATTTGAAGGAGTTCGGGATTGACTCCAGAGTGCATCTCCCTGGCGTCGGGCTAAATCTTCAGGACCACCTCGAGTGCCACATTCAGGTCGAGACGCGCGAGCCGGTCTCGTTGAATCGCGAGTTGCAGCTGCACAGAATGCTGCTTGCAGGCGTGCAGTGGTTCGGATTCAAGTCGGGCGTCGCCGCCGTGAATCAATGCCACGTTGGTGCATTCCTGAAGAGCGCCGAGCAGACGCCCCACGCAGACATCCAGTTTCATTTTTTCCCGGTGTTCTTCAACAAGGCCTGGATACCGACGCGCCATACGAATGGATATCGCATCGGC
>DATEJU010000357.1:0-19220 GCA_035277805.1 Paraburkholderia sp. | reverse complement strand
GCCTTGAGCATGCGCTGCAGGTAGCCGCTCATGTCGCCTTCGTCGGCCACGAGGCAGCTCGGCGAATCGGTCAGGCGGAACGTGAGGCGCACGTCCTTGGCCTTGTCCTTGAGCGCTTCCTTCATCTGCTCCACGAGCGGCTTGAGTTCTTCGCTCACCTTCTCCTGCTGCTGTTTTTCCTCGTCGTTGAGCGCGCCGAGATCGAGGTCGCCGCGCGCCACGCTCGCAAGCGGCTTGCCGTCGAACTCGTTGAGGAACGAGAGCATCCATTCGTCCACGCGGTCCGTAAGGAGCAGCACTTCCACGCCCTTCTTGCGGAATACTTCGAGGTGCGGACTATTTTTCGCGGCCTGCCAGGTATCGGCGGTCACGTAGTAAATCCTGGTCTGCTCGGGCTTCATGCGCGCGACGTAATCGGCGAGCGAAACGGTCTGCTCGTTCGTATCGTTGTGCGTCGACGCAAAGCGCAGCAGCCTGGCGATGCGGTCCTTGTTGGCGTGGTCTTCGCCCACGCCTTCCTTGAGCACCTGGCCGAACTCGGTCCAGAAGGCGGCGAACTTCGCCTTGTCCTCGTCCTTCGCTTCGGCATCCGTTTGCGCCGCAGCCATTTCTTCGAGCATCGAGAGCACGCGCTTGGTCACGCCGTCGCGAATCGCCTTCACGTCGCGGCTTTCCTGCAGGATTTCGCGCGAGACGTTGAGCGGCAAATCGCTCGAATCGACCACGCCCTTCACGAAGCGCAGGTAGTTGGGCAGCAGTTGCTCGGCGTCGTCCATGATGAAGACGCGCTTCACATAGAGCTTCAGGCCGCTCTTGTGATCGCGGTTCCACATGTCGAACGGCGCGTGCGACGGCACGTAGAGCAGTTGCGTGTATTCGCTGCGGCCTTCGACGCGGTTATGCGTCCACGCAAGCGGATTCTGGTGATCGTGCGCGAGGTGCTGGTAGAACTGCTGATACTGCTCGTCGCTGATGTCGTTCTTCGCGCGCGTCCACAGCGCACTCGCCTGGTTGATGGTCTCGTATTCCTCCTTCGTGACCATCTCGCTCTTTTCGGCGTCCCATTCTTCCTGCTTCATTTCGATGGGCAGGCCGACGTGATCCGAGTACTTCTGGATGATCGACTTGAGCTTCCACGCGGAGAGCAGTTCGTCTTCGCCTTCGCGCAGATGCAGCGTGATGGTCGTGCCGCGTTGCGCGCGCTCGATCGCCTCGACCGAGAATTCGCCTTCGCCCGCGCTCGTCCAGCGCACGCCTTCGGCTGCGGGCAGCCCCGCGCGGCGCGTTTCGACCGTGATCTTGTCAGCGACGATGAAGCCCGAGTAGAAGCCCACGC
Source organism: Paraburkholderia sp. (assembly GCA_035277805.1). GTDB lineage: Bacteria > Pseudomonadota > Gammaproteobacteria > Burkholderiales > Burkholderiaceae > Paraburkholderia. Next base: position 17,884 of record DATEJU010000357.1, on the reverse strand, counting down.
CGAACTGGCCGATCAGCGCCGCGTCTTTCTGCTGGTCGCCCGAGAGCTTGCCGAAGAATTCCCTGGTGCCCGAGCGCGCGATCGTGCCGAGATTGGACACGGCTTCGTCGTGGCTCATGCCGATGCCGTTGTCGTCGATGGTGACGGTGCGCGCGGCCTTGTCGAAGCCCACGCGGATGCGCAGGTTCGGATCGTTTTCGTAGAGCGCGTTGTTCTCGATCGCCTCGAAGCGCAGCTTGTCGGCCGCGTCCGATGCGTTCGAGACCAGCTCGCGCAGGAAGATTTCCTTGTTGCTGTACAGCGAATGGATCATCAGGTGCAGAAGCTGTTTCACTTCCGCCTGGAAGCTCATGGTTTCTTGTGCCATGGTCGGGGGTCCTCGTTCGTTACAGTCAGTATGGTTGGCGGCGCGCGGGTTCCTGCCGGATTCCCGCGGCGCATTGCCCGCGCATATGGGGACGCGCTGCGCGGGTTTCAAGAGTGCCGGGCTCGAGTGCTTCGCACTTGATCAAGGTTACGGGCGCCGGGCTGGAGCAGCGCCGCATCAGGCGCGCCGCGCCGCGCCGTCCAGATAGTCGGCGAGGAACGTCGGCAGCGCCGGGTCGCCGCAATTCGCGATGTTAAAGCGCATCCACGTGGTGGGCGACTGGTGTGGCGAAAACAGGCTCCCCGGCGTGAGGAGGAAGCCCGCCTCGTGGCCGGCGGCCGTGAGCGCGTCGGCGTCCACGGCGGTGTCGGTCCACAGGAACATGCCCGCGCCCGGCGCGATGAAGAGCTTGCAGCCCGCGCGCTCCAGCATGCGCGCGGCCTTGTCGCGCACGGCGTCCAGACGCGCGCGCAGGCGCTCCACGTGGCGCCGGTAGTGGCCTTCGGTGAGCACGCGAAAGAGCACGCGCTCGTTGAGCTCGGGGCTCGTCATGCCCACGAGCATTTTCTGGTCCGCGACCGCCTGCGCCACGTCGAGCGCGCTCGCGATGAAGCCCACGCGCAGATTGGGCGCGAGCGTCTTCGAAAAGCTGCCGAGGTAGATCACGCGGCGCAGCTGGTCGAGGCTCGCGAGGCGCGTGGCCGGATAGCCCGTGGGGCATAGATCGCCATAGATATCGTCTTCGACGACGATGAAGTCGTACTGCTCCGCGAGCCGCAGGATGCGAAACGCCTGCGCCGCCGTGAGCGAGGTGCCGGTGGGGTTCTGCAGCACCGAGTTGATGACGAGCAGCTTCGGCCGCCACGTCTGCACCAGCGTTTCGAGCGCGTCGAGATCCGGCCCTTCGGGCGTGTACGGCATGCCCACGAGGCGCGCGCCTTGCGACGCGAAGCGGCCGAACATCTGGAACCACGCGGGGTCGCCCACCACGACGGTGTCGCCGGGCTGCACGTAGAGGCGCGCGAGCAGGTCGATGGCCTGGGTGATGCCTGAAACGAGCACGAACTGCTCGGGTGTCGCGCCGATTTCGAATTCGGCGAGGCGTGTCTGCAACTGCTGGCGCAGCGGCAGGAAGCCTTGCGGCGAGCCGAAGCCGAGCAGTTGCGCGCCGCTCTGGCGGCCCAGCGAGCGCATCGCACCCGCCAGCAGTTCGCCGTCCAGCCAGCGCGCGGGCAGATAGCCGAGCCCCGGCCCTTTTTCCGGATGCGTCGACGAATGCAGCATGTTGCGCAGCAGCCAGACCACGTCGAGAGTGGGCGGCGGCGCGGGCTCGGCCGCCCCGTTCGCATCCACGCCGGATGCAGCGGCGCGGCGCTCGAGCGGCGCCACGGCCGCGAGCCGCTCGCGCACGTAAAAGCCCGAGCCGCGCCGCGAATCGAGGTAGCCCTGCGCGACGAGGCGCTCGTACGCCTCCACCACCGTGAAGCGCGAGACGCCCTTGTCGAGCGCGAGCTTGCGGATGGACGGCATGCGCATGCCGGGGCGGAACACGCGCTCTTCGATGCGGCGGCGGCCCCACTGGACCAACTGGTCGACGAGCGTGGTCGTGGCCGCGTCGTGCGGCGCCGGAATCTGGTCGAGGGGTACGGACGACATGGCGGCTCCAACTGTACCGAACACTATCGGAGCGATTGTACCGTTACTGTCTGCCACCATGCCGGTACATTTCTTGACATACCTGCCGGTAAGGTGCCGATGCCGCCGCGGACTGCGCGTGCGCCAGGTTTCCGGCGCTTCCCGCTCTTGCGGCCGATTGCGCTGATCGTGCTTCGTGTGCTCCACGCGCTCCGGTTCGGCTCATTCTCCAGACGATTTTTATGACCGCCACGCCGCTCAGTCTCGATCATCTCGTCGTTTCCGCCCGCACGCTGGACGAAGGCGTGCAGTACGTCGCCGATACGCTGGGCGTGGCGCCCGCGGGCGGCGGCGCGCATCCGCTCATGCGCACCCACAACCGCCTGCTCGGGCTGTGGGGCGGCGCGTATCTGGAGGTGATCGCGATCGACCCCGGCGCGAGCCCGCACGCCGCCGGCCGCTCGCGCCTCTTCGCGCTCGACGATCCCGCCGTGCAGGCGCGCCTCGAAACGGGGCCGTACCTCTCGCACTGGGTCGCGCGCGTGGAGCCGCCGAGGAGCCTCGAGCGCTGGCGCGGCCAGTACCCGCAGCGCATCCCCGATCTCGTGCCGATGACGCGCGGCGATCTGAGCTGGCAGCTAACGGTGCCGCTCGACGGCGCGTTCCCGTCCTGGCAAGGCGCGGGCGACGGCATCCTGCCCTCGCTGATCCAGTGGGACACGCCACGCCATCCGTCGCAGATGCTCAGCGACAGCGGCATCGTGCTCAAGTCGCTCACGGGTTTTCACCGCGAGGCGCAAACCGTGCGCGAGCAGTTGCGCTGGCTCGGTGCGGCGGCCCTGATCGCGATTGAAGAAGCCCCTGCGCCCGCGCTTGTCGCGCAATTCGAAACGCCGTCGGGACTGCGCACGCTCGGCGCGCCCGCGCGCTGACCGATCGGGCCTCACCTCTTTCAAGACTTACGAACAACCCCGCATGAAAGCACGCGAAACCCAGGGCATGCTGCTCGGCCTCGTCGGCGTCATGATCTTCAGCCTGACACTGCCGATGACGCGCATTGTCGTCGCCGAATTCCACCCGCTGCTCAACGGCCTCGGCCGCGCGCTCGCCGCCTCCGTGCCGGCCGCCCTGCTGCTGTTCATTCGCCGCGAGAAGCGGCCCACCTGGCCGCAGGTCAAGAGCCTCGCCGTGGTGTCGCTCGGCGTGATCGTCGCGTTCCCGGTGTTTTCCGCCTTCGCGATGAAGACCGTGCCCGCCTCGCACGGCGCCATCGTCAACGGCCTGCAGCCGCTCGCCGTGGCGATCTACGCCGCGTGGCTCTCGCACGAACGGCCCTCGAAGGCGTTCTGGCTCAGTGCGCTCCTCGGCAGCGCGCTCGTCGTGGCGTTCGCGCTGCAGGCGGGCGGCGGTGCGCTCCATGCCGGCGACGCGTGGATGCTGATCGCCGTGGGCATCGGCGCGCTCGGCTATGCCGAAGGCGCGCGCCTCGCGCGTGAGCTGGGCGGTTGGCAGGTGATCTGCTGGGCGCTCGTGCTTTCGGCACCGTTCCTCGTGCTGCCGGTGGGCTGGCTCGCCTGGGCACATCACGTGGCGCACCCGGAGCCGGTCGCGCTCAAGACCTGGCTCGCGTTCGGCTATGTCACGCTGTTTTCGCAATTCATCGGCTTTTTCGCGTGGTATGCGGGGCTCGCCATGGGCGGCACGGCGCGCGTGGGCCAGGTACAGTTGCTGCAGATTTTCTTCACGATGGCGTTTTCGGCGCTCGCATTCGGCGAACAGGTCGCGCCTTCGGCCTGGCTCTATGCCGCCGCCGTGATCGCCACCGTGATGCTGGGCCGCCGCGCCGCGATCCGCACGGCACTCGCGCCAGCGCCGGCGCGCGCCGCCTGAGCGGGATTCGCGTCATAATCAAAAGCTTTCGGCGGCCCGGGCGCCTCGCGCCATGCCGCCTCACCTCGGGCCCATCCGGGCTCATCCAGGCACACCCGCCCGACCTCAACAAGGAGACTCCATGGACCAGAGCGATCTCAAAGCCGCCCCCGCGTGGCAACTGTCCGAGCGTGCAATCAAGCTGACCAGCTCGGCGATTCGCGAAATCCTGAAGGTCACCGAGCGGCCCGAGGTCATTTCGTTCGCCGGCGGCCTGCCCGCTCCGGCCGCCTTCCCGGTCGAGGAAATGCGCGCGGCCGCCGACCGCATCCTGCGCGACAGCCCGACAGGCGCGCTCCAGTACAGCGCGACGGAAGGCTATCTGCCGCTGCGCGAATGGGTCGCCGAGCGCTGCTCGGTGGGCGGCGCGAAGGTCCGTGCGTCGCAGGTGCTCATCACCACCGGCTCGCAGCAGGCGCTCGACCTGCTCGGCAAGGTGCTGGTCTCGCCGGGTAGCCCCGTGCTGGTCGAAACGCCCACCTATCTCGGCGCGCTGCAGTCGTTCTCGCTCTATGAGCCGCGCTACGTGCAGGTGCCCACAGACGACAAGGGCCTCGTGCCCGAAGGCCTCACGCCGGAGCTCACCGCCGGCGCGCGCCTGCTCTACGCAATCCCGAACTTCCAGAACCCGACGGGCCGCCGCCTGCCGCTCGAGAGGCGCGAGGCGCTCGCGCAATTCGCGCAGCGCGCGAGCTTCCCGGTCATCGAAGACGATCCCTACGGCGCACTCGACTACGCTGGCCAGCCGCTGCCCACACTCCTCTCGATGGCGCCCGAGCACATCGTGCACCTCGGCTCGTTCTCGAAGGTGCTGGCGCCGGGCCTGCGCGTGGGCTACATCATCGCGCCCGAGGATCTGCACTTCAAACTGGTGCAGGCCAAGCAAGCGACCGACCTGCACACGCCGAGCCTCACGCAGCGCATCGTCCATGAAGTCGTGAAGGACGGCTTCCTCGACACCCATATCCCGAGGGTGCGTGCGCTCTACCGCGACCAATGCGCGGCGATGCTCGACGCGCTCGCGCGCAACATGCCCGAGGGCGTGAGCTGGAACCGTCCCGAAGGCGGCATGTTCATCTGGGTGACGCTGCCCGCGGGCATCGATACCATGAAGCTGCTCGAAGAAGCCGTCGCGCAGAACGTGGCCTTCGTGCCGGGCGCACCGTTCTTCGCGAGCGAGCCGCGGCGCAACACGCTGCGCCTGTCGTTCGTGACGGTGCCGCCCGCGAAGATCGAAGAAGGCGTCGCGAAGCTCGCAACACTCATCCGCGCGCGCATCTGATGCGCGCAATCCGTGAACCGATCACCTCAACCGTACAAGGACTCCTGATCATGGCTGACATCAACGTCTACGACCGTCTCGAACAGCTCGGCATCGAACTGCCCCAGGCAGGCGCACCCGCGGCCGCCTACGTGATGAGCGCGCAGAGCGGCAACACCGTGTACCTCTCGGGCCACATCGCGAAGAAGGACGGCAAGGTCTGGGCCGGCAAGCTGGGCGAGTCGCTCACGACCGAGGAAGGCAAGGCCGCCGCGCACTCGATCGCGATCGACCTCATGGCGACGCTGCACGCCCACACGGGCGACCTCAACAAGGTCAAGCGCATCGTCAAGCTGATGAGCCTCGTGAACTCGACGCTCACCTTCACCGAGCAGCACATCGTCACGAACGGCGCCTCCGAGCTGATCGCCGATGTGTTCGGCGAGAAAGGCAAGCACGCACGTTCGGCGTTCGGCGTCGCGCAGATTCCGCTCGGCGCGTGCGTCGAGATCGAGCTGATCGCCGAAGTCGAGTAAGCATTCGCCGCAAAGCGGAGCGGCCCGGCCAGGCCAGGTCCGGCCGGGGTCGGGCAGCATCGGCCGGTCCGCTCCAGCGCAGCGTCTTGCGGCGCACACGCCGACCGGTGCGTGCGCCACCATCGCCGCGGCACCCATGCGATGCAGCACGGCCACTTCGGCCACCTCTCCCGCCTCCCCCGTCACGCTCCTCTTTCTCGCGCCATGACCCTACGCAGCGTCCGCTTCAAACAGGTCGACGTGTTCACGTCGCGGCCCTTCAAAGGCAATCCGCTTGCCGTCGTGTTCGACGCCGGCGGGCTCGATACGGCGCAGATGCAAGGCATCGCGCGCTGGACCAACCTCTCCGAAACCGCCTTCCTGCTCGCCCCCACCGACGCGCGCGCCGACTATCGCGTACGCATCTTCACGACGCAAGGCGAATTGCCTTTCGCGGGCCACCCGACGCTCGGAGCGGCGCACGCGTTCCTCGCGAGCGGCCGCCAGCCGAAGACGCCGGGCCGCCTCGTGCAGGAATGCGGCGCGGGTCTCATCGAGCTGGCCGCGCGACCCTCGAGTGGACAGGATGACGAAGCAACGCAAACCTGGGCGTTCGCCGCGCCGCCCGCGACGATGACGCCGCTGCCCGAGGCGCGGTACGACGCGCTGCGCGCGGCCCTGCGCTCGGACGCGATCGACTTCGAAGCGGCGCCGTGCGGCGTCGACAACGGTGCGCCCTGGCTCGTCGTGCGGCTCTCTTCGGCGCAGGCGGTGCTCGCGCTCGACATCGACTACGAGGCGCTCGCAACCGTTGCCGCGAGTGTGGGTGCGCAAGGGCTCGCGGCCTACGGCGCGCATGGCGTGGACGGCCCTGCCACCTTCGAGGTGCGCTGCCTCATGACAGGGCTCGGCAAAGGCGAAGACCCGGTGACGGGCAGCGCCAATGCCGCCATCGCCATGTTGCTCGCGCAGCAGAACCGGCGCCCCGGCAGCCGCTATACGGTGCGCCAGGGCACCGCGATGGGACGCGACGGCCGCGTCTTCGTGGACTACGACGACGCAGCGGGCAAGATCTGGATCGGCGGCGCGTCGCTCACGGTCGTCGACGGCACGATCCAGCTCGCATGAGCGGTGCGTGATCGCCACAGGTTCGCATGTGAGGCGCGCGCCCAACGCCGCCTCGCATAAACCGGACAGCGCACGGGCATCCAGCACGCATACGGCGAGCGGCACGTTTGCAGGCATGCATTCTGCGTAGACCCGCGCCGGTTCATGCTCCCCCGCACGATGCGCGGCATGGTGCGTATGCGCCGCAGATCGTGGCTGCATCGGTGCTTACCCACGACTGGCGTATACCCGGGGAGGGATGGCTTCCTTATTCATTCCCCAACCATTAAGATCCAAACATCGGACGCAAGGACGCGTCCGCTGGCCCCCGTTCGCGCGCTTCGCGCTACTTCCACAGCCCGTTTTCCGCATTCGATGCCGCCGATCCAACCGAGCGCCATGCCGTCGTCCCGGCCGCCGCATCAGCGGTGCGGCGGTGCGCGCGTGCGACGGGCGAGATGAGCGCGAACTGGCGCCCCTTCTCGCGCGATACGGGCCTGCGCACTGGTGCGCCCGGGCCGGCGTACACGCGCCCGCGCACGCTGCTTGCCATCCCGCTGCTCGGCGTGCTCGTGCTGATCTTGTTGTGGGCGGTGATCTTCACGCGCCTCGCGGTCGAGAAGGAAGCCACCCAGCGTGAGGCAACGGCCTCCGCGGCCATCCTCTCGGCTGCGCTCGAGCAGCACACGGTGAAGGCGATCCACCAGGTCGACCAGATCACGCGCTTCGTGAAGTACGAGTTCGAGAAGTCGCCCGAGCGCTTCAATCTCATCAGCACGGTCGAGAAAGGCGTGGTGCAGAGCGACTCGCTCGTGCAGGTGTCGATCATCGACGAGCACGGCAAGCTCATTGCCAACACCGCCGAGCCCAATCCCAAGCCCATCGACCTCTCGGACCGCGAGCACTTCAAGGTGCACGAGCACGAGAACGACGACCAGCTCTTTATCAGCAAGCCGGTGCTCGGCCGCGTCTCGGGCCACTGGACCTTGCAGATGACGCGCCGCCTCAACCATGCGGACGGCTCGTTCGCCGGCGTGGTGGTGGTCTCCGAAGACCCGAGCTACTTCACGAGCGACTTCTACAACAATGCCGCCATCGGCCGTGACGGCGTGATCGCCGTGATCTCGGACACCGGCGCCGTGCTCGCACGCCGCACCGGCAACGCGGAGCGCGCGAGCGGCGCGTTCTCCGCGAGCGGCGCGTACCCGATTTCCGAGCACGTCTCGGGCACCTACGTCGATCCGATCGACCACGTCACGCGCATCGTCTCGTACCGCCATATCGACGGCTATCCGCTCGCGGTGCTGGTTGGCCTGTCGCAAGCCGAACAGTTTGCGGACTATAACCACACGCGCAACGTCTACCTGATGATGGCGACCTTCATCTCGCTCGCCATGCTGTCGTTCTTCGCCGTGGCGACCGGGTTGATCGGCAAGCTGCTCGGGCGCGAGCGCGAGATGTCGCAACTCGTGCAGTACGACCTGCTCACCGGCCTGCCCAATCGCTACGCCACGCTGCAACGGCTGCGCCACGAAGTCTCGCAGCCGGGCAATCTCGGGCGCCTCGCGATTCTCTTCATCGATCTCGACAACTTCAAGACGGTCAACGACACGCTCGGCCACAACGCGGGCGACATCGTGCTGCAGATGAGCGCCGCGCGACTCGCCGACGCCGTGGGCGGCGCCGGCACGCTCGCGCGCATCGGCGGCGACGAATTCGTGGTGATCGTCAAGGGCGACGAGATCGAGAAACGCGCGAGCGCGCTTGCCGAAGTGACCAACGCCGCGTTCACGCATCCGTTCGACGTGCGCGGCAGCGCCTTCGTGCTGCATGCGAGCACGGGCATCGCGCTCTTTGCCGTGGCGCACGAGAGCGAAATCGATCTGCTTAAGAAGGCCGACCTCGCGATGTACGCCGCGAAGGAAGCCGGCCGCAACTGCTTTCGCTTTTACTCGCCGCAACTCGCGCACCGCGCCGACCACCTGATGAAGTGGGAGCAGCAGTTGCGCATCGCGCTCGGCGAAGGCCAGCTCTTCCTGGCCTATCAGCCGAAGATCGATCTGCGCCGCCGCTGCATCACCGGCTTCGAGGCGCTGGTGCGCTGGAACCATCCGCAGTACGGGCTCATTCCCGCGAGCGAGTTCATCCCGGTGGCCGAATCGACCGGCCTCATCGTGCCGGTGGGCGACTTCGTGATCCGCACCGCGTGCGCGCAACTCGCGCAATGGCAGCAGCAAGGCTACGAAACGCTCTCGCTCGCCATCAACATCTCGGCGGTGCAGTTCTGGCGCGGCGACCTCTACGAAACGGTCGCGCACGCGATTGAGGAAACCGGCATCGCCGCGCACAAGCTCGAGCTCGAGATCACCGAGACGGCGATGATGGAGTACCCCGAGCTCGTCTCCGAGAAGATCTTTGCGTTAAAGCGCCTTGGCGTGCGCGTCGCGCTCGACGACTTCGGCACCGGCTATTCGTCGCTGTCCTACCTGAACCGCTTCGCGGTCGACACGCTCAAGGTCGACCGCTCGTTCGTGCAGGCGATTCCGGCCGACCGCAGCGTCTGCGTGATGGTGTCGGCCATCGTCAATCTCGCACGCTCGCTCGGCCTCACGGTGGTCGTGGAAGGCACCGAGACCGAAGAGCAGATCGCATGGCTCTCCGCGCTCGGCCCGATCGAAGCGCAGGGCTTCCTGTTCTCGCGCCCCGTGCCGGTGGAGGGCGTGCCTGCGCTGATCGAACGCTTCGGTGTGTGCGGCGCGACGCAGTCGGGCGCGCACGATGCGCGCAACGAGCGCGTGAGCGACGCACCGCAGCCGCGCTGAGCGGCTGCGCGGCATCTCCCGACAGCGCCGCTTCCGGCATCGCTGCTCCATACCGCGTGCACTATCGTGCGTGCGCCCCCGTGAAGCCGCCGAAGAACGCGCGCGCGTTGGCCTCGAGGCTTTCGAGGTGGTAGCCGCCCTCCTGCACAATCACCGAAGGCAAGTCCAGCGCGCCGATCGCGTGGCCGAGCCTGCCGAAGCCTTCGGTGCTCACCGCCACCTTCGACTGCGGATCGTCCTTGTAGATGTCGAAGCCGAGCGCCAGCACGAGCGCGTCCGGCTGGAAGCGCCTGAGCACGCGCAGCGCCGCGTCCACGCGCTCGAAAAACGCGTCTTCCGATGCGCCGTGCGGCATCGGCAGGTTGACGTTGTAGCCTTCGCCCGCGCCCGCACCGCGCTCGTCCTCGTAGCCTGCGACCACCGGATAGAAGTTGGTCGGGTCGCCGTGGATCGAGACGTAGAGCACGTCGTCGCGGCCGTAGAAGATCTCCTGCACGCCCTGGCCGTGATGCATGTCGGTGTCGAGGATCGCCACGCGCGCGAAGCGCCCCTTGAGCGACTGCGCCGCGATGGCCGCGTTGTTCAGATAGCAGAAGCCGCCCGCCGCGTCCGCGCGCGCATGGTGGCCAGGCGGGCGGCACAGCGCATAGCTCGCGCGCGCGCCCTCGTTGGCCGTCGCGGCCGCCGCCAGCGCGCTCTGCGCCGACCAGTACGCCGCGCGCCAGGTGTTCGCGCCCACCGGGCAACTACCGTCGGCGAGATAGCGCGCGGCCTGGGCGAGCACGCCACGCAGCGGATTCGGATCGCGCACGTAGATGTTCGACATGACCTCGTCGCCCCAATCTTCCGGCATGCGCTTCCATTCGGCGTGCGCTTCTTCGAGGAAGCGCAGGTAGTTCATGTCGTGCACGGCGGCAATCGGCGCGGTGCCGAAGTCGGCGGGCTCGCTCACTTCGAAGCCGAGCGAGTGCGCGGCGGCGACGAGGCGCGCGGCGCGCTCCGGCACTTCTTGCGGCTCGCGCATCTGACCGCGCGAGAGATAGCTGCGGGGATGATGCAGCAGTTGTTCGGGGTGAAACCAGGTCTTCATGCTCCGTGTTCCTTCAGGTTTTGCTCATGCATTCGAGTGCGCTTGACCACCTGCGCGCCGGTGCAGCATGGTTCATGCCGTTTCACGCACTTTCATGCTGGCAGAGCTTGCGCTGCATGCGCACTCACGTCCGTCCCCACGCGTACGCCGGCGCGCGCGGCGACGGCGTTGAGCAGCACGTTCGTGCCCGCCGTGACGTCCTCGGGCAGCGCGTCTTCGGCTTGGTTGTGCGAGAGACCGTCCACGCAGGGAATGAAGACCATCGCCGTCGGGCAATAGCGCGCGAGGTGGATCGCGTCGTGACCCGCGCCGCTCACGATACGCTCGTTCGAATAGCCGAGGCGCTCGACCGCTTGCGCAACGAGCGCGACGCAGGCCGGGTCGAACGGCGTGGCAGGTGAAGTCCAGCAATGCGCGATCTCGACGCCGAGGCCGCGCGTGCCGCCCAGCGCCGCGCAGACCGCGCGCAGGTCCTGCTCCATCGCGTCGAGCTGGGCATCGTCGGGATGACGCAGATCGACGGTGAAGGTCAGGTTGGCCGCGATCGTGTTGCGCGACGCATTCGCAATCTGCACCTGGCCGATCGTCACGAGGCCGAGCGGCGCATGGCGCGCCATCACGCGCTCGATCTCCAGCGCCATGTGCGCCGCGCCGAAGAAAGCGTCCTTGCGATAGCGCATCGGCGTCGTGCCCGCATGCGCGGCCACGCCCGAGACCGTCACGTCGAACCAGCGGATCGCCTGGCCGCCCGTCACCACGCCGATGGTCGTGCCGTTCGCCTCCAGAATCGGGCCCTGCTCGATATGCGCCTCGAAGTACGCATCGACGGCCACGCCCCGCACGGGCCGCGTGCCGCGCGCGCCGCACGCGTCGAGCGCCTCGCCGAGCGTCACGTCCTGGGCGTCGCGGCGCGCGAGCGCGTCCTCGACTGTCATCGCGCCCGCGAACACCGCCGAGCCGAGCATCGCGGGCGTGAAGCGCGCGCCTTCCTCGTTGGTCCACGAGCAGATCTCGATGGGCTTTTCGGTCACGGCCTGTGCATCGTTGAGCGCGCGCACGACTTCGAGCGCGGCCAGCACGCCGTAGACGCCGTCGAAGCGCCCGCCCTCGGGCTGCGTGTCGAGATGGCTGCCCATCAGCACGGGCGCGGCCTGCGGATCGGCGCCTTCGCGCCGCGCGAAGAGGTTGCCCACCTGATCGGTCCACACCGTCATGCCCGCCTCGCGGCACCAGTGCGCGAACAGCTCGCGGCCACGCCGGTCTTCTTCGGTGAGCGCGAGGCGGCGCACGCCGCCGCCCGCCGTCGCGCCAATGCGCGCCATGTCCGTGAGACTCGCCCACAGGCGCGGGCCGTCGATATGCAAAAGGTCGTTCATCGGTCAATCCATCTACGGTCGAATAATTCGTTTGACCTGCGCTGCCTGCGCTACGGTGCAGGTCATCATGCAGCGCGGCACATGCAGTGCAGGCTATTCAGTGCACGCTGTCTGAGCGCGGCGCCAGAGTGCATCGCGACGCGCACATCAATGCATCAATTCGAACTGAGCGCCTCGGCGGCGGCCTCGTCGTGCGCATGCGCGGCGCGGCGCGCGTCGAGCGCGACGATGCACACCAGCGACACGCCCGCGAGGCCGGTATAGAACACCGCGAGCGGCCACCATTGGCCCGCGTAGCGATGCGCGAGCCAGGTGCCGACGAGCGGCGTGAGGCCGCCGGCCACCGCGCCGCACACCTGATAGGACAGCGAAATGGCCGAGTAGCGCACGCGCGTGGGGAACACGCCCGAGACGAAGCCCGCGATCACGGAATAGAAGCTCGCCATGCAAACCACGGCGATGGCGATGCCGATCACCATCGGCACGACCTGGCCGCTCTGCACGAGCACGAACATCGGATACGGCGAGAGCATCGCCGCGATGGCCGCGCACTTCAGGAAGCGCGCGCCGCCCATGCGCTCCGCGAGCCAGGCGGCAATGGGCTGCGCGAGGAACTGGATGATCGCCACCGCGAAGAGGCAATCGAGAATCAGCGAGCGCGTGATGCCGACGTACTGCGTCGTGTACGCGATCATGAAGGTGTTGGTGAAGTACACACCCGCGATGCCGATGGTGTTCGCGCCGATGCACAGCAGCACGAGCCCCCATGCCGAGTGGAGCACTTCGGCGACCGGCAGCTTCACGGTGCGGCGCTGGTCCTTGAGCTTCTCGAACTCGGGTGACTCGTTCACGCCGAGGCGGATCATGATGCCCACCACGAGCAGCACCGCCGAAACGAGAAACGGCAGGCGCCAGCCCCACGAGAGGAAATCGGCCTTGTCGAGCGAGGTGACCGAGCGGAACGCCAGCAGCGAAAGAATCAGGCCCGCCGGGGAGCCGAGCTGCGCGAACGAGGCGAAGAAGGTACGACGGCCGGCAGGCGCATGCTCGCCCGCCATCAGCACCGCGCCGCCCCACTCGCCGCCCACGGCCACGCCCTGCACGATGCGCAGCAGCACGAGCAGCGCCGGCGCGAGCATGCCGACCTTCGAGTACGACGGCAGCAGGCCAACGCAGACAGTGGCGACGCCCATCATCATGAGCGTGGTCATGAGCGCCTTTTTGCGGCCGATGCGGTCGCCGAGGTGGCCGAAGATCAGGCCGCCCAGAGGCCGCGCGAAGAAGCCGACGGCGAACGTGGCGAACGAAGCCATCGTGCTCACGAAGCGGTCTTCGGACGGGAAATAGAGTTCGCCGAACACCAGCGCGGCGGCCGTGGCGTAAATGTAGAAGTCGTACCACTCGATCATGGTGCCGATGAATGCCGCTGCAGCGGCGCGCACCGGCTGTCGTGTGGCAGGGGCGGAGGTTTGCGGGGTGGTCATGGGGGTGTCTCCTCGTGCTTGTGTCGCGCTTGCCGCTTGCCGCTTGCCGCAGGGCTTGCAATACGCATGAAAGCGTTATCGCCGGCCATAAAACATTAATCAAATTTCGCGTTATTATTCAGCACATAAATTTAACTAATGACTAAATCCCAAACCGGCGAGGAGACCGCCCATGCGCGCCGACACCACCCGCTTTCTCAACGACCGGCTCGACTGGAACCTGTTGCGCACGTATCTCGCGATCATGCAGGAGCGCAGCCTGAGCCGCGCCGCCGCACGCCTGTACGTGACGCAGCCCGCCGTGAGCCAGGCGCTCAAGCGGCTCGAAGATGCGCTCGGGCGCAAGCTCATCGAGCGGCGCGGCGCGCACTTCGTGCCGACCCAGGCCGGCGAAGAGGTCTATCGCATCGCGAGCGATATCTACGGCACCATTTCGCAGCTCGAAACCGGGCTCGACGAGCGCACCGCCGATATCACCGGCTCGATCCGCCTGCTCACGGTGAGCCGGATCGAATCGCGCGTCTATGACGAGTTCCTCGCCGAGTTCCACTCGGCGTACCCGCGCATCGATCTGCAGATCGAAGTCATGCGCTCCTCGGACATCATCTCGTCGCTCTTGCAGAAGACCGCGACCGCGGGCCTGAGCCTGTGCCGCACGCCGGTCGAAAAACTCGAGATGCGTTGCTTCCTGCGCCAGCGCTACGCGATGTTCTGCGGCCGGCACCACCGCCTGTTCGGCCTCTCGCAACTGACGATGGACGATTTACTCGCGGAAAATTTCGTGTCGTTCACGAGCGACCAGATCGGCGACAGTCTTTCGCCACTCACGGTGTTTCGCGATCAGCGCGGCTTTACGGGGAGAATCGTGGCGTCGTCGCCGAGCCTCGACGAGGTGCGGCGGCTCATCTTCGCGGGCTACGGCATTGGCTGCCTGCCCGAGCACACGGTGAAGGACGATCTGGCGCGGCAGCGCCTGTGGCGGCTGCCGCCGGAGGAAGGTCTGGTGGACGTCGACATCCACTTGCTGTGGCATCGAGAACGCAAGAGGAATGCGGCCGAAGAAGCGTTCTTCGACGCGATGGAGCGCTGCATGCAGCGCCATGCGCTCGCGGAGCGCCTATGAAAGCGGCCCTAAAGCGCCGCTAGCACTGAACGGGCCGGATAGAACCGATCAGAACCCGCGCGACATCACCGCGACGCCGATCGTCACGACGCCCAGCACGAGATTGACGATGACGAGCCGGCGCACGGTGCCCACGGCGCGCGCGCCGTCGGGCCACTGCTGCGCCTGCACCGCGCGGCGGATGCGCGGAAACACCGCGAAGCGGATATGGCCGAAGATCAGCATCATGATCACGCCGAGGCCCGCCATGGCATGCAATTGCCAGGTGGCGTGACCGCCGCCGAACTGCATCAGCAGAAAACCGCCGGACAGCAGGATCACGATCACCGCAATGCCCACCCAGTTGAAGAAGCGGCTGTACACCGACTCCACGAGCGGCAGCCGCAGTTGCGGCGAAAGATCTTCGAGCGCCGGACGCAGACAGAAGTGCGCGAACACCATGCCGCCCACACAGACGGCAACGCTCAGCAGATGCAGAAAGAGCGCGACTTCGATCGCGTGACCCATGCTTGAAATTCCTTGTACGTAAAAAATATCCGACGCCGATACCCGCTGCGTTGCGCGGCATTATTTCACGCCATGCGACAGCTCGCGCCGGATGTGCGCGCCGATTGCACCGGCGCGCACAGGGGTTGCAGCCGTCTAAGCGCTTATTGCGGCAGCGCCGGACGCATGCCCGTGACGACCTTGAGCTTCGAGTCCGGCGCACGGCCCTTGCGCGCCCGCTTGCCGACCTGCGGCGCGAGCACCGCGCCGGCCATCTGGTCCTCGCCTGGCTTGCCGCCGCGGCCCGTGCCCAGCAGGACCACGCCAGCCGCCGTGATCGCGAGCGCCTGCACGAGCGTCTCGCGCGCTTTGCCAGCGTCGTCGAGCTGCATCAGCGTGACGCCGCGCCCGCCGCCCGAGAGCGTCTTCATCTCGTCGAGGCCGAACACGAGCAAACGCCCGCTCGACGAAAGGCACGCCACCTGGATCGCGTTGGGCAGCATCGGCATCGGCGCGAGCGGCACACAACCCTCGTCGATCGTCATGAACGCCTTGCCGGCCTTCACGCGGCTCACCAGGTCGCCGATCTTCGCGATGAAGCCAAAGCCGTTGCTCGACGCGAGCAGCAGTTGCTGTTCCGCGCTCGCCGCGTAGTAGTGCAGCAGATGCGTGCCCGCCTCGAGCTCGATCAACGAGGTGACCGGCACGCCGTCGCCGCGCCCGCCCGGCAATTGCGCAACCGACACCGAATAGACGCGCCCGTTGCTGCCCCACGCGACGAGCGTGTCGGGCGTGCGGCACTGGAAAGCCGCATAGAGCCCGTCGCCGGCCTTGAACGTGAAGCTTTGCGCATCGAGCCCGTGGCCCTTCAACGCCCGCACCCAGCCCTTCTGCGAGACGACCACCGTGACCGGCTCGTCCACCACGCGCACTTCGAAGCTCGCGCGCTTTTCCTGCTGAATCAGCGTGCGGCGGTCGTCGCCGTACTGCTTTGCGTCAGTCTCGATCTCCTTCACGATGAGCCGCTTCATCGACGACTCGTTCGCGAGCAGCTCTTCGAGCTTGGCCTTCTCTTCGCGCAGCTCGGCGAGCTCCTTCTCGATCTTGATCTTTTCGAGCCGCGCCAACTGGCGCAGACGGATTTCGAGAATGTCCTCGGCCTGGCGCTCGGAGAGGCCGAACGCGCTCATCAGCGCGCTCTTGGGCTCGTCCGACTCGCGGATGATGCGGATGACCTCGTCGATATTGAGGAAGACGATCATCCGCCCTTCGAGGATGTGGATGCGGTCGTCGACCCTGGTCAGGCGGTATTTAGTGCGGCGCGTGACCGTCGCGAAGCGGAAGCCGATCCACTCGCCCAGAATCTCGCTGATGCCCTTCTGGCGCGGGCGGCCATCGGCGCCGATCATCACGAGGTTCAAAGACGCGTTCGATTCGAGGCTCGTGTTGGCGAGCAGCGAATTGACGAACTCGCCCTGATCGATTTTGCTCGTCTTCGGCTCGAACACGAGGCGCACGGGCGCGTCCTTGCCCGATTCGTCGCGCACGGCGTCGAGCAGTGCGAGCATCGACTGCTTGCTCTGCAACTGCTCGGGCGTGAGCGTCTTCTTGCCGAGCTTGAGCTTCGGGTTCGTCAGCTCTTCGATCTCCTCGAGCACCTTCTGGCCCGAGGTGTTCGGCGGCAACTCGGTCACCACGAGTTGCCACTGGCCGCGCGCGAGGTCTTCGATCTTCCAGCGCGCGCGCACCTTGAGGCTGCCGCGGCCCGATTCATAAGCCGCCGCGATTTCCGCCTCGCTCGAAATGATCTGCCCACCGCCCGGGAAATCCGGTCCAGGCAGCCGCTCCATGATCTCGGCGTGCGAAAGCTTCGGGTTCCGGATCATCGCCACGGCCGCCGATGCAACTTCGCGCAGATTGTGCGAGGGAATTTCCGTGGCGAGACCCACCGCGATGCCCGACGCGCCGTTCAGCAGCAGCATCGGCAAGCGCGCCGGCAGCGTCTTCGGCTCCTGGAACGAGCCGTCGTAGTTCGGCATGAAATCGACGGTGCCCATGTCGATTTCGTCGAGCAAGAGCTTCGCGATGGGCGTGAGGCGCGCTTCGGTGTAGCGCATGGCCGCCGCGCCGTCGCCGTCGCGCGAGCCGAAATTGCCCTGACCGTCGATGAGCGGATAGCGCATCGAGAAGTCCTGGGCGAGACGCACGAGCGCGTCGTAGGCCGACTGGTCGCCGTGCGGGTGGTACTTGCCGAGCACGTCGCCGACCACGCGCGCCGACTTCACGGGCTTGGCGTTATCGCCGAGACCCATCTCGTTCATCGCGTAGAGAATGCGTCGCTGCACCGGCTTCTGGCCGTCGCAGACGTCGGGCAGCGCGCGGCCCTTCACCACGCTCACCGCGTAGTCGAGATACGCGCGCTCCGCGTAGTGGCCGAGCGTGAGCGTGTCGCCGTTCGGAGCGTCGGTCACTTCAGCAAAAAGATCGTCCATGTTTCAATCAGTCCGTAATCTGGTATGGGCGTATATACGTGCGAAAGCGTGCGCGGTCAGATATCCGCTTCGACTTCGTTGCCCTTCTCTTCGAGCCACGAGCGGCGCGAAGCCGCTTCGCCCTTGCCCATCAGCATCGTCATGCGCGCGACGGTGGCCTCGTAGTCGAGGTCGCCGAGCGCGATGGGCGACAGGCG
>DATEJU010000356.1:0-11664 GCA_035277805.1 Paraburkholderia sp. | reverse complement strand
CCGGCCGCAGCCGCCCCGGCGGCGTTCGCCGCGCGTTTGCCGGGCATCTGCGGACGCCACACGGTGGGCCGCTTGCGGCGCGTGCCGTCGAGCGGCTCGGCAGTGCCGCCGCCCGAGCCGATACTCGGCCCAGTGCCCGAGGAACGTCCGCTGTCGCCGAGTCCCAAGCCGTTGCTCAGCCCGCTACCCAGCCCACTGGCCAGTTTGCCGAGACTTCCCAGCCCGCGGAGGCCGTCCAGACCCGAGCGCGCCGTGCCTTGCGGCTGGGCGGCGTCCTGCCTGGACGCACGGCGGCTACGGCGCTCGCCGTCGTCGTTGCTCGCCGGACGGATATTCAGCCCGAGGCCGAGCGAGTCGTCGGCCCACGCAAAGAAGTTGCGCCAGCGGAAATCGATGAGCCAGGGCAGGCTCACGAAGAGCAGCGCCGTCATGGCGAGCGGCGCGGCGGTTTGTCCGATCAGCTTGCCAAGTCCGAGCGCGAGCGCGTGCCCGAGCGCATCGAAGCCGTCGATGTGCAGGAGGGTGGCCTCGAGCGCGCAACTCGCGAGCAATACGCAGGCGAAGCCGAGCCAGAGCCGGATTGTGCCGGGGCCGCGCAAGCCCGCGCCGCCGGGCAGCACCGACTTCACGAGACGCCAGATCAGAGGGATGAACCAGACGGCCGATAAGCCGAACCAGCCAGGGACTACCGTGTGCATGCCAGAGATCAACGATTAAAAAATGTGCAACGTGTCGAGTGTAACCGCCAGGCCCCAGCGCACGGCAATGCGCGTTGCCGCGGCGCCGCAGCCGGCTTGACGATGCCGGCGCCAACCGGGTGTGCGCAAGACACGATCGTCGGGGCCGCCAGTCGGGTGCGCCTCACGGGCGGACCCCGGCGGGCAATCCAGTCGTGGTGGCCTTTACCGCAAATCCGCGCGCAATCCGTGCGCAATCCGTGCGCACATCGTGTGGCGGCTCGTGCCAAAAAAAGAGCCGCGCCGTACGAGGGCGCGGCTGCCGGACGGCACGACGCCTCACTCGCCCTGCTTCGCGGGCGCGGCGGCGGAAGACGCGCCGGCCGGCGCACCTGCGGCAGCGGACGATCCCGGATGGGCGAAAGTCAGGCGGTCGCCATTTTCGAGAATGAGCAACAGCGTTTGCGGCGCGCGCATCTGCACACCCGAACGCTGGATATGCGCGAGCGCGTCGAGATACGGGCCTTCGATTTCGCCGCTCGCGCCGACGCACGCCATGCGCGTGCCGGCGAGCGGGCCGAACGAGAGCAGTCCGTCCTTGAGCGTGTAGGTGCCCATGTAACGATTGCAGCCCGAGAAGCCACTCGCGCGGCGCTGGCCGCTGGCGGTAGAGAGATCGAGCGTGATGGGGCGCGCGTCGGGGGCGCCCGGCGTGCCTGATGTACCCGCGGGCGCGCCGTTGTCGGTGTTTGCGCCTGGCACCGCGCGCAGCGTGCCGTCGGCGCGTTTCCATTCGACGAGCTGCCACTGGGTGTTGTCGAGCAATTGCGTTGCCGCGGGATTGAACGGGTCGGGCGGCGGCGCGGACGATGGCTGGTGAACCGGCAGCTTGCAGGCGGCAAGCATCAGCGCAGCCGCTGCGGCGACCGCGAGCGGCGCGGCGCGTGAGACACGCGAGGCGAGCAGGCGCGCAATGTTGCGTGCGGCGGGGCGTGTGCTCGAGCGGTGGGGCATCGCATCGTTCCTCGTAACTGGCGAAGGCGTAAGCGTAACGCACCAAGGGGCGGCATGCGAGCGCAAACGTTCGTCAAAGATTCATAAAAGCGTGCTTTGTGCACATGATCGGGCGGCATTCCGGCGGCATTCCGGCGGCATTCCAGGCGCATTTCAGGCTCGATGCGCGCGCAATTCCCCTGCAATTGCGCCGCATTTCGCGCATAGGCGGCACCGGCCGATGCCCGGGGTGTTAACATCGGCGCTCCCTCGCATTCGCCTATCCTGAAGCAGCGCGCCATCATGCACGATGGCGCGCTGCTTCATCGTCATACCTGGAGACATCATGCAGACCGGCACTCGCATCGGCACGCCGCTTTCCGCTTCCGCCACCCGCGTCATGCTGCTCGGCGCGGGCGAGCTCGGCAAAGAAGTCATCATCGCGCTGCAGCGCCTCGGCGTCGAAGTGATCGCCGTCGACCGCTATGAAAACGCGCCCGGCCATCAGGTCGCGCATCGCGCCCACGTCATCGACATGGCCGATCCCAAGGCGCTGCGCGCGCTTATCGACGCCGAGCGGCCGCACCTCGTCGTGCCCGAGATCGAGGCCATTGCCACCGATGCGCTCGCCGCCGTCGAAGCCGAGGGCGTCGCCGTCGTGATCCCCACCGCGCGCGCCGCGCAGCTCACCATGAACCGCGAGGGCATCCGGCGCCTCGCCGCCGAGGAACTGGGCCTGCCGACTTCGCCCTATGCGTTCGCCGACTCGCTCGACGGGCTCGAGGCCGGCATCGCGAAGGTCGGCTACCCGTGCGTGGTGAAGCCGGTGATGTCGTCCTCGGGCAAGGGGCAGTCGGTGCTGAGGAGCGACGCCGACGTCGAGCGCGCCTGGCAGTACGCACTCGCCGGTGGGCGCGTGAATCATGGCCGCGTGATCGTGGAGGGCTTCATCGACTTCGAATACGAAATCACGCTGCTCACCGTGCGCGCGACCGATCCGGCGAGCGGCGCCACCCAGACCTACTTCTGCGATCCGATCGGCCACCGGCAAGTGGACGGCGACTATGTGGAGTCGTGGCAGCCGCAGCCGATGAGCGCGAAGGCGCTCGAGCGCTCGCGCGAGGTCGCGCACGAGGTCACCGAGGCGCTGGGCGGTCGCGGCCTTTTCGGTGTCGAGCTGTTCGTGCGTGGCGACGACGTATGGTTCTCGGAAGTAAGCCCGCGCCCGCACGATACGGGCCTCGTCACGCTCGCGTCGCAACGTTTCCCGGAGTTCGAATTGCATGCGCGCGCGATTCTCGGGCTGCCCGTCGACACGACGGCACGCGGCCCGGGCGCGTCGGCGGTGATCTACGGCGGCATGGACGCGCGCGGCATCGCCTTCGAAGGGGTGCGAGAGGCGCTGGCCGTGCCGGGCGCGGACCTGCGCCTGTTCGGCAAGCCCGAGAGCTTCGCGAAGCGCCGCATGGGCGTCGCGCTCGCGACGGGCGCGGACATCGAGGAGGCGCGCTCGCGCGCACGCGCCGCTGCGGCGGCGGTGCGGCCGGTGCCGGGCGACGTTTCGAAGTAGGCGCTCATGCGCTGTGGATGCCTCGCGCGGATGT
The DNA here is from genome assembly GCA_035277805.1 of Paraburkholderia sp. GTDB lineage: Bacteria > Pseudomonadota > Gammaproteobacteria > Burkholderiales > Burkholderiaceae > Paraburkholderia. The sequence continues at coordinate 8,390 of DATEJU010000356.1, read as the reverse complement.
TCGCGAAGCCGCGCAGTAGCTGGCGTGGCGGTGCAGCCGCAAGGCACAGCGGCGCCTGTTGGGTTATCGACACGCGGCGTAATGGCGCAGCACGCTAACCTAACCCAAGTCAACTCAACAGCCGGAGAACACGCCATGAACCGTGAACGCAGCGACGCGCGACGCTTTGCCAGCAACCTCGGCGCACCGGGCACCACGCGTGCGCTGCCGCGCCGGCTCGCCGCTTGCGCGCTCGCGCTTGCCGTTCTGGGCGCCGGCGTGGGCGCGAGCCTGGCCGTGCCGCCTGCGCAGGCCGCAGCGCTCGACGTGCGCGAGATTCAGACCCAGTCGCGCCACACGTTCCGTTACACCTGCGCGGACGGCAAGACCTTCAAGGCCACTTACATCAACGGCACGAACGGGCAAAGCTTCGCGCTCGTCCCCGTCGAGGGCCGCAATCTGCTGTTTGTGGGCGTGATCGCCGCGTCGGGCGTGAAGTATGTCGCCGACCGCTATATCTGGTGGACCAAAGGCCCCGGCGCCGATCTCTACGACGCCATGAACGAAGGCAGCCCCAAGCCGATCCTGTCCGGCTGCGCCACGATCATGCGCTAGCGCGACACGCGCTGGCACAGGCGGATTGCACGCTTGCCGACGCGATCCGTGCTACCGGCGTAATCTGGCGGTCGTTGCGCGCGATTCATGCGGATTGCGTATTTCGTACACAGCGTCACGCGACGTCATACGCAACGCATTGACCGGCGTTAGCTGAACTGCGAGGTGGCCGATGAAAGCATCCGATCTGTTCGTGAAGGCGCTCGAAGCCGAGGGAGTCGAGTACGTGTTCGGCATTCCGGGCGAGGAAAATCTCGATCTGCTCGAATCGCTGCGGCGCTCGAAGATTCGTCTGATCGTCACGCGCCACGAGCAGGCCGCGGGCTTCATGGCCGCCACCTATGGCCGGCTCACGGGCTGCACCGGCGTATGCCTTGCCACGCTCGGGCCCGGCGCCACCAACTTCGTGACCGCCGCCGCCTACGCGCAACTGGGCGGCATGCCCATGCTGATGGTCACGGGCCAGAAGCCCATCAAGACCAGCAAGCAGGGCCATTTCCAGATCGTCGACGTGGTGCGCATGATGGAGCCGCTCACCAAGTACGCGCGCCAGATCGTCTCCATCGGCAATATTCCGGCGCTCGTGCGCGAGGCGTTCCGCCAGGCGGAGCAGGAGCGTCCGGGCGCGGTGCATCTGGAGCTGCCCGAAGATGTCGCCGACGAAGAGGGCGACGGCAAGCCCATCCCGAAGAGCTACAGCCGCCGCCCCATCGCCGAGGAAAAGGCCGTCGCGCATGCGGTGGCCGCGATCTGCACGGCGCGCCATCCGCTCCTCATGATCGGCGCGGGCGGCAACCGCAAGACCACGCGCAACGTGCTGCGCGAATTCGTCGACCAGACCGGCATCCCGTTCTTCACCACGCAGATGGGCAAGGGCGTGATCGACGAATCGCATCCGTTGTGGCTCGGCAACGCCACGCTTTCGGACGGCGACTTCGTGCATCGCGCGATCGAGCACGCCGACTGCATCATCAACGTCGGCCACGACGTGATCGAAAAACCGCCGTTCTTCATGCGCAGCGCCGAAGAAAAGACCGTGATTCATGTGAATTTTCTCGGCGCCGAGGTCGATCCCGTCTATTTTCCGCAGATCGAAGTGGTGGGCGACATCGCCAATGCCGTCTGGCAATTGAAGGAAAGCCTCAAGCCGCGCGAGCACGCGTGGGACTTCGCGCGCTTCGAGGAGATCAAGCGCCACTTCGATGCGCATCTCGCGAAAGGCCAGCACGACCCGCGCTTTCCGATGTATCCGGTGCGCCTCGTGCACGACGTCCACCAGGCGATGCCGGAGGACGGCATCCTGTGCCTCGACAACGGCATGTACAAGATCTGGTTCGCGCGCTATTACCGCGCGCGCGAGCCCAACTCGGTCCTGCTCGACAACGCGCTTGCCTCGATGGGCGCGGGGTTGCCCTCGGCCATCGCGACGAAGATCGTGCACCCCGAGCGCAAGGTGGTGGCCGTGTGCGGCGACGGCGGCTTCATGATGAACTCGCAAGAGGTCGAGACGGCGGTGCGCCTGAAGCTCGACCTCGTCGTGCTGATCCTGCGCGACGACGCCTTCGGCATGATCCGCTGGAAGCAGGAGAACATGAATTTCCCCGACTACGGGATGACGCTGCAAAACCCCGATTTCGTCGAGTACGCGCAGAGCTACGGCGCGCATGGCCATCGCGTGAGCGAGGCGGATCAGCTCAAGCCGCTGATCGAGCAGTGTTTCGCGACGCCGGGCGTGCATGTGATCGACGTCCCGGTCGACTATTCGGACAACGAGCGCGTGCTCAATCGCGAGATCAAGCGGCTGAGCGCGCAGCTCTGAAGGACTGGCTTTGCAGCGCTGCGTGAAGCGCGGCGGCGTCCGGGCGGGGCAACGAACGCTCGCGCGCCTTGCTGCACACAGCGCATTTCCGGAGAACGCATCATGCTGAAACCGACCTATCCGTACTACCTGGCCAACGAGGCCGTCGCCGCCAACACCGATCTCGAAGTCACCGACAAATACAGCGGCGAAGTCGCCACGCGCGTAGCGCTCGCCGACGCGAAGGCGATCGACCAGGCCATCGCCGCCGCCGAGGCGGCCATGCCCGCCATGCGCGCGTTCCCGCCGTTCAAGCGCCAGGCCGTGATCGACCACTGCGTCGCGCGCTTTCGCGAGCGCTTCGACGAGCTCGCGATGGCGCTGTGCATCGAGGCGGGCAAGCCGATCAACGATTCGCGCGGCGAAGCCACGCGCCTCATCGACACCTTCCGCGTGGCCGCCGAGGAGAGCGTGCGCATCGATGGCGACATCGTGAACCTCGAAATCTCGGCGCGCGCGAAGGGCTATCACGGCTACGTGAAACGTGTGCCGATCGGGCCGTGCTCGTTCATTTCGCCGTTCAATTTCCCGCTCAACCTGGCCGCCCACAAGGTCGCGCCCGCGCTCGCGGCGGGCGTGCCGTTCGTTTTGAAGCCCGCGAGCCGCACACCGGTGGGCGCACTCATCATCGGCGAGGTGCTGGCGGAAACCGATCTGCCCAAGGGCGCGTTCTCGATCCTGCCCGCGCACCGCGACGGCGCCGATCTCTTCACCACCGACGAGCGCTTCAAGCTGCTCTCGTTCACGGGCTCGCCCGCCGTGGGCTGGGATCTGAAGAAGAAGGCGGGCAAGAAGAAAGTGGTGCTCGAACTGGGCGGCAACGCGGCGGCGGTGGTCGACTCGGACCAGGGCGCGAAGCTCGATTACGTCGTCGATCGGCTCGCGTTCGGCGCGTATTACCAGTCGGGGCAGAGCTGCATCGGCGTGCAGCGCATCCTCGTGCATGCGTCGATCTACGACGCGCTGCGCGAGAAGCTGATCGCCAAGGTGAAGTCGCTCAAGATGGGCGATCCGAAGGACGAAAAAACCTTCGTCGGGCCGATGATCTCCGAGTCCGAGGCGAAGCGCCTCGCGGGCTGGATGGAGAGCGCGGTGCTGGCCGGCGCGAAGATCGTCGCGGGCGGCAAGGTCGATGGCGCGATGTTCGAGGCCACGCTGCTCGAAAACGTGGGCCGCGACACCGACCTCTACCGGCGCGAGGCGTTCGGGCCGGTGGCGATCCTCGAGCGCTTCGACGACTTCGGCCGTGCGCTCGAAATCGTCAACGACAGCGACTTTGGGCTGCAGGCAGGCGTCTTCACCGATTCGCTCGCGAACGCGCACCGCGCCTGGGACGGGCTCGAGGTGGGCGGTGTGGTGATCAACGATATTCCGTCATTCAGGGTCGATAACATGCCGTATGGCGGCGTGAAGGACTCGGGCCTCGGGCGCGAGGGCGTGCGTTACGCGATCGAGGACATGACGGAGCTGCGGCTCATGGTGATGCGCGAGACGTGGTGAGCGCGGGCGGCGATTGAGCGCACAGGGCCGGATGCGCTCGGCTTCGAGCGCCGCTCGCCCGGCGCTCGGGGTGGCAGAAGCCGGTCCGCGCGGCCATAGGGATTTATGCCAAGGTGCTACAATACCGGCCTTTCGCCGGATTGCGTCCGCTCGCGTGGCGGGTTCCACAGCGCACTGGCTGAAAATAGGGGAACGTTCGGGTCGAGCGCGGCCGTGCAGCCAGCGCTCCCCGCGCACCGTCGATTGATGGCGTTTCCGACCATGCCGGGATCTTCCGCGAGCCTTCCGCCGGACGGCTGCCGCGGCCGGCAGTCCGGGCAGAAAGCCGCTGCGGCGCCGCAGCGTCCCGCAGGCACGTTTCGAAGCAACCCGGCAGCAACCCGCAGTGATTATTTAGAGGCGCGCCGCGCCTCGCGCGCATAGCGCCTTTATAGCGAAGCCACCATGTCCGACACAGCCGTCAAGCCCAGCACCGAGACCTTCGATCAGTTCGGCCTCGCGCCCGAGATCCTCAAGGCGATCAAGGAGCAGGGCTACACGACGCCCACGCCCATTCAGGCCCAGGCCATTCCCGTGGTCCTCACGGGCCGCGACGTGATGGGCGCCGCGCAAACCGGCACCGGCAAGACGGCGAGCTTCTCGCTGCCGATCCTGCAGCGTCTCTTGCCGATGGCGAGCACGAGCGCCTCGCCCGCGCGCCATCCGGTGCGCGCGCTGATCCTCACGCCCACGCGCGAGCTGGCCGACCAGGTCGCCAACAACGTGCGCACCTACGCGCAGCACACGCCGCTGCGCAGCGCGGTGGTGTTCGGCGGCGTCGACATGAATCCGCAATCGGACGAGCTGCGCCGCGGCGTGGAAATCCTGATCGCGACGCCGGGCCGCCTGCTCGACCACGTGCAGCAGAAGACCACGAATCTGGGTCAGGTGCAGATGCTCGTGCTCGACGAAGCCGACCGCATGCTCGACATGGGCTTCCTGCCCGACCTCCAGCGCATCCTGAACCTGCTGCCGAAGGAGCGCCAGACGCTGCTGTTCTCGGCCACGTTCTCGGGCGAAATCAAGAAGCTCGCCGCCACCTATCTGCGCACGCCGCAGACCATCGAGGTCGCGCGCAGCAACTCGACGGCCACCAACGTCACCCAGGTCGTCTACGAAGTCGCCGAAGGCGACAAGACCGGCGCCGTGGTGCAACTGATCCGCGACCGCGGCCTGAAGCAGGTGATCGTGTTCTGCAACAGCAAGATCGGCGCGAGCCGTCTCGCGCGCCAGATCGAGAAGCAGGGCATCGTGGCTGCCGCGATTCACGGCGACCGCTCGCAAAACGAGCGCATGCAGGCGCTCGACGCTTTCAAGCGTGGCGAGATCGAAGCGCTGGTGGCGACCGACGTGGCCGCGCGCGGTCTCGACATCGCCGAGCTGCCGGCCGTGATCAACTTCGACCTGCCGTTCAACGCCGAAGACTACGTGCACCGCATCGGCCGCACGGGCCGCGCGGGCGCGTCGGGCGACGCGCTCTCGCTGTGCAGCCCGAGCGAGAAGAAGCAGCTCGCCGACATCGAAAAGCTGATCAAGCGCCCGCTCACCGTCGAGCGTCTCGTGGTCGACACGCCGGTCGCGCACCACGAAGGCGGCAGCCGCCGCCGCGAACGCGATGGCCGCGACGGACGCGATGCTCACGAAGGCCGCGGGGAGCGCGTCGGCCACCGCCGCGCCGGTGCGTACGAGCGGGCGCATCATCACCGCCCGGCGCAGCCCGTCGACGACTTCTTCCTCAAGCCCTACGAGCCGTCGCCGAGCGCGCGCAGCAAGGCCGAAGACCAGCCCGAGCCGGCCGCCGCCGCGTCGCAAAAGCAGAAGCAGCCGCTCGCGGCGCTGCTCGGCGGCCTGGGTTCGTCGTGGCGTAACAAGCCGACGTCGTCTTCGTCTTCCTGAGACGTTCGGCGCGGCGCGGTTTCGACTTCGGACTTCGCGCGATGAAAAAAGCGGCGTGCCGGTCGAAACCGGCACGCCGCTTTCGCATTGCTGCACGCAATCGCGGGCTACGCGCTCACGCGGTGGCCGGCAACTGCGCGAGGCGGCGCTTCCAGGCGTCGATCGCGCCGGCCTGAAAGGCCGCGAGCGTCGCGGGTGCCGGCTCGCGCAGTTCGAGCCCGAGATGCCGCGCGGCGGCCCGCAGCGCCTCGAGCGGCCGCGTGGCGTCGAGTGCCAGCGCCCCGGTCTGCTTCGAGAGCTTTTCGCCTTCCTCGTTGGTGACGACGGGGACATGCAGATACGCGGGCGTCGGCACGCCCATGCACTGCTGCAGCCAGATCTGGCGCGCCGTGGAGTCGAGCAGGTCGGCGCCGCGCACGACGTGCGTGATGTCCTGCGCGGCATCGTCCACGACCACCGCGAGTTGATAGGCCCACTGGCCGTCCGCGCGCAGCAGCACGAAGTCGCCCACCTCGGTCGCGAGATCCTGCTGCTGGGGACCTTGCCAACGGTCGTCGAAGCGGATCAGCGCGGGATTGCTTGCGGCTTCGGGGTGATCGTCGGGCACGCGCAGCCGCCACGCGCGCGCGCGCTTGCCGTGCAGCCCGTTGCGGCAGGTGCCGGGGTAGATCAGCGTGGTGTTGCGCCGGTGCGCGTACAGTTGCGAATCGGCGATTTCCTTGCGCGTGCAGCCGCACGGATACGCGTGGCCCGCCGCGATCAGCTGGTCGAGCGCGGCGCGGTAAAGGCCGATGCGATGGCTTTGCCATTGCGGCGGCTCGTCGGCGCGAAAGCCGAAGCGTTCGAGCGTCGCGAGAATGTCCTCGGCGGCGCCGGGCACCGTGCGCGGGCCGTCGATGTCCTCCACGCGCACGAGCCACGCGCCGCCGTGCGCGCGCGCGTCGAGCCAGCTCGCGAGCGCCGAGACGAGCGAGCCGAAATGCAGCGGTCCGGTGGGCGAGGGCGCGAAGCGCCCGCGATAGCCCTGGTCTGTTCGAGCCGGTGCGCTCACGCGCGAATCAAGCGGCTTGAGCGGGAGCGTGCGCGCCCGCGACACCTTGCGTGCGCTCCGGATGGCACGCCGGGCAACTCTTGCCCACGACGTAGAGCGGCGAAGCCTGCCCGGCGGGCGTGACCACGGCGCGGCACGCGAAGCACTGCACGGTGTCGGTGGGCTCGAGCTGCGGATTGAGCGCGGTGCGCTGATCGAACACGAAGCAGTCGCCGTTATAGTGCGCGCCGCCCACTTCCTCGAAGTACTTGAGAATGCCGCCTTCGAGCTGATAGACGTGCTCGATCCCCACCTCCTTCATGTGGATGGCTGCCTTCTCGCAGCGAATGCCGCCCGTGCAGAACGACACCACCGTCTTGCCTTCGAGGTCGGCGCGGTTTGCTTCGATCACGCCCGGGAATTCGCTGAACTTGTCGATGCGATAGTCGAGCGCCTTGTCGAACGTGCCGACGTCCACCTCGAACGCGTTGCGCGTGTCGAGCATGACGACCGGACGCCCGGCGTCGTCGAAGCCGCGATCGAGCCACTCCTTGAGCACGACCGGCGCGACCGAAGGCGCGCGGCCTTCTTCGGGGCGAATCGCGGGCTTCTTCATGGTGATGATCTCGCGCTTCAGGCGCACGAGCATGCGGTTGAAGGGGCGCGTTTCCGAGAGGCTTTCCTTGAACCGCAGCGTCGCGAATTTGCCCTCGAAGAGCGGATCGTGGTTGATGTAGTCCATGAAGGCGCGCACGTTGTCCTCATCGCCCGCGACGAACAGATTGATGCCTTCCGGCGCGAGCAGGATAGTGCCCCGCAAATCGAGCGCATGGCAGCGTTCGAGCACGAGCGGACGCCATTCGGCGGTCTTGTCGAGTGTCGCGAACTGGTAGGCGGAGAGATTGAGAATACGCATGGCCAACTTGAAAACCTGAATCGGACGGACCCGCCTCTTCGGCGCGTGCCGATCGAGCCGGCGGCGAAATCGGGGCAACAGCGCGGTGGGGCGCGGCGTGAGGCGTGGCAAAAGGGCCAAAATGCAACAGGCAGCGCGGCGGGCGTAATCGGCTATTATCCCTCAACCCGGCGATGCCGCGCCTCTCGCGTGTTGCGTCACTTGTCGCATGTCGCGCGATGCGGATGGCGCGCAAGGCCTTATCCACACGGCTAGCGCATCGTTTTGCGCGCAGGCGGCGGCAAAAATCGCCGGACCCAAGAGGTACAATGACGGCCATGTCAGATCCCCGCTTCGTCCATCTCCGCGTCCACTCCGAATTCTCGATTGCCGACGGCATCGTGCGTCTCGACGACCTCGTCAAGGCGGCGGCCAAAGACGGCCAGGGCGCGCTCGCGCTCACCGACCTCGGCAACGCATTCGGCCTCGTCCGTTTCTACAAGGAAGCCCGTGGCAAAGGGGTCAAACCCATTGCCGGCTGCGACGTCTGGATCATGAATCCGGACGACCGCGACAAG
>DATEJU010000355.1:0-5473 GCA_035277805.1 Paraburkholderia sp. | reverse complement strand
CGCGACGGCACCAAGAGCGGCTTCGATCTCGCCCTCACGAGCGCCGTGTCGGATGCCGTGCCGATTCCCGTGATCGCCTCGGGCGGCGTGGGCGGCCTGCAGGATCTCGCGGACGGCATCGTCAAGGGCCATGCCGACGCCGTGCTGGCGGCGAGCATCTTCCACTACGGCGAGCACACCGTCGGCGAGGCCAAGCGCTTCATGGCCGACCAGGGCATTTCGGTGAGGATGTGACGCCATGAGCAACAGTGAAACTGGCAAACCCGCCAATGACATCGCGAAGGCCGGCTGGCTCGACAAGGTCAATTGGGACGCCAACGGCCTCGTGCCCGTGATCGCGCAGGAAGCCACGACCGGCGACGTGCTGATGTTCGCGTGGATGAACCGCGAAGCGCTCGCCAAGACGGTCGAGCTGCGCCGCGCGGTGTACTTCTCGCGCTCGCGCCAGCGTCTGTGGTTCAAGGGCGAGGAGTCGGGCCACGTGCAGCACGTGCGCGACATCCGCCTCGACTGCGACGAAGACGTCGTGCTGCTCGAGGTCGAGCAGGTGTCGGGCATCGCGTGCCACACGGGCCGTCACTCGTGCTTTTTCCAGCAATTCGAAGGCACTGCCGACGAGGGCCGCTGGGTCGCTGTCGATCCCGTGCTGAAAGACCCCGAACACATCTACAAATGACGCAACTGAACACCAACGACACCCTGCTGCGCCTTGCTGCGGTGATCGACAGCCGCAAGGGCGGCGATCCGGACGCTTCCTATGTTGCGCGCCTCTTCCACAAGGGCGACGACGCGGTGCTCAAGAAGGTGGGCGAAGAGGCGACCGAAGTCGTGCTGGCCGCGAAGGACGTGCGGCAGGGCGGCGCGCCGAAGGCGCTGGTCGGCGAAATGGCCGATCTGTGGTTCCACTGCCTCGTTGCGCTCTCGCACTTCGACCTGAGCCCCGCCGACGTGCTGGCGGAGCTGGAGCGTCGCGAAGGGCTTTCGGGGCTCGAAGAGAAGGCCCTGCGCAAGAGCCGCGAGCGCGAAGAAAACGGCGACTGATCCTGCGAGATTGAATTCGAGCCCCGGATCCGAGTCGAATTTTTGGGCTGGGCATCGGACCATTGGACTATCGGGCCGCTGCTGACCCAAGGGACGCACGCGGGGCGTGCGTCGTCACCGGGAGCATCGCGCAAGCGCCCGGAGTCAGTCCGAAAGCACTAACCCTGGTCGATTGGGAGACGTCACATATGTCCACGCCCGGCGGTTATCCGCCTCCAGCCTACCGCACTCCGGAGCGCGATCCGCTCGACGCGGATCGTCTGCGCAGCCTTCGCACCCTCACGCACGTCCTGTACGGGCTTTACGCGTTCTACTGGCTCACGGGCGGCGTGACCGTGCTCGTGGCGATCATCATCAACTACGTGAAGCGCGATGAAGCGGCGGGCACGCCCTATGAGCAGCACTTCACGTGGCAGATCCGCACGTTCTGGCTCGCGCTCGCCGGGACGCTGATCGGCGGCGCGCTTTTCGTTCTGGTGATCGGCATTCCGATTTTGTGGGCTGTCGGAATCTGGACGTTGTACCGTATCATCAAAGGCTGGCTGTACCTGCACGACAACAAGCCGCTGGCCGATCCGCGCGCGTGGTTCTGACGCGGCGGCGCGTCGGTCGCAAGCAGGCTTTCCTCCCGTACGGCTGCCCAGGAGCACCATGAGCCACGACCGCAGCACCTGTCTCTTCTGCAAGATCGCCGACGGCCTGGTCCCAAGCACGCGCGTCTACGAAGACGACGAGTTTGTCGCGTTCCGGGACATTCGTCCCGCAGCACAGACTCATGTGCTGGTTATTCCGCGCCGGCATATACCCACCCTCGCGGACTGCGGTGAAAACGACGCCCCGCTGCTTGGTAGAATGTTTGTATTGGTCGCGCAGCTGGCGAGGGAGCTGGGCGTGTCCTACACGGGCGGCGAGACCGGCTATCGCACCGTGGTGAACACGGGGCCCGGCGGCGGCCAGGAGGTCTATCACCTGCACGCGCATCTGCTGGCCGGACCGCGTCCGTGGCAGCGCATGGGATAGCCCGCGCGCTTGCGCAGCAAGACGACAGAATTCGAAGGGACGGCTGAAAAAAGGGTACATTGCCACGCAGCCGCAATACCTTACAGGTAGCGTACTGGGCACACAGCCCGGCAACCCGCCAGGCACCGCAAGCATGGCGCCGCGCCGGACCGGTCGATGGGTACAGGCATCATGAAGCGCGTTCGCGCGCCAATGTTTATTCGCTGCGCATGAGGCGCGGCAACGGGGTTAAGGAGAGTTTCGATCATGGGTTCGTTGAGCATTTGGCATTGGCTGATCGTGTTGTTGATCGTGGCGCTCGTCTTCGGTACGAAGAAACTGCGCAATATCGGCAGCGATCTGGGCGGTGCGGTGAAGGGCTTCAAGGAAGGCATGCGCGACGGCGAAGAGTCCGCAGCCGATGCGCAAAAGCGCGAGCTGCCCAAGAGCGACAGCACGGTCGATGTCGACGCCAAGGACAAGACCGCGCGTTCGTCGAACGACTACCGCTAAGCGCGGCAGCCGTTATTTCCCGCCCCAAGGCTGACGGAAAGCTTCATTCATGCTCGATCTGGGTCTAACCAAGATGGCGCTGATCGGCGTCGTCGCGCTGGTCGTTCTTGGACCGGAGCGGCTGCCGCGCGTCGCGCGCACGGCCGGCGCCCTGTTCGGCCGCGCGCAGCGCTATATCAACGACGTCAAGGCGGAAGTCACGCGCGAGATCGAACTGGACGAGTTGCGCCGCATGAAGGGCGAATTCGAACAGGCCGCGCAGAACGTCGAGAAGACCGTTCACGATAACCTGCGCAAGCACGAAACCGAGCTGAACGAGGCCTGGAACGTGGGCACGGGTGGGGCGCCTGGCGGCGCGGGCGGTGCCGGTTCCGACGCAGCGCAAAGCAGCGCGCAGGACGCGTCTGGCATTGCCGACGGTTCGGGTGCCACGTCATGGCGCTCGGGCAACATGGGTGCAGCGCCCGCCAAACGCAAGAACTGGCGTGTAAAGCAAACGGCAACGCCCACGTGGTACAAACGTGCGACGCTGCGGCGCACGCGCGTGCAATCGGGTGCCGCGCGCGTCGCGCAGCATACGCCGGCCAGCCTGCGCCGGCCCACGCGCTTTTTCTGACGCCCCGATACAGCAGTCGAGTTTGAACTTGTCCATCTCCAACCCCCGAGGGCCGGTGTGAGCGACCCCCAACAAACACAGGACGAGGGCACTGAAGAGACCTTCATCTCGCACCTCGTCGAGCTGCGCGACCGCATCATTCGCGCGGGCATTTCCGTGATCGTCGTGTTCATCGGGCTCGTGTACTGGGCGCCGGACATCTTCAGGCTGCTCGCGCGCCCGTTGATGCAGAACCTGCCGCGCGACGGCAAGATGATCGTCACCGACGTGACCGGCTCGTTCTTCGTGCCGATGAAAGTGACGATGCTGGTCGCCTTCGTGATCGCGCTGCCCTTCGTGCTCTACCAGATCTGGGCGTTCGTCGCGCCCGGCCTTTATCAGCATGAAAAGAAGCTGGTCGGGCCGCTGGTGGGGAGCAGCTATGCGCTCTTTCTGTGCGGCATGGCGTTCGCGTATTTCGTCGTGTTTCCCACCATCTTCCGCGTGATGGCGCATTACAACGCGCCGCTCGGCGCGGAGATGACGACCGATATCGACAATTACCTGAGCTTTGTGCTCACGATGTTCCTGGCCTTCGGTGTGACCTTCGAGGTGCCGATCGTCGTCGTGCTGCTGGTGCGCATGGGCGTGCTCACGGTGAAGAAACTCAGGCAGATTCGCCCTTATGTGATCGTCGGCGCGTTCATCGTTGCTGCTGTCGTCACGCCGCCGGACGTGTTCTCGCAGCTCATTCTCGCGCTGCCGCTGATCGTCCTTTACGAGGCAGGGATCATCGCAGCGCGCATTTTTATCGGGCACGGCGAGGAGAAAGCCACCGACGAGAGCGAGGCAACCAGCTGACGGGGCGCCCTTTCGGGCTGGGCTGAAATTGCTAAAGAGCTGCTAAAGACCTGCTAAAGACACAAACGAAAGGCCGCGAACGGTAACGTTCGCGGCCTTTTTGCGTTGCTGCGGCCCAGCTTCCGGCACCGCGCTACGGGCCGGCCAGGCCAGAGGGCCGGGCGACGCACACAGGCGGCAACGCGAGCCGTCAGCCCACGTCGCGCTCGTGCCTGTCAGCCTCGGCTTCAGCCTCCGTCGTCGCCTTCGTCGTCCTGGTTCGCGGGCTGCTTCGGCGGCGGCGGGCGCTTGCCGATCGTCACGTCGAGATCCATGTCCTTGTTCTTGCGCACGAGATGAACCTTGGCGGTGGTGCCGGGCTTGATCTGCGCGATGACGTTCAAGAGGCGCGTGGTGTCGGTGATGGCTTCGCCGTTCACCGCGGTGAGGACGTCACCCGGCTTGATGCCGGCCTTGTCGGCGGGGCCCCCTTGCAGCACGCCTGCAACGATCGCGCCGGACTTCTGGTTCAGCCCGAACGACTCGGCGATCTCGGGTGTTACATCCTGCGGCTCCACGCCGATCCAGCCGCGCGTGACCGAGCCTGTCGTGATGATGCTTTCCAGCACGCTGCGCGCCGTGGAGACGGGGATGGCGAAGCCGATGCCAAGCGAGCCGCCCGAGCGCGAATAGATGGCCGTGTTGATGCCGAGCAGGTTGCCGTTCACGTCGACGAGCGCGCCGCCCGAGTTGCCCGGGTTGATGGGCGCGTCGGTCTGGATGAAGTTCTCGAACGTGTTGATGCCGAGGTGATTGCGCCCGAGCGCGCTGATGATCCCCATCGTGACCGTCTGGCCCACGCCGAACGGGTTGCCGATGGCGAGCACGACGTCGCCCACGCGCGCCTGGTCCATGCGTCCGAGCGTGATGGTGGGCAGGTTCGGCAGGTTGATCTTGAGCACGGCGAGGTCCGTCTCCGGGTCGATGCCGATCACCTTTGCGTTGGTGGTACGGCCGTCGGAGAGCGCGATTTCGATTTGATCCGCGCCGTCGATCACGTGCTGGTTCGTTAGAATGTAACCGTCCGGGCTGACAATCACGCCCGAGCCGAGGTTCGCGGCAGGCTGTTCCTGCTGCTTGCGGTTGCTATTGGGATTGCCGAAGAAGTAGCGAAATAGCGGGTCGTTCTGGCGCGGATCGGGGGGCAGCGACCCGTCCTTGCTCGAGAACACGTTGACCACCGCGGGCATCGCTTTCTGGGCGGCGTCCGCATAGGACTCCTGGGCGTGACCGCCGCCGATGCCCGGCGCCACCTCGCGCAGCGCGACGATCGGCTCCGCGAGTTGCTTGCCGAGCTGCCCCTGATGCTGGAGCCATTGCGGCTTGAGCGTCGCGATGATGAACATCAACGCCAGCAGGACCGTCACCGCCTGGGCGAAGAACAGCCAAAAGCGTCTAAGCATCTGAAGATTAGAGGATTATATG
>DATEJU010000354.1:0-2278 GCA_035277805.1 Paraburkholderia sp. | reverse complement strand
TCGTCCTCCCCCGCTACCACCCAGTTGATGGCCAACGCGATCCGCGCGCTGTCCATGGACGCCGTTCAGCAAGCGAACTCCGGTCACCCCGGCATGCCCATGGGCATGGCCGAGATCGCCGTCGCGCTGTGGTCGCGCCATCTGCGTCACAACCCGACCAACCCGCACTGGAGCGATCGCGACCGTTTCGTGCTGTCGAACGGCCATGGCTCGATGCTGCTGTACTCGCTGCTGCATCTGACCGGCTACGACCTGCCGATGGCGGAGCTGAAGAACTTCCGTCAGCTTCACTCGAAAACGCCGGGTCACCCCGAGTACGGCATCACGCCGGGCGTCGAGACCACCACGGGGCCGCTCGGCCAGGGCCTGGCGAACGCGGTCGGCATGGCGCTGGCTGAAGCGCTGCTCGCCGCCGAGTTCAACAAGGCCGACGCGAAGATCGTCGATCACCACACCTACGTGTTCCTCGGCGATGGCTGCCTGATGGAAGGCATCTCGCACGAAGCCTGCTCGCTCGCCGGCACGCTCAAGCTGAACAAGCTGATCGCGCTCTACGACGACAACGGCATCTCGATCGACGGCGACGTGGTCAACTGGTTCCACGACAACACGCCGGAGCGCTTCCAGGCCTATGGCTGGAACGTGATCCCGCACGTGGACGGCCACGATGTGGACGCCGTCGACGCGGCCATCCAGAAGGCCAAGGCATCGGACAAGCCCACGCTGATCTGCTGCAAGACGATCATCGGCAAGGGCGCGCCCACCAAGCAGGGCGGCCACGACGTGCACGGCGCGGCGCTCGGCGCGGAAGAAATCGCGAAGTGGCGCGAAGCGGCCGGCTGGAAGTGGGAGCCGTTCACGCTGCCGCAAGAAGTCTACGCAGACTGGGACGCGAAGGCCGCCGGCGCGAAGTTCGAAGCCGCGTGGAACGAGTCGTTCGCGGCGTACCGGTCGAAGTACCCGACCGAAGCGGCTGAATTCGGGCGTCGCATGGCCGGCAAGCTGCCCGCCGACTGGGCGCAAAAGGCTGCCCAGATCGTCGCCGGCGCGGATTCGCGCAAGGAAACCGTCGCGACGCGCAAGGCCTCGCAGCAGGCCATCGAAGGGCTCGCCGCGGTGCTGCCCGAACTGCTCGGCGGCTCGGCCGACCTGACCGGCTCGAACCTCACCAACTGGAAGGCCTCGAAGCCCGTGCGCGCCGCCAAGGCAGGCGAGAGCGGCATCCAGTGGGGCAACCACATCAATTACGGCGTGCGCGAGTTCGGCATGAGCGCGGCGCTCAACGGCATCAACCTGCACGGCGGCTACAAGGCGTTCGGCGGCACCTTCCTCACGTTTTCGGACTACAGCCGCAACGCGCTGCGCGTGGCCGCGCTCATGAAGTGCCCGTCGATCTTCGTGTTCACGCACGACTCGATCGGCCTTGGTGAAGACGGCCCGACGCACCAGTCGATCGAGCAGGTCGCGAGCCTGCGCCTGATCCCGAACATGACGCTCTGGCGTCCGGCCGACACCGTGGAAACGGCGGTGGCCTGGACCGAGTCGATCACGCATCACGGCCCGTCGAGCCTCGTGTTCAGCCGCCAGAACCTGCAGTTCAACGAGCGCACGGATTCGCAGATCGCCAACATCGCGAAGGGCGGCTATGTGCTCAAGGACTGGAACGACGATATCCCGAGCCGCAAGATCATCCTGATCGCGACGGGCTCGGAAGTCGAACTGGCGATGAAGGCCGTCGAGGCGCTGCAGCGCGAAGGTATCGGCGCCCGCGTGGTGTCCATGCCGTCCACGAATGTGTTCGACAAGCAGGACGCCGAATACCGCGAGCGCGTGCTGCCCAAGGGCGTGCGCCGCGTCGCGATCGAAGCCGGTGTGACCGACTTCTGGCGCAAGTACGTGGGCCTCGAAGGCGGCGTGGTCGGCATCGACACGTTCGGCGAATCGGCCCCGGCTGGCGTGCTGTTCAAGCACTTCGGCTTCACGGTCGAAAACGTCGTGGCGACGGCCAAGGCTGCGCTCGAGAACTAAGCATGCTGGATGGGCCCGCCTTGCGCGGGCCCGTTGTTTTGAATTTCGTTTTTGAATTTCGTTGTGCGCGTTTCGCCATGCCGCCCCAGCGAGGCGGACCGCGCCGGCAGCATCGGTATCAGGATTTTTCAGCCCTCAGGAGATAAACCATGACCATTCGCGTCGCTATCAACGGCTACGGCCGCATCGGCCGTAACACGCTTCGCGCGTTCTACGAGAACGGCAAGAAGCACGACATCCAGATCGTTGC
>DATEJU010000353.1:0-3081 GCA_035277805.1 Paraburkholderia sp. | reverse complement strand
ATTCAG
Organism: Paraburkholderia sp.; assembly: GCA_035277805.1. Classification (GTDB taxonomy): domain Bacteria; phylum Pseudomonadota; class Gammaproteobacteria; order Burkholderiales; family Burkholderiaceae; genus Paraburkholderia. The sequence goes on along the minus strand of DATEJU010000353.1, from coordinate 3,075 downwards.
AACCGAATCACCGAGGAATTCGAGGCGTTCGTTATGCGTGGCACTGTGACTGCGGTGGGTCAAAGCCTGGCGCAACAATTCCGCATTGCGAAATTCGTAGCGCAAACGGCTTTCCAACGGAGATAGGGGCATGGGCAGAGTATAACGCGCCCGCCGCCCCTGCGAAAACGCGGGGCGGCAGACGAAAAACCGTGATGAAGCGACCTTACCGGCCGTTCTTCAAGTAGCGTGCGAAGATGCGCTGCGGGTCACACATGGGTCGCGCAGGGATCACGCTTATGAACAACGCAGCACGCACATGCTTTGCTGCGCGATGCCTCGCGTTGCATCTTCGCGATGCAACGCATGCGAGTCGTGCGCATCCTTCTCGCGCGACTCGCATGCGCATCGAACCCGCGTTACTCGAACGGTCCGATGCGCTTCAGATTGCTGAAGTTCATCCAGATGAAGAACGCGCGGCCGACGATGTTGGCGTCGGGAACGAACCCCCAGTAGCGGCTGTCCGCGCTGTTGTCGCGGTTATCGCCCATCATGAAGTAATTGCCCGGCGGCACCTTGCAGATCACGCCGCGCGCGTTGTACTGGCAGTTGTCGCGATACGGATAATCTTCGGCGCCGACGATGAACGGCGGCACAGCGGGATTGTTGAGGATGTTGTTCTTGCGGCCGTTGCCAAGATCTTCGGTGAACTGCTTCGCGTAGCCGATGCGCTCTTCGTCGAAGAAGTCGGGTTGCGGCGTTTCAGGCACCGGCTTGCCGTTGATCGTGAGCTGCTTGTCCTGATACGAGACCACGTCGCCCGGCAGACCGATCACACGCTTGATGTAATCGACCGACTCGTCCTTCGGATAGCGGAACACCACCACGTCGCCGCGCTCGAGCGGCCGGCCCTGGGTGATCTTCGTGTTCGTGATCGGCAGGCGCAGACCGTAGTCGAACTTGTTCACGAGGATGAAGTCGCCCACGAGCAGCGTCGGCACCATCGAGCCCGACGGAATCTTGAACGGCTCCACGACGAACGAGCGCACGAGGAACACGATCAGGATGACGGGAAAGAAGCTCGCCGTGTATTCGAGCCACCACGGCTGGCGCAGCTTCTCGTTGCGCAGGTTCTGACGCGTCACGGGCGCGTTCTCGTCGGCGAAACGCTCGCCCACGCGCGCCTGCTGCCGGTCGAACTCGGCGACGGCCGCATCGGCGGCGAGGCGCCGGCGCGGCATGAAAACCAGCTTGTCTGCAACCCACGCGATACCCGTCAGAACGACGAGCACAAAAAGAATCAGCGCAAAATTCATGTAGAGATCCGTTGTTCTGGCTTATTTGTCTTCGACACGGAGAATCGCGAGGAATGCCTCTTGCGGAATTTCGACGGAGCCAACCTGCTTCATCCGCTTCTTGCCTTCCTTCTGCTTTTCGAGGAGCTTCTTCTTACGCGTGATGTCGCCGCCATAGCACTTGGCCAGCACGTTCTTGCGCAGCGCCTTGATGTTCTCGCGCGCGATGATGTGCGCGCCAATGGCGGCTTGAATCGCCACGTCGTACATCTGGCGCGGGATGATCTCGCGCATCTTCGCCGCCACTTCGCGGCCGCGATACTGCGACTGCGAGCGGTGCACGATGATGGACAACGCATCGACCTTGTCGCCGTTGATCAGCATGTCGACCTTCACGACGTCCGAGCTGCGGTACTCCTTGAACTCGTAATCCATCGACGCGTAGCCGCGCGACACCGATTTCAGACGGTCGAAGAAGTCGAGCACGATTTCCGCCATCGGAATTTCGTAGGTGAGCTGCACCTGGCGGCCGTGATACTGCATGTTGATCTGGTTGCCGCGCTTTTGCGTACAGAGCGTGATCACCGAACCCACGTAGTCCTGCGGCATGTACAGGTTCACGGTCACGATCGGCTCGCGAATCTCGGCGATCTTCGAGGGCTCCGGCATCTTCGCCGGGTTCTCGACCATGATCTGGCTGCCGTCCGCCTGCACGACTTCATACACCACGGTAGGCGCCGTGGTGATGAGGTCCATGTCGAACTCGCGCTCGAGACGCTCCTGCACGATTTCCATGTGCAGAAGGCCGAGGAAGCCGCAGCGGAAACCGAAGCCGAGCGCCTGCGAGACTTCCGGCTCGTACTGGAGCGAGGCGTCGTTGAGCTTCAACTTTTCGAGCGATTCGCGCAGCGCGTCGTACTGGTTCGCCTCGACCGGATAGAGGCCCGCGAACACCTGCGGCTTCACTTCCTTGAAGCCCGGCAGCGGCTCAGCGGCGGCCCTGGTCGCGTGGGTGACGGTGTCGCCCACCTTGGTCGCAGCAAGTTCCTTGATGCCCGCGATGATGAAGCCCACCTGCCCTGCCGAGAGCTGCTCGAGATTGCGCGACTTCGGCGAGAACACGCCCACGTGCTCGACCGGATACTGCGCGCCGGTGGCCATGAGCTTGATCTTGTCCTTCGGACGCAGCGTACCGTTGACGATGCGCACGAGCATCACCACGCCCACGTAGTTGTCGAACCACGAGTCGATGATGAGCGCCTGCAGCGGTGCGTCCGGGTCGCCCTTGGGTGGCGGCACCTTGGCGATGAGCGATTCGAGCACGTCATCCACGCCGAGGCCCGTCTTCGCGCTGCAGCGCGTGGCGTCGGCGGCGTCGATGCCGATCACGTCCTCGATCTCTTCGATGGCGTTTTCGGGGTTCGCGGCGGGCAGGTCAATCTTGTTGAGCACCGGCACGACTTCCACGCCGAGCTCGATTGCGGTGTAGCAATTGGCGACCGTTTGCGCCTCGACGCCCTGGCTCGCGTCCACGACGAGCAGCGCGCCCTCGCACGCGGAGAGCGAACGGCTCACCTCGTACGAGAAGTCGACGTGCCCCGGCGTGTCGATCAGGTTCAGGTTGTAGACCTTGCCGTCACGCGCCTTGTACGTGAGCGCTGCGGTCTGCGCCTTGATCGTGATGCCACGCTCGCGCTCGAGATCCATCGAGTCGAGCACCTGCGATTCCATTTCGCGGTCGGACAAGCCGCCGCACAGCTGGATGATGCGATCGGCGAGCGTCGACTTGCCATGGTCGATG
>DATEJU010000352.1:0-10541 GCA_035277805.1 Paraburkholderia sp. | reverse complement strand
TCGTTCAGCGACTCGCAGCCCGCGAGCGAGCCGAGTGCGAGCGCCAGCACCGCCATGCGGGTGGCGTGGAGGGAAAGAACGGGACGTTTCATGTGGACCTTCGTAATACGGGAACGCTAAGCCTTGACCTGCCGGGATATCTGTCGTCGATTGCGGTCGTCGATGGGGTACTTGGCTCGTGGCGGCGTCGGTTGAAAATACGGCGTTTTCGGCTGAATCGGGCTTAAGCCGTTCAGCCGATCAGGCCAGCCTCGCGCAGCGCCGTGCGCACCACGTCGTGGTAGCGCGCGTCGAGCGGCGTGAGCGGCAGACGGATGCCGCCTTCCATGCGGCCGAGTTCCTGCAGTGCCCACTTCACCGGAATCGGATTCGATTCGATGAACAGATTCTTGTGCAGCGACAACAGTTTCAGGTGGATCGCGCGCGCGGTCTTCGCGTCGCCTTCGAGCGCGGCGCGGCACAGTTCGCTCATCTCGCGCGGCGCGACGTTCGCGGTCACCGAGATATTGCCGTGGCCACCCAGCAGCATCAGCGCGATCGCGGTGGGATCGTCGCCGCTGAAAATCTTGAAGCCTTCCGGCGCGTGCTTGATGAGATGCGCGGCACGGTCGATGTTGCCTGTGGCTTCCTTCACGCCGACGATGCCCGGCACCTGCGCGAGGCGCAGGATCGTCTCGTTCGACATATCCGCGACCGTGCGGCCCGGCACGTTATACAGCAAGACCGGCAGGTCCACCGCTTCCGCGATCTTCGCGAAATGGCGATACATGCCTTCCTGAGTCGGCTTGTTGTAATAGGGCACGACCTGCAGTGACGCCTGCGCACCGACACTCTTCGCGTGCTTCGTGAGCTCGATCGCCTCGGCCGTGGAATTGCCGCCTGCGCCGGCGATGATCGGCAGACGGCCCGCAGCGTGCTCGACCGCCGTCTTGACCATCAGGATGTGCTCTTCGACGTCCAGCGTGGCGGACTCGCCGCTCGTGCCGACGACGACGATCGCATCCGTCCCCTCTTGCACGTGCCAGTCGATCAGTTTGCGAAATGCCGGCAGATCGAGGCTGCCGTCTTCGTGCATGGGGGTGACGATCGCGGGAATGCTGCCGCGCAACGTAATGCCGTGCTGGGTGCCGTTAGCCATGAAACTTCAAAAAAAAGAGTACGTTAAACCGCGATTGTAGCGGATTAGCCGGTCAGATCGTAACGCACCAGGGGTAGTACCTGAGTCGCAGCGGCGTTACCGGGTCTTTCAACCGCGTCCGCGCCATTCTGACGGGCAAAGTTTTCCGCCTCGGAGGTGGGCGCCGGGGGCATCTCGCGCTGGCGCATCTCGCGCACCGCACAGATGCGCTGGACGAAGGCCTCACGCGGCTGCGAGAGAAATCCGTCCTGATAAGCAATCACGCGCAGCGCGGGCGCGCAGACCGCCAGCAACTCGCCCGGCGCCAGCAAAAATGCCGGGTTCGAGGGCTTGCCGACCGTCTCGTTGCCCTGCGCGAAGGTTTCGTAGATCAGCACGCCGCCCGGCGCGAGCGCGTCGACGAGACGCGGCATGAGTGGACGATACAGATAATTCGTGACGACGATAGCCGCGAAACGCGCATCGTCCGGGAGCGGCCAGGGCGCGCCTTCGAGGTCGCACTCCAGCGTGGCGATGCCGGCCACGTCGCGCATCGTTGCGAGCGCGCCGGCATCGCGGTCGAGCGCCGCGACCGGATGGCCGCGAGCGGCGAGCCAGCGCGCATGACGCCCCGCCCCCGAGGCGACGTCGAGCACCGTGCCGCCCGGCGCGATCAGATGCGCCCACTGGCGCACCCAGCCGGAAGGCTCGGAGAGCCCCGCGTGGCTCAGGCCAACAGGGGCCAGACCTGTGGGCGCGGGCGGCACACCAGCACCGCCGGGCGTGAGCGTCATGGCAGCGCCTTAGTTGTACGAGAGGCCCATGGCCTCACGCACGTCGCGCATGGTCTCGTTGGCGAACTTGCGCGCCTTGTCGCAACCATCCGCGACGATCGCGCGCAAGAGCGACGGATCGTCCATGTACTTCTGCGCGCGCTCGAGCATCGGCTGCTGCTCGCGCAGAATGCCTTCGATCACCGGCTGCTTGCACTCGAGGCAGCCAATGCCAGCCGAACGGCAGCCCTTCTGCACCCAGTCGTGCGTCTCTGCGTCGGTATAGACCTGGTGCAGCTGCCACACCGGGCACTTGTCCGGATCGCCCGGATCGGTGCGGCGCACGCGCGCGGGGTCGGTCGGCATGGTACGGACCTTTTTCGTAATCGACTCGGCGTCTTCACGCAAGCCGATCATGTTGCCGTACGACTTCGACATCTTCTGGCCGTCGAGGCCCGGCATGCGCGAGGCTTCGGTCAGCAGCACCTGCGGCTCTGGCAGGATGATCTTGCGCGCGCCTTCGAGATAGCCGAAAAGGCGCTCGCGGTCGTTCATCGACAGGCTCTGCGACTCGGACAACATGGCGCGCGCCTGTTCGAGCGCCTCTTCGTCGCCTTCCTGCTGATAGGCGTTGCGCAGCTCGTGATAGAGCTTCGAGCGCTTGCCGCCGAGCTTCTTCGCGGCCTCGTTGGCCTTCTCTTCGAAGCCCGGCTCGCGGCCGTACATGTAGTTGAAGCGCCGCGCCATTTCGCGCGACATCTCGACGTGCGGCACCTGGTCTTCGCCCACCGGCACGAGCGAGGCACGGTACAGCAGGATGTCGGCGGCCATGAGCACGGGATAGCCGAGGAAGCCGTAGGTGCCGAGATCCTTGTCGCGCAGCTTCTCGATCTGCTCCTTGTACGTGGGCACGCGCTCGAGCCAGGACAGCGGCGTGCTCATGCCCAGCAGCAGCGCAAGCTCCGCGTGCTCGGGCACGCGGCTCTGGATGAACAGCGTCGACTGGTTCGGATCGATGCCGGAAGCCAGCCAGTCGATCAGCACGTCCCAAACGTTCTTCTCGATGACCTCGGGCGTTTCGTAATGCGTGGTGAGCGCGTGCCAGTCGACCACGCAGAAGAAGCACGGGTATTCGGACTGAAGCCGCACCCAGTTTTTCAGCACGCCGTGATAGTGGCCGAGGTGCAGCGACCCGGTGGGCCGCATGCCGGAAAAGATACGGTCTGGGAACATGATGTTATGAGAAGAGCGATACAAGGGGAGTAAGGATAGCCGTCACTGCGTCATAGCCGAGAGACACGAGCGGACGCAGCCAGAAGCGCGTGAAGACGCCGCTCACGAGGAGCACCATCACGATGATGAAACCATAGGGCTCGAGGCGCGAGAGCGCAATGCTCGCGCGCGTGGGCAGGAGCGCCGCGAGCACGCGGCCGCCGTCGAGCGGCAGCAGCGGAAAGAGATTCAGCACGCCGAGCACCAGATTCACACCCACGCCGGCAGCGGCCATGCGCGTGAAAAACGGCTCCTCTACGCCGAACACCGCGAGCGCCACGCCGAACACGCCCCACACGAGCGCCTGCGCGAAGTTGCACAACGGCCCCGCCGCAGCGACCCACAGCGTGCCCCAGCGCGGGTTGCGCAGATTGCCGAACGAAATCGGCACCGGCTTGGCGTAGCCGAACACGAACGCGCCGCTCGTCAGGAAATAGAGGATGAGCGGCATCGCGATCGTGCCCACCGGATCGATGTGCCGCATCGGGTTGAGCGACACGCGGCCCAGCACGTAGGCGGTGTTGTCGCCGAGCAGGCGCGCGACGTATCCGTGGGCGGCTTCATGCAGCGTGATCGCAAAGATCACGGGCAAGGCGTAGACGACGAGCGTCTGAATGATGTTGGCTTCCATGGCGGCGTATTGTAACAACGCGCTGTCAACGCGGAGCCGATGCGCCGCTGCGCACGCAAACCGTGCGCATCAGGCCGGCTCCTCCAACCCGAATGGCGCCAGGTCGCCCCGCCCCGCGCGCACGAGCACGGGTTCCTCGCCGGTCAGATCGATGACCGTCGATGACTCTCGCGGGCACGCCCCACCATCGATCACGAGGTCGAGCTGCTTTTCGAGGCGCTCGCGGATTTCCTCGGGATCGTTGAGCGGCTCGGTATCGGGCGGCACGATCAGCGTCGAGGCGAGCAGCGGCTCGCCCAGCTCCTCGAGGATAGCAAGCGGAATCGCATGACCCGGCACACGCAGCCCGATGGTCTTGCGCGAAGGATGCGAGAGCCGCCGCGGCACTTCCTTCGTCGCCTCCAGCACGAACACGTAGGGCCCCGGCGTTACCGACTTGATGAGCCGGTACTGGCGGTTGTCCACCATCGCGAAATTCGCAAGCTCGGAGAGATCGCGCACCATCAGCGAGAGCAGCGCCTTCTCATTGAGTCCGCGGATGCGCCGCAGACGCTCGGCGGCCTGTTTGTCGTCGATGCGCGCGGCGAGCGCGTAGCTCGAATCGGTGGGCAGCGCGATCACGCCGCCATCGCGGATGATCTGCACGGCCTGCTTGACGAGGCGCGGCTGCGGATTGTCTGGGTGAAGCCGAAAAAACTGGGACATGACAGTAATCAGCTGACGAAGGCAAGGCGAAACGTGAAGCGCGACGCGAAATTCTGATGCAACCACGCGCGCAGCGAGACGAACAGGACAGCACGGCAACGAAGGACAGTGGGCCGCGCAGTAGCGAAGGAACGGCGGATGTGGGCCACGCAGAGCGCGCGGCCTACAGCCATCGCTCCCAGACAGGCTTGAGACCGGAAGGCAGCGCTGGCAGCGAGCCCGGCATGATCGCCTCCGGGCTGGGTGCGTGAAAATCCGAGCCACGCGACGCCTCGAAGCCGAAGCGGCGGGCAACGGCGGCGTATTCGCCATACTGGTCGGGCGTATGGCTGCCCGTGACGACTTCGATGGCCTTGCCGCCCAGATCGATGAACTCGCCGAAGAAAGTATCGAATTCGAGCGGCGTGTAGTGGTAGCGGCCCGGATGCGCAACCACGGCCTCGCCGCCCGCGGCCTTGATCCAGGCGACAGCGTCCGCGAGCTTGGCCCAGCGGTGCGAGACGTAGCCCGGCTTGCCCTCGCCCAGCCAGCGCGAGAACGCGTCCTGTGTATTCTGCGCGCGGCCCGATTCCACGAGAAAGCGCGCAAAGTGTGTGCGCGAAATCAGGTCGGGATTCGAGACGTACTGGAGCGCGCCTTCATAGGCGTTCGAGATGCCGAGCGACTCCAGGCGTTCACCGATCGCTTCGGCGCGCGCGGCGCGGCCGTTGCGGGTGCGCGCAAGTCCCTCGGCCAGCGCTGTGCACTCGGGATCGACGTGCAGGCCGACGATATGCACCGTGCGCGATGCCCACGTGACCGAAATCTCGACGCCGGTGAGATAGCGCATGCCGAGTGCCTCGGCGGCGGCGCGCGCCTCGTGCTGGCCGCCCACTTCGTCGTGATCGGTGAGCGCCCACAGCGTCACGCCGCCCGCCTTCGCCAGCTGCGCAACGGCAGCCGGGGCCATCTGGCCGTCGGAGACAGTGGAGTGACAATGGAGATCGGCGTTCATCGCGGGCTTAAAAACGGGCTTAAAAAGAGTAACGGCCCATTTTACTGCAATGCGACGAAGGCGTCCCGGGCATCCCGGCCAGCCGCCGGATGCGCCCCCGGGGCCGCGGCGTGGGAAAAGCTAGCCGGCGCAGAACGCCTCGATGAGATGCGCCACCGCTTCGGGCTGATCGTGGTGGACCATGTGGCCCGCGTCGTCGATGAAGCGTTCGCGCCAGTCGGGAAATGCCTCGAAACGCTTCTTGAACTCGCCGATGGGCACCTTGCCTGCGATGCGCGCAAGCGTCTCGGACTGCATGGCTTCGACGTGCAGCACCTTCGCCCGCACGCACCCCCAGACCGCCATGATTTCCTCGAGGCGATACAGCATCGGGTTGACCATCTTGTGCGCCGGGTCGCCGAGCAGCATGTAGCCGCCCTCGCCATTTTTGTCCCCTTTCCCGTCAACGGGTTTCGACCAGTGCTGCGCAAGGAAACGTGCGCGCGCCGGCGCAAGGCGCGGGTTCGTCTTCACCAGACGCGCGGCCACGTCGTCGAGCGTCGCGTAAGGGCGCAATTGTGGCGGCGCGCGCATCTCGTCGAGCCATTGGCGCACACGGCCCGGCGCCTGCGCAGGCACGGCCGCCGGCAAGCCGAAGCCCTCCAGATCGACCACGCGCCGCACGCGCTCGGGCCGCACACCCGCGTAGACGCACACGACGTTCGCGCCAAGACTATGGCCGACCAGGTTCACCTCGCCTTGAGGCGCGTAGTGCTCGAGCAGCCCGTCCAGATCGGCGATGTAATCGTGGAACCAGTAACTGCCCCCGCCCCGCTGCGCCGCCGGCCAGTCGGACAGGCCGAAGCCGCGCATGTCCGGCGCGATCACCTGCCAGTTGCCGCCGAGCGCGTCGACCACGAACTGGAACGAAGCGGCCACGTCCATCCAGCCGTGCAACATGAAGAGCGTGGGCGCGTCATCGACGCCCCAGCGACGCACGTGCAGGCGGATGCCGTTCACGGCGACGAATTCGGATCGGGAAAGATTCATTGCGCTCGCACAAAAAACGAATGATCGTTCGATTATATCGACACATTCTGACTGATGAGCTAGCGCCCTTTCATTTTTCTTCTGTGCCGCGGCGGGCGGAGGATTCGTTCGCCGCGGCGACATCCTGTGCCGCCAGCGTGTCGAGCTCGGCCTGATCGAAGCCCGCCGAGCGGCGCGCCTCGAAATTGAACGGTCCGCGCATGCGTGGCGCGTTGTACTGCGCGGCAAGCGCAAGCCATGCCGTGTGCGGATCGAGACCACGCGCCTCGCACAAATAGCGAAACCAGTGATTGCCGATGCGCACGTGCCCGACCTCGTCGCGCAGGATGATGTCGAGGATCGCGGCGGATTCCTCGTCGCCGGCCTGCTTCAGGCGCGCGCGGATGGGCGGCGAAGCGTCGAGGCCGCGCGCCTCCAGCACGCGTGGCACGAGCGCCATGCGCGCGAGCACGTCGCCGCTGGTGCGCTCGCACATCTCCCAAAGGCCGTTGTGCGCCGGAAAATCGCCATACGCGTGACCGTAATCGGCCAAGCGCCGGCACAGCAGCGAGAAGTGATACGCCTCCTCGGCCGCGACCCTCAGCCAGTCGGCATAGAAGGCGCCGGGCATGTTCGCGAAGCGCCATATGGCGTCGAGTGCGAGATTGATCGCGTTGAATTCGATATGCGCCAGCGCGTGCAGCAACACGACACGTCCTTGCGGCGTGCTCATGCTGCGGCGCTGCAGACTGCGCGGCTCGACCAGCTCGGGGCGCGACGGCCGGCCGGGGAGATCGGTCCTCGCCACGAGCGTGCTGGACTCCTCCCAGTGCGTGGCGTTCTGGGACGCAGCGTCCAGCACCACAGCATGGAGCGTGCGCACGGCGTCGGCCTTGGCGAGCGGATCATGCTCGCAGAGGGCCTCGAGTGCGGCGGCACGCCAACTGGCGCGAGCCGGGGCGGCATCGCCACCATACGCGGAATCGGCGCAATGCCGGGGCGTGGAGCCGATGGCTTCGGGAAACACAGGACTCATCGCAAAACGGACAAAAATCGGCAAGAAACTAAAGAATGCGCGGCCAGGCCGCCGCGCGCCGGACAGGCCAGCCCGCACGATTGAGGGGGCGGAACGAGCGCGCGCACGCAACCGTTTACAATACGCGATTCACCCGGCCTGCGCCGCCTGCGCCCTTGAGCGCATCCGCAGCCGCCCCCAGCAAGATAAAAGGAGACGCAACACCGTGGCCATCTACAAACTTGGCGAAGCCGCGCCCACCATCCACGAGAGCGTATTTGTCGCGGACAACGCCACTGTCATCGGCAAGGTCGAACTCGCCGAAGAGTCGAGCGTCTGGTTCGGCGCGACCCTGCGCGGCGACAACGAGCCGATCAAGGTCGGCGCGCGCAGCAATGTCCAGGAAGGCGCGGTGCTGCATACCGACCCCGGCTACCCGCTCACGCTCGAAGCCAACGTGACGGTCGGGCACCAGGCCATGCTGCACGGTTGCACGGTCAAGGAAGGCGCGCTCATCGGCATTCAGGCCGTGGTCTTGAATGGTGCGGTGATCGGCCGCAACTGTCTGGTAGGTGCGGGCGCCGTTGTGACGGAAGGCAAGGTGTTCCCCGACAACTCGCTCATTCTTGGCGCGCCCGCCAAAGTCGTGCGTGAGCTCACCGAGGCCGACATTGCCGGCCTCAAGCGCAACGCGGACGTCTACGCGGAGCGCCGGGAGTATTTCAAGGCGCAGCTCGTGCGCATCGGCTAAAGGCTGCCAGCCTCGCCGCTGCGCTTCGCGAGATGCGCCGCAAAGATTGAAACGAAGGAAAAGATTGTGAACGACCAGTTGCAGAAATTCATGTTCAGCGCGGCGCCCGTGCGCGGCGAGATCGTCTCGTTGCGCAACACGTGGCAAGAGGTGCTGACGCGTCGCCAGTACCCGGCGCCCGTGCGCACCGTGCTCGGCGAAATGATGGCGGCCTGCGCCCTGCTCTCGGCGAACCTGAAATTCGACGGCACGCTGATCATGCAGATCCTCGGCGACGGCCCGATCCGGATGCTGGTCGTGCAGTGCAGCTCGGACCTCTCGATGCGCGCCACCGCGCGCCTCACAGACGGCGTCGAAGCCGAAGACGTGGCCGCGCTCGCCGAGGGCGTCACGCTCGCCGACCTCATCAACGTGAGCGGCCACGGCCGTTGTGTGATCACGCTCGACCCGGCCAACAAGCAGCCTGGCCAGCAACCGTACCAGGGCATCGTGCCGCTGAACGGCGAGAACGGCCCGCTCAAGTCGGTCGCCGAAGTGCTCGAGCACTACATGCATCACTCCGAGCAGCTCGACACGCGCCTGTGGCTAGGCGCGAACGACGACCGCGCGGTCGGCATGCTGTTGCAGAAGCTGCCCGGCGACGGTGGCATCGTGCCGCATCCGCACGAACTCGACACCGACACGTGGGAGCGAGTCTGCACACTCGGCGGCACGCTCACGCGCGAAGAACTGCTCGAACAGGAGCCGGAAACGCTGTTCCGCCGCCTCTTCTGGCAGGAAAACGTGAATCACTTCGAGCCTGTGACCACGCGCTTCCTGTGCAGCTGCTCGCGCGAGAAAGTGGGCGCGATGCTCAAGATGCTGGGCCGCGAAGAAGTCGACGGCGTGATCGAGGAGCGCGGCCACGTCGAAATTCACTGCGACTATTGCAACCAGCGCTACGAGTTCGATCCCGTCGATGTGGCGCAACTTTTCGCCACGCCGGGGCTCTCAGAAGGTGTCACCCCCGCGGCGGACCGGCGCCACTGAACGACATCGGCCTGCCGGCGCGGCGGCGCACGGCAGCGACCATGAGCCGAATCTCGGACCCGCTCGTCACCTCGCGTTGCTTAGGCGTCCGACAGATGGAGGAAAAGCAATGAAAACGAAGACGTCCTTCGCGACGCGGTTGCACGCACGGGGCTTGCGGCACGCCAAGGCAACGTTCGCGATGGCCGCGCTCGGCGCCGGTATCGCAGTAATGAGCGGCTGCACGCTGGACCCGCCGGGACCTTCGCCAATTTACAGCCGCCTGCCCGCCAATCAGACGGACGCGTTACAGAGCGCTCCAGTGCTCACGCCCGACGAGCGCGCGCGCTACGATGCAATCGACCGCCAGGCGCTCACCGAGTCGGATCGCGCAGCCACTGCCGAAGCCGCCGCGCAGGCCTGGTCGCGCGCCTATGCCCCGCCCGTTAGTGTCTACGGCAGCTATTACAGCGGTGGCTGGGGAAGCGGCTGGGGTACGGGCATCGGCTACGGGTACCCGGGCTGGGGTTGGGGCTGGTAAGCGCATAGCCCGGACGGGCCGAATATCCCGTCGCGCACAAAATAAAAGCGCGGCTTCCGTTTTTGCCGGAAGCCGCGCTTTTTTTGTACCTCGAAGGCGAAACTCAGCCCGCCTTCTTCTTCGTTTCCTTGCCGTGGCCGTGCCGCTTCTCCGGCACACGCGATACCGGATTCGGCACCACCTTGACCGGCGCGGCCGACATCTCGCCGCGCGTGGAGACGTTCGACGAGCCGGTCGGCGTCGCCGGCAAAGGCTGGTTCGGCGAGACGAACTGCACGAACACCTCGCCGTCCTTGACCATGCCCATCTCGTAGCGCGCGCGCTCCTCGACGGCCGCGGTACCGTTCTGGAGATCCTGCACTTCGCCCGCAATGCGTTCGTTGCGCAGTTTCTCGTCGTCGTTCTGCTTTTGCTGCTGTGCGAGTTGCTCGCGCAGTTCATGCACACGCAGCCAGCCGCCATGGCCCCACCAGAGCGGATACTGGATCAGCACGAGCAGGAGAATCAGGACGACAGTGACAAGCCGCATGTAAGGTGCCGGATAAATACACGCCGCCCTGCGCTTGACGCAGGGCGGCGGAAGGGGATGACGAAAAGAGACAGCAAGACTGCTGCCGCGTTCAGGTCCGCTTAGCGGAGGTTATAGAACGCCGACTTGCCCGGATAGCTGGCGATATCACCGAGATCTTCCTCGATGCGCAGCAGCTGGTTGTACTTCGAGATGCG
>DATEJU010000351.1:0-5453 GCA_035277805.1 Paraburkholderia sp. | reverse complement strand
GAGTCGACCGCAGGCACGGGTCACTTCTACACGACCACGAAGAACAAGCGCAACATGCCGGAAAAAATGTCGATCAAGAAGTTCGACCCGGTTGTTCGCAAGCACGTCGAGTACAAGGAAACCAAGATCAAGTAATTGATCCGGTTTCGAGCCTGACGAAGACAGAAAAACCCCGCCTTTCGGCGGGGTTTTTCTTTTTGCGCCGCCTGACAAGACCTCACTCGGAGTATGCTTCCCGCTTCACCCACCGTCTGGCATGCGCGCCGCCTTCGAAGGCGGCTCAGCACGGCCTCGGGCGGCACGAAGCAGCAGAACAAGAGAGACGGAGAAGCAGGACAATGAATTTCGATGTAGCGATCGTCGGCAGCGGGCTGGCGGGATTGAGCGTCGCACTGAACCTCGCGGACACGCGCCGCGTGGTGCTGATCGCCAAGCGCGCGATGACCGAGGGCGCGAGCGACCGCGCACAGGGCGGCATCGCCGCGGTGCTCGATTCGGCCGACAGCGTGGAAAACCACGTGGACGATACGCTCGTCGCCGGTGGCGGCTTGTGCGACGAAGCGGCCACGCGCTATATCGTCGAGCACGGCCGCGAGGCCATCGAGTGGCTGATCGGCCAGGACGTGCCGTTCACGAAGGACGCCGCCGCCGAACTCGGTTTCCATCTCACGCGCGAAGGCGGCCATAGCCACCGGCGCATCATCCACGCCGCCGACGCCACCGGCCATGCCGTCGTGCAGACGCTGCTCGAACGCGCCCGCCAGCATCCGAACATTACGATCCTCGAAGATCACCAGGCGATCGACGTCATCACGTCCGACCGCCTCGGCCTGCCGGGCCGCCGCTGCCACGGCCTCTACGCGCTCGATCTGCAGAACGATCGCACGGTGACGATCCAGGCGCCGCACACGGTGCTGGCCACGGGCGGCGCAGGCAAGGTCTATCTCTACACGACCAATCCCGACACGGCCACGGGCGACGGCATTGCGATGGCCTGGCGCGCGGGTTGCCGGGTCGCGAACATGGAGTTCATCCAGTTCCACCCCACCTGCCTCTTCCATCCGCACGCGAAGTCGTTCCTGATTTCCGAAGCGGTACGCGGCGAAGGCGGCGTACTGCGCCTGCCCGACGGCACCCGTTTCATGCCCTCGCACGACGCGCGTGCGGAGCTCGCGCCACGCGACATCGTCGCGCGCGCAATCGACTTCGAGATCAAGAAGCACGGCATCGACTGCGTGCATCTCGACATCAGCCATCAGCCGGCCGCATTTCTCGAAGAGCACTTTCCGACGATCCTCGCGCGCTGCCGCGAATTCGGCATCGATATCACGAAAGAGCCGATCCCCGTCGTGCCCGCTGCGCATTACACCTGCGGGGGCGTCGTCACCGACCTCGCTGGGCGCACCGACCTCGCGGGCCTCTACGCGGTCGGCGAGACGTCGTACACGGGCCTGCATGGTGCCAACCGGCTCGCCAGCAACTCGCTGCTCGAATGCCTCGTGATCGGCCGTTCGGCCGCCGAGGCAATCGAGGCCGAAGGCTTCGGCGCAGGCGCGCATGCCCCGCTGCCCGACTGGGACGAAAGCCGCGTCTCCGATTCCGACGAGGAAGTCGTGGTCGCCCACAACTGGGACGAACTGCGCCGCCTCATGTGGAACTACGTGGGTATCGTGCGCACGGACAAGCGCCTCGAGCGCGCCCAACACCGCATCGCGCTCCTGCGCGACGAAATCCTCGAGTACTACGCGAACTTCCGCGTGACGCGCGATCTGCTGGAACTGCGCAATCTCGTTGACGTGGCGTCGCTGATCGTCGAGAGCGCGCGCTCGCGCCGCGAAAGCCGCGGCCTGCACTACAGCCGCGACTGGCCGGGCACGCTGCCCAAGGCGCTGCCGACCGTGCTCTCGCCGGAACGCGTACGCAATCGCACCCTGTCCTAAGGCGGCGGCGCCGTCTCCATCGGCCCGGCAGAAAGAATAAGGCCGCCTCTCGCGAGGCGGCCTTTGTTCGTTCGGCGCTCGAAACGCAGCGCGATCAAACGATTCGCATCGAGTAATCGGTCGCCCGCACGTCCTTCGTCAGCGCGCCGATCGACACGCGGTCCACGCCCGTTTCCGCAATCGTGCGCACCGTTTCGAAGTTCACACCGCCCGAAACTTCGAGCACCGCGCGCCCCGCCGTGCGCTTGACCGCCTCGCGCATCATCTCGAACGAGAAGTTGTCGAGCAGCACCGACTTCGCGCCGTGTTCGAGCGCCGCATCGAGTTGTTCGAGCGTCTCGACTTCGATCTGGATGGGCACGCCCGCATTCAGGGCGATTGCCGCATCCATGGCCGCACCGACACCGCCCGCCGCCGCGATATGGTTCTCCTTGATCAGGATGCCATCGTAAAGCGCGAGACGCTGGTTGGCGCCGCCGCCCACGCGCACCGCGTACTTCTGCGCGAGACGCAGGCCCGGCAGCGTCTTGCGCGTGTCGAGGATATGCGTCTGCGTATGCGCGACCATGTCGACGTAGCGGCGCGTCACGCTCGCCACGCCGGAGAGCAACTGCAGGAAATTCATCGCGTTGCGCTCGGCCGTGAGCAGCGAGCGCGCCGGCCCGCGCAGCGAGCACACGATGGTGTCCGCCGCCATGCGCTCGCCTTCGCGATAGTGCCAGCGCACCTCGATGCGCGGATCGACCTGCTTCACCACGCCGTCGAACCACAGCACGCCGCACAGCACCGCGTCCTCACGCACGATGATCCGCGCATCGCGCACTTCATCCGCGGGCACGAGGCGGCCCGTCTGGTCGACGGGGCCGACATCTTCCTCGAGCGCATCCACCACGTTGCGCACGATCGCGGCGTCGAACGCCGAGCCGTACTGCGCACGCACTTCGTCGAGCACGGAGGCGACGGCGTCCGCAGTGCGCAATTCGCGCGCGCCTTCCTTCAAATTCGTCATTACGCCGCTCCCACTTGCGAGAACAGCGCGGTGTCGCGCGCGAGGTCACCGCTCGCCTGCACGCGGCGCTTGTGCTCTGCCGCGAACGCGAGCATGCGGTCGATCGGCAGACGCGCCCGCTCGCCAATCGCGGCATCGACGAAGATCTCGTTGTGGCCGCGCTCCAGCACATCGACGAGGTTCGCAAGGCCGTTCATGGCCATCCACGGGCAATGCGCGCAGCTCTTGCAGGTCGCGCTGTTGCCGGCCGTGGGCGCCTCGATGAAGGTCTTGCCCGGCGCCGCGAGCCGCATCTTGTGCAGGATGCCGAGATCGGTCGCGACGATGAAACGCTGCGCGTCGAGCTTCACCGCGGCATCGATCAGCTGCGTGGTCGAGCCGACCACGTCCGCCAGCGCAACCACGGCTTCGGGCGATTCGGGATGCACGAGCACCTTGGCGTCGGGATATTCGGCGCGCAGCAGATCGAGCTCGATGCCCTTGAACTCGTCGTGCACGAGACACGAGCCCTGCCACAGCAGCATGTCGGCGCCGGTCTTCTTCTGGATGTAGTTGCCCAGATGGCGGTCCGGCGCCCAGAGGATCTTTTCGCCCTTCGCGTGAAGGTGAGCGACGATCTCCAGACCGATCGAGGAGGTCACCATCCAGTCCGCGCGCGCCTTCACGGCGGCGCTGGTGTTCGCGTAGACCACCACGGTGCGATCGGGATGCGCGTCGCAGAACGCGGAAAACTCGTCGACAGGACAACCGAGATCGAGCGAGCAGGTGGCGTCGAGGTCCGGCATCAGGATGCGCTTGTTCGGACTCAGAATCTTGGCGGTCTCGCCCATGAAGCGCACACCCGCCACGACGAGCGTCTGCGCCTCGTGATCGCGGCCGAAGCGCGCCATCTCAAGCGAATCGGCTACGCAGCCGCCGGTTTCGTCCGCCAGCTCCTGCAATTCAGGATCGACATAATAGTGCGCGACGAGTACCGCCTTTTCGCGCTTGAGCAACGCGCGAATGCGCTCCTTCAATGCAACGCGCTCCGCCGCGTCGGGCACGTCGGGCACCTTCGCCCAAGCCTGCCCGACGCTGCAGACGGCACCCTGCGGCCGGTCATATTCGACCTTCCTGATTGCCTGACTCATGATCTCCTCTGTCGACCAGAGTTGAAGCAAAGCTCCTTACTCTGGCCCCATGCACTAGTTGCAGCCCTGCCGATCGCCGCGGTTCCAGACCTGCGCCATGAAGCACAACGCGCCGGCTTTTTCGCGGCCCAAAAAGAAAAACCCCGCCAACGCGGGGTTTTGTGACGTACCTGAATTCTAATGGATTTTTTCGAGATTCACGCAGGGGGCATTGGCCGCCGCGAAAGCACGAGTCCGAAGAATCAGGCGTAGCGGCGCAGACGCGACGCAAATTCCTGGAGCGCCTTGATGCCGCTTTGCTCAGCACGGTGGCACCAATCCTGGAGCTGCGTGAGCAGTTGTTCGCGCGAGGCGCTCGAACGCTCCCAGATTGCCGCGAGCTCGTTGCGCAACTCGATGTACGTGCGCAGCTTCTGGCTGTTCGCGAAGATCTGCGGCAGCTGACGCTTTTGCGGCTCGTCCAGGTCTTCCTTGTCGAACCACTTGCGCGCGCCGCGCATGACTTTGTACTTCTCGCGCTCGCCCACTTCCTTCAGGTGCGCGAGCTCCTGGCGATACGCCTGCTTCACCGCCTTCGCGTAGCGCGCCATCACTTCATAACGGTTCGAGAGCACGGCCTGAAGCGTCTCGTGGTCGGCCACGAGCTTGCCCTTGGCGAGGCGCGGCGTGGGCGCGACCTTCTTGACCTTGGCGAGACCGACGGCCTGCATCATGCGGATGTACATCCAGCCGATGTCGAACTCGTACCACTTGTTCGAGAGCTTCGCGGAGGTCGCGAAGGTGTGGTGATTGTTATGCAGCTCTTCGCCGCCGATGATGATGCCGATCGGCAAGAGGTTCGTACTCGCATCCGACGAATTGAAGTTGCGATAGCCCCAGAAGTGACCCAGGCCGTTCACGACGCCGGCAGCCCAGAACGGGATCCACGCCATTTGCACGGCCCACACGGAGAGGCCGACCACGCCGAACAGCGCGACGTCGATCACCATCATGATGCTCACGCCAAGGATCGGGTAGCGCGTGTAGACGTTGCGCTCCATCCAGTCGTTGGGCGTGCCGTGGCTGAAGCGGCGCAGCGTTTCTTCGTTCTTCGCTTCGGCGCGATAGAGCTCGGCGCCTTCGAGCAGCACCTTCCAGATGCCGCGCGTTTGCGGGCTATGCGGATCCTCTTCGGTCTCGCACTTGGCGTGGTGCTTGCGGTGGATGGCCGCCCACTGGCCCGTGAGCATGCCTGTGGTCATCCACAGCCAGAAACGGAAGAAGTGGCTGGCGATCGGGTGCAGATCGAGCGCGCGGTGCGCCTGGCAGCGGTGCAGATACACCGTCACGCCGATGATCGTGATGTGGGTGACCACAGCCACGAACAGCAGGATC
>DATEJU010000350.1:0-2653 GCA_035277805.1 Paraburkholderia sp. | reverse complement strand
ACCGTGAGCCCCTCGGCGGACACGCCCGAGCGCCGCGTGCACTTCACGCCCGCGAACCTGTGCAGCAAGCTGCATCGCGCGATCGAGCACGAGTACACGCGCCGCACGCTGGGCGCGATCTTCGCGGACCCGTCGCACTTCGTGGTGCACGACGCGCTGCCGGGCACGCCCGCGCTCGGCGACGAAGGCGCGGCGAATCACACGCGCTTTTGCGCGCAGTACGGCGAGCGCGGCGTGGAGTTCTTCGTCTACGGCCGCAGCGAATATCGCCGCGGGCCGGAGCCCAAGCGCTTTCCGGCGCGCCAGACCTTCGAGGCGAGCCGCGCGATCGCGCAGCGCCACGGTCTCACCGACGAGACGACAGTGTTCGCGCAGCAGAGTCCCGAAGTGATCGACGCCGGTGTGTTCCATAACGACGTGATCGCCGTGGGCAACCGCAGCACGCTGTTCTGCCACGAGCGCGCCTTCGTCGACCAGAAGCACGTCTACGACGAGCTGCGCAAAAAGCTTGGGGCGCACGGCGCGCCGTTCGACGTGATCGAAGTGCCCGACGCCCAGGTGAGCGTGGCCGACGCGGTGTCCTCGTATCTCTTCAACAGCCAGTTGCTGAGCCGCGCCGATGGCAAGCAGATCCTCGTCGTGCCGCAGGAGTGCCGCGAGAATCCGCGCGTGGCGATCTATCTCGACGAACTGGCCGCGAAGAGCGGTCCGATCGACGAGGTGCTCGTGTTCGACTTGCGCGAGAGCATGAAAAACGGCGGCGGCCCCGCGTGCCTGCGCCTGCGCGTGGTGCTGAGCGAGGCCGAGCGCGCGGCGGTCGCGCCGGGCGTGTGGATGAACGATGCGCTGTTCGCTCGCCTCGACGCATGGATCGGCAAGCACTATCGCGACCGCCTGGCGCCGCAGGATCTCACCGATCCGGCGCTGCTGGTGGAGTCGCGCACGGCGCTCGACGAGCTCACGCAGATTCTCGGCCTGGGGTCGCTTTATGACTTCCAGCGCTGAGCCGGGTCAATCGCCGCATCCGGCGGGGGCGGCCACGCCCGATTGCCTCGCCGATTTTCTGGCCACCACGCTCGCGGGCGCGCGGCCCGCAAGCGCCGCGCAAGCGGAGGGCAGTTGCGCGTATGGCGCGGTGCGCTGGCAATGGCTCGACGAAGGCGTGCTGCAACTCGAGCCGGTGCACACCGGCGGCGCGCGCGGCGAGACGCTCAAGAGCGTGCTGCTCTCCGCGGGCGTGCATGGCGACGAAACCGCGCCTATCGAGCTGCTTTCGCAGATGGTTGCCGATCTGGCGGCGGGGCATCTCGCGCTCGCCTGCCGGCTGCTGGTCGTGCTCGGCAACGTGGCTGCGATGCGCGCGGCCACGCGCTACGAAGACGACGACCTCAACCGTCTCTTCGGCGGCCGTCATGCGCGCGTGCCGCAAAGTCGCGAGGCGCCGCGCGCCGTCGCGCTCGAAACGGCGGCGCAGCGCTTCTTTGCCGATGCATCCGCCGAGCCCGGCGCGCGCTGGCACTTCGACCTGCACACGGCGATCCGCGCCTCGGCGTTCGAGCAGTTCGCACTGCTGCCTTATACCGGCGACGCGCCCACGCGCGCGATGTTCGACTGGCTCGCCGACGCGCGCATCGCCGCCGTCCTGATCCATACGGAGAAGGGCGCGACGTACTCCTCGTTTACCGCCGATGCGTGCGGCGCGCTCGCGTGCACGCTCGAACTCGGCAAGGTGCGGCCGTTCGGCCAGAACGATCTCGCGCGTTTTGCGCTGGCCGACGCGGCGGTGCGCAGGCTCGTTTCGGGCGCGCAGGCGCCGCAGGACGAACCGATGCCGAGCGTTTTCACGGTGATCGGCCAGATCACGAAGCAGAGCGACGCATTCGCGCTGCACGTGGCCGCCGACGTGCCGAACTTCACGCCGTTCGCGCGCGGCACCGTGCTGGCGGAGGACGGCGCGTATCGCTACGTCGTCGCGCACGACGAAGAGCGCATCGTGTTTCCGAATCCCACCGTGAAGCCCGGCTTGCGTGCGGGCCTGCTCGTGGTCGACACGAGCGCGGAAACGCTCGCCTCGCTCGCCTGAGCCGTGCGGCACACGTTGCGCGTCCACCGGCTTCGTGTGCCGCGCTTGCGCATCCACGACATCCATTTGCAAGTTCGCGCGGCGCCGCTTTGGCATACTGCGCGCGGCCGTTTGTGCTGCGCCGCGCGAAAACCCCGCTCCGAAGCGTTTTCCGGCCACTTGTGCCGCTCGCGGTACAATCGCGGCCGCGCGGTTGCTGCGGCGCGTCATAGACGACGTGCCCGTTTGAGCCGCCTTTTTGGCGCAGCGATCCTGCACTGAAGCGCGCCGTAGGACCTCTGAAGCGCGCAGTAATTCGACTGGAATGAGACATTGATGAACATGAACTGGAACAAGCTGGCCACCTTCACGCTCTGCGCGGCCTTCACCATGGCTGCGGGCGCCGCCCAGGCCGCCGATATCAAGGAAATCCGCTTCGGCGTCGAGGCGTCGTATGCGCCGTTCGAATCGAAGTCGCCGAGCGGCGAGCTGCAGGGCTTCGACATCGACGTGGGCAACGCGGTCTGCGCGAAGCTCAAGGCGAAGTGCGTGTGGGTGGAGAACTCGTTCGACGGCCTGATTCCGGCGCTG
>DATEJU010000349.1:0-5755 GCA_035277805.1 Paraburkholderia sp. | reverse complement strand
TATAGGCCGCCTAGTTCCTGATGCGGTAGTGTGCCTTCGGCTCCCGTGCCTTGCTTGTGTCCCGACGCATCTGCTCGACCGCAAAAATCGAGAATCTACGCAGGAACGCGAATTGTTAACAGAGTCGGGGCCGGCTGTTGTGAACGCCGGTCCAAATCCGACACTAAACGACGGCGTTCTGGGATCGAGCCATTGAGCGGCCAGAGCTTATTGCGCGATGTGTAGGGGATGAAGGTAGCGCTGGGCATTGACGACGCTTTGTGCGTCGTAAGGAGCCCGTAGGGCGAGTGCAGACGCGCAAAGCGCGTTGGGAGATGACGGCGGGGAGCGGTTGCGGTAGAAAGGCACAGCGCCGAAGAAACCACCGACGCGACTCCGGCTAAACCGCCAAGTTCACCCCGGAGTCGCGCCACACAAGTCACCGTGCAAAGCCAGGGGGCTTAACAGAGGGAGCGCGTGCAGCCGCAGTATTCCACGGCTGGCGCGCTCCTGTCTATTCGTTCGTCTTCGGCGTTTCGATCGGAGCGCCGATGACCGAAGGCTATTGCCAAGGGCAGCCCACGGGGCGCCTGTTCCTTTGCGCTCGCTGTCGGGCGCAGGTGTTCATTTGTCGGCGCTGCGATCGCGGCCAGATCTATTGCGCCAACGGCTGTGCCCAAGCGGCCCGCCACGCGAGCTTGCGTGAAGCCGCCCGGCGTTACCAGCACTCTCGCCGTGGGCGTCTGGCCCATGCGCAGCGCGCCCGTCGTTACCGGGCACGACTCAATAAAGTGACGCATCACGGTTCACCCGCGACGGCGCCCAGTGCTCTACTGCCTGCGGACTCGATGCGCGCCGCCCTCGCTCATCAGCGCGTCACGGCATCGGTGCCGGCGGCGACGCATTGCCACCTATGCGGCAATGCGTGTTCGCCGTTCGTGCGCCTTGGCCCGCTGCGCCGTCGAGCTCTCCATTCCATCTACCGATTGCGGGGAGGCTCTGAAGGTGACGATTGACGCTGAACTCGAAGCCCATATCCTGCGGTTCTATCACGTCGAGAAGTGGCGCTGCGGCACCATCGCGCGGCAACTGCACGTGCATCGCGACACCGTCAAACGTGTGCTCGCGCAGGCTGGCTTGCCGCGCCACGGTCCGGCGCCGCGACCTTCGATGATCGAGCCATATCTGCCGTTCATTGGCCAGACGCTCGAGAAGTACCCAACGCTCACCGCCAGCCGCCTTTACGGCATGGTGCGCGAGCGCGGCTATCAGGGCCGGCCCACGCACTTCCGGCACCTGATCTCGCTGCATCGGCCACGCCCGGCTGCCGAGGCGTATCTGCGACTGCGCACCTTGCCCGGCGAACAGATGCAATGCGACTGGGGGCACTTCGGTCACCTGCAGATTGGCCGAGCGCGCCGGCCCTTGATGGCCTTCGTGATGGTGCTCTCGTACTCGCGCGATCTGTATCTGCGCTTCTTCCTCGATGCGCGCATGGAGAACTTCCTGCGCGGTCATATCGGCGCCTTCACGCACTGGGGCGGACTCGGCAGGGTCATCCTCTACGACAACCTGAAGAGCGCCGTACTTGAACGCCAGGGCGACGCCATTCGTTTCCATCCGACGCTGCTCGCCTTGGCCGCGCACTATCGGTTCGAACCCAGACCGGTAGCCATCGCGCGCGGCAACGAGAAGGGCCGCGTCGAGCGTGCAATTCGTCATGTCCGCGACGCGTTCTTCGCGGCCAGGCAGTTCACCGATCTGAACGATCTGAATGCGCAAGCCGAGCACTGGTGCCGCACGCAGGCGGCCGATCGCCCGTGCCCGGAGGATCGAGCGATCAGTGTGCGCCAGGCGTTCGCCCAGGAGCAGCCCACGCTGCTTGCGCTACCGGAGAACCCGTATCCCGTCGAGGAAACGCTCGCCGTCAAAGTCGGCAAGACGCCCTACGTCCGCTTCGATCTGAACGACTACTCGATCCCGCACACGCACGTGCGTCGCACGCTCACGATACGCGCCGATCTCGAGCAGGTACGTGTGCTCGATGGCGCCGAGATCATTGCGCGCCACGCTCGTAGTTTCGACCGCGGCGCGCAAATCGAAGAGCCCGTTCACATCGAGACGCTCGTCGGCGTCAAACGCGAGGCCCGTCATCATCGCGGCATGGATCGCTTGGCCAAGGCCGCGCCCGCCAGTCAGGATCTGCTGCGTCGCGCGGCTGAACGCAATACGAATCTGGGCACCATCACGGCGGCGTTGCTGCGTCTGCTCGAGCGATACGGCGCCGCGCAATTGCAGGCCGCGATCGGCGATGCGCTCGAAGGCGGCGTACCGCATCCGAACGCCGTGCGCTTGGCGCTGGAGCGCCGCCGCGAAGCGCAGCAGCTACCGCCGCCGCTTGCCGTGTGTCTGCCGCCGCACGTGCGCCAGAAGGACACGCCGGTCCGACCACACCGGCTCGATACCTACGACCAACTTGCCGGAGGCTCCGATGAGCTCGCTTGAATCATTGCGTACACGCGCGCAGGAATTACGCTTGCATGGGCTGTTGGCCCACTGGCCGGAAGTCGCGCAGGAGCCGTGGGTCGCCCCGCTCGTGCAGTGGGAAGAAGACGAGCGAGCCCGTCGCTCGCTCGAGCGGCGCATCAAGGAAGCGCATCTGGGTGGCTTCAAGGCGTTGTGCGACTTCGACTGGGCTTGGCCCTCACGATGCGATCGCGGCGCCATCGAAGAGCTGATGACGCTCGGGTTCATGAAGGACGCCGCTAACGTTGTGCTCATCGGCCCGAACGGCGTGGGCAAGTCGACGCTCGCGAAGAACGTCGCGCATCAGGCGCTCGTGCATGGGCACACGGTGCTGTTCACCACCGCCGGCAACATGCTGGGCGAACTGGCCGCGCTCGATAGCGATTCAACGCTGCGCCGGCGCCTGCGTCGCTATGCTGCGCCCGACGTCCTTGTAATCGACGAGGTCGGATACCTCTCGTACTCGAATCGCCATGCGGATCTGCTGTTCGAGCTGATCAGCCGCAGATACCAGAACAACAGCACGATCGTGACATCGAATCGACCGTTCGCCGAATGGCACGAGGTGTTCCCGAACGCAGCCTGTGTCGTCTCGCTCGTCGATCGCCTGGTGCATCTGGCCGAGGTCATCTCGATCGAAGGCGAATCGTATCGACTGAAGGAAGCTCGCGAGCGAGCCGACAAACGCGCCCGCCAGCGCAGTCCCGGCAAATCGGCAAAGGCAGGTGTGTCGCCATGAAAGCCCCGCCGTTGCCTTCCGGTCGAACGCGTGGCTTGAGCTTCGTCGTGCCCGATGATTGGACACCCGAGCAGGCGCTCGCCGTGTTCGAGCTACTCGACGACCTACGTGAAATAATCTGCGCCCGCTATCTGCCCGACATACAGCGGGTCCTACGTGAAGATCGCCGGCAACACGAGCTACCGCTCAACGAGCGTGATCCGCCGTTCTGATCGATGCCATGGATGACAAAGGGGCCTGCGCGGCCCCTTTGTTCTTGAGTGATTCCCTCAACCTTGCGCCGTCGTTTAACGTCGGTTTTACACCGGCGCTAACACCCGGCCATGGTAGACGCAGCGATCGAGCAAATTGCTCAGTCCGCCGCCGAGAATGCACGCTATTCCAATCACTTCGACACGTCCCAGCCTAGACGACCGCAACAGCCATACGAGCAGGCCCACCAGAATCGCCAAAACACCGTATATGAAAATCAAGTCGCGCGTCGCATCGGACATGTCGGCCCCAAGGCTGAGGAACGCGCCGTGGTTATAGGTCGGCAAAACCAGCAGGCTCCCGGCGAAAAACGACACCACCTCGCCAGGCGTTAGCATCTGCTTGAACAATGCCTTCGTCAGTTGATCGAGGATGATCCAAGCGAGCGCGCAAATTAGCGCGGTGCCAAACCTCTGTTTCGTGGTCATTTGAGAACGGGTCGGTAGACAGGCAGGACCCTATTCTAACCATCGAAGAAAGCGGGGCGCGAAAGCGCGGAGATCGCTCACGGGCTGACGAGCTCGCTTCCTGGCCGATCCCAGCGACGGGCCAACCGTGAGCAAAACCCATTACCTCCAACGTAATTGTCCCGCCCACCCGCGCGTATCAAACTTCGCTCACTGCCGCAGCGTGCGACATTCCCTGCGTCTCACACGCCTACGAGCGGCATTCACCGATCAATCGAAGACGAACATCGACGGAGTAAAACCATGACCGCCTATGCAATCGCGCGTCTTAGTAATGTCCAAATGGGCCCGGAAATCGCAGACTACCTCGCCCACATCGACGACACCCTTGCACCTCACCAAGGCCAGTTCATCATCCACGGCGGCGCGCGAAAGGTAGTCGAAGGCGAATGGACCGACGATCTGATCGCCATCGCCTTTCCCGATTTCGACCACGCTCGCGCATGGTACGAATCCACGGCCTACCAGCGCATCCTTGCGTTGCGCACGGAGAATTCCACCGGCGACGTGATATTGATCGAGGGCGTCGCCCCAGGACATAGGGCGACGGACATTTTAGCGGCGTCACCGGAGCCGCATTGATCAAATGCGCCTCGTTGCCCCGCTTGGGCGCGGCCGTGCAGAGTCAACAACCCGCACGTGCTTTCCACGGCCCCCTAGGCGTCGGCTTCAGACACCTCAAATCATCGCCGTCACGAGACGAGTTGGTGTCGAGCCAAGGTGCAGGCCATCGTTGCGATTCTCGAGATAGCGCCGGTTCAGCTCCTCAGGCGTCCAAACATGACAATCGCTGAACCCGAGCGTGGCCAGCATTCCTTCGAGCGCCGCCGGCTCGAAGAAGCTCTTCCAAGGCTCGCCGCGCTCGGCGAATTGCGCCGTCATTTGTTCGATGGCGATGCGCATGATTGGCGGCAGGCTCGATAGCGGCACGGCGAACTCGAACAACACCGTACTGCCTTTGGCGCATTCCGCGATGAAACGCAACGTCTCGACAACAGCCGCTTCGTCGAGGTACATGGTCACGCCGAGCCAACTAAACATCGCCGGCGCGCTTGCATCGAAGCCCGCATCCGCCAACCCCTGCGCAAGATCGATGCTTTCGAAATCAACCGGCGCGAAACGCAGCGATGTCGGTACGGCGATACCCGTCTCCTGCAGGCGGGCCCGCTTCCATTGCTGCATGTCCGGCAGGTCGACCTCGAAGATATGGCCGGGCGCGTTCGGTCGACGGTATGCGCTGGTATCAAGGCCCGCTCCGAGCACGACATACTGGCGTGTGCCCCGTTCGATAGCCTCCTCCCAGAGATCGTCGGCGAGACGACTGCGTACGACCACGGAGCTGCGCATGCCTATCGACATCGGATGATTGAATTTGTCGAGGCTGTTGCGAAGCGATTGTTCCTCGTCCGCGCCGAGGATCGTCAGAGCGACCGGATCGTCGAGCACAAGCGGCCGGTCGAGCAATTGGTGGGCTGCGCGTTGCCTTGCTACCGTCACGGCGCTGGGTTTCGGGCCCACGCCAGCCGGCGCCATGTGATCGACGGTGTGCGCCTTCTGCAGATAGGCGAATAACGCATCGTCGAGGCCGACACCGAGCTTGAGGTCGGGCTCCCGGACGATGGCGTCGCGCACGCGTGCTTCGAAGACTGCGTCGTCGCCGCAAAAGCTGTCGCGAAAGAGTTGCTCCCAGCGTTCGATGGTCGCCTGGACTTCGTCAGAGGCGACATCCGCATCGGCTTCCATATGAGCGCGAAGCTCCATCACGAGGGCGGGCCATGCCCGCCTATTGGCT
>DATEJU010000348.1:0-16942 GCA_035277805.1 Paraburkholderia sp. | reverse complement strand
GGTGCGATCGGCACAAGCGGCGCCAGCGGCGCGCTTGCCGCCTCGCGTACGAACCCCGCTTCGAACGCAGGCGTCGCGCCCGTGGTGGCGAGCGGAGCTTCGCAATGACGCGCCGCGGTCTCTGGCGCACCTTCGCGCTCGCGCCGCTCACGCTCGCGCTGGGTGCGTGCATGAACCTCGGCCCCAACTACAAGGTGCCGCAGGACGCGCTCGTGAACGCCCCGCTCGCGCACGGGCCGATCGCGGGCGCCGACCATGCTCCCGTTTCGCAGGGCGAGGCGCCCAACGACTGGTGGCGTCTCTACGACGACCCGGCGCTCGATCAGCTCGTCCAGCAAGCGCTCCAGTCGAACACGAGCCTGCGCGTGGCCGCCGCGAATCTCGCGCGCTCGCGTGCCGCGCTCGAAGTCGCCAATGCGCAAGGCGGCTTCTCGGGCGGCGCGACCGCCGGCTTCCAGCGCGCGCAGGAATCGGCGGAGCAGTTCCTGCTGTTCAACAAGCTGCCGGTGGAGAACCTGGGCGACGTCGGCATCAACGTGTCGTATGAGATCGATCTCTTCGGCAAGCTGCGCCGCGGCGTGGAAGCCGCGGCCGCCGACGACGAAGCCGTGCTCGCCGCCGCCGATCTCGCGCGCATCACCGTGGTCGCCGATGTCGTGCAGGCCTATGTCGAATCGTGCTCGGCCGGCGAGGAGCTCGCCATTGCGCAGGAGTCGCTCAAGCTGCAGCAGCAGCGCGTGGCGCTCACGAAACGCCTGCGCGACGCGGGCCGCGGCAACCAGCCCGACGTGACGCGCGGCCAGACCCAGGTGGAGACGCTCGCCGCCGACATTCCGCGCTTCGAGGGCCGCCGCCGCGTCGCGCAGTACCAGCTCGCCATGCTGCTCGCGCGCGCGCCGTCCGACCTGCCCCCCGCCGTGCTCGCGTGCAACCGCCTGCCCAAACTCAATCAGCCGATCCCGGTCGGTGACGGCGCAACGCTGCTGCGCCGCCGCCCCGACGTGCGTGCGGCCGAGCGCCAGCTCGCGTCGTCCACGGCGCGCATCGGCGTGGCCATGGCGGAGATGTATCCGTCGGTCAGCATCGGCGCGGGCGTGGGCTCGATCGGCCTTGCGGGCGACTTGTTCTCGTCGAAGACCAACAACTGGTCGATCGGACCGCTCATCAACTGGACCTTCCCCTTGAACGGGCAGCGCGCCCGCGTGCGCGGCGCCGAAGCGGCCACGGCCGGCGCGCTCGCGCACTTCGACGGCGTGGTGCTCAACGCGTTGCGCGAAACGCAGTCGAGCCTCGCCACCTATGCCGCCGACGACCAGCGCGCCGACGCGCTGCGCACGGCCTACGCCTCGGCGCAGCAGTCCGCCGACGAAACGCACCGCCTCTATGCGGCAGGCCGCGAGTCGTTCCTCTCCGACCTCGACGCCACGCGCACGCTCACGAGCGTGCATGCCCAGGTCGCGTCGGCCGAAGGCCAGGTGGCGCTCGATCAGGTGAAGCTGTTCCTCGCGCTCGGTGGCGGATGGGAGCCGGATCAGGAAAAGCCGGCGCCGGCGATGGCGGGGCAAGTTGATCGGGCGAGGCAGGCGCAACAATCCGCTCAGCCGTCTCAAGCCAATCAGCCGGTGCAAGCCCAATAGGCAGTCAGCGCCCGGCTCCCTCCGCTCCCCCCCGCGGCCCGAGCGGCATGTTCAGCAGCACCCGCGTGCGCCCCGGCGCCGACTCGATGCTGAACGCGGCGTTAAGGCGCGCCGCGCGCGAGCGCATGCTACGCATGCCCGCACCGCCCGGCGCCGTCTCGCCCGCGTCGAACCCCACGCCGTCGTCCTCTATCGCGAGACTGAGCGCGCCGTCTTCGCGGCGCAGCGCCACCTGCGCGCGCGTGGCGCGGCTATGCTTGAGCACGTTGGTGAGCGCTTCCTGCACGATGCGCATGAGATCGAGCCCATGCGCGCCGGAAAGACGACAGGCGTCGAGGCCTTCGAGCGTCCAGTTGCACGCAATGCCCTGCAGCTCGAAGAGCCGCATATGCCTGTGCCTGAGCGCGCCGATCTGCGCGGCAAACGCATCGTCGCCGAGCTCGTGGCTCGACGCTGCATCGACGATGATGCGCAGGTCGTCGCGCAACTCCTTGAGTATCGAAAGCGAGCGCCCCGCCGGCAGCACGGGATTCGCGTACTCGTGCTCCGCAATCGCGCTCACGAGCGTGCCGCCGAGGCCATCGTGCAGATCGTGCGCGAGCTGCACGCGCTCGGCGAGGCGCGCGTTCGCGAGCTCCAGCTCGTGCTGGCGCGCGAGCGTCTGCGCGAGCTCGCCGCGCGCCTGCGCGATGCCCTGGCTCAGGTCGTCGTTGTAGCGCTCCACGCGGCGCAGCGCCGTCACGAAGCGCCACGCGAGCATGAGCGCCATCGAGATCATCTGCAATTGCGCGGTGAGCGCGCCGTAATAGAGGTTATCGCCGAGCACGCCGAGGAACGAGAGCAGATCGTGCACGCCCGCCGCAAAGAACACGGCCACGCTCGCCGCGACGATGCGTTGGTCCGCACGCCCATGGCGCCACACGAACACGAGAAATACGCCGCACGTCATGAAGAAAACGATGGCCTGCGCGATCGTCGACACATTGCGCGCAACGCCGATGCCCTGCTCCGGAACCCACGCAAGCGCCACCACGCCGGACGCCACGAGCGACCAGAGCACGCGCTCGATGCGCGGCAGCCGCCGTTCGCTGTAGCGCACGATGAACATCGTGAACGACGCGGTATAGACGAGCAGCGCCGCCGAGTTCGCGCGCTCCCAGCCGTGCGTGCTCGCGAATGGCCAGGGACTCCTGACCACCTGGTTGAGCGCGACCCACCACCACGCGAGCGACATCACGCTGAACCAGCCGTAAGCCGATTCGCCGGGACGCATGAGCCACAGCGAAAGAAAGAAGCAGCCGAGCGTGGCCGTGACCGCGAGGCTCGCGAGTTGCAGGTCGTAGCGCATCATGTGCGCGCGGGTCCAGGCAGCGGCCAGCACGGGCGGATCGCCGATCGCGACGGCACCGAGTCCCGGCTGGTATGCCGCGAGGCCCGAGACGCGCACGAGCAGCACGTTCTCGCCCGCATGCAGGAGCGGCGCGGGCAGGCGCAGGTAGCGCGGGGTGTTCCATGCACGCGTGAGCGGCTCGACGAGCGACGCATCGCGCTGCAACAGCGCCCCGTTGAGATAGATCGCGCCCGCCATGTTCAGATAGTCGATCATCACCGCGCGCTCGCGCGCGTCGGCGTCTTCGGCGTTCTGCTCCCAGCTCAGCCGATACCACACCACGCCGTCGAACCGGGGCCAGCGCGCGGTCCAGACATCGGGCAGCGTCACGCTCACCCAGCCCATTGCGGGCGCCGTCGTGGCGTCCCAGCCCGAGCGCGCCGCTTCGATATGGGTGAATGCGGGCGCTTGCGCCGGAGGGTCAAGGGAGGAGGCAGCGCTAGCGGCATGGGAAAAACAGGCTGCGCAGAAGATGACGCCCATGAAAGCCGCGCTGCGCAACCGGTGCATGCGCACAGCGTTTGCAAACGTATGGAGGAACGTGCCGAAGAGCAAGCGGACATACGCAGCGAAGCCCGCTTCCATGCACCGCGCAACACGCTGCCCGACACGCGACGCAAACCGCGCAAACAAACATACAAACCAACGCACGAGCAGACGCGCAGCGCGCGAACCCCTCAGGGCAGCCAGCCGTTGGTGCGCGCCTCGTAGACGGCCTGGGTGCGCGAATTGACCGCCAGCTTCTTGTAAATGTTCTTGATGTGGCATTCGACCGTCAATCTCGACAAGGACAGCACGTCCGAGATTTCGCGGTTGGTCAGGCCCTTGCCCACCAGCGCGAGAATCTCGATCTCGCGCGGACTCAGCGACGAAGACAGCGGCGCGGGCGGCGCAACGTCACCCGCACGCGTGGCCGGCCCCGCTCCGGCCATGTCGAGAATCCGCCGCGCGACGAAGGGATCGATCGGTGCACCGCCGCGCAGCGCGCTGCGGATCGACAAGGCAATCTCGATGTCGTCGCGCTCCTTGAGCAGATACCCCGTCGCCCCGGCCTGCAACGCCGTGACGATGATCTGCTCGGTGCTCCACGCGGAGATTACCAGAATCGGCAAGGCGGGATCGCGCCCATGGAGCGCGCGAATCAGGTCGATGCCGTTGCCGTCGGGCAGGCCCACGTCGGCAAGCACCATCGCGAAAGGCTGTTCGGCGAGCAGTGCCTCGGCCGCGCCGATGCTGCCTGCAAAATGCAGCGCTTCCTCGTGATAGCCGAGCCCGACGAGAATCGCGCACAGGCGGCGCTGCGTGAGGGCGTCGTCCTCGACGACGAGCAACGGGCCGGGCAGCACCGACTCGTGCGGTTCGGCAGACGGCGGGCGGGTGAGCGGATTCGCACCTGGATTCATGAGCGGGCAGGCATTCTCGCGAGGCCGAGCGGCGGTGGATTGGTGAATGACGTCGAATGTCCGCGTGTCGATACGTCGGGCGTCGATACGTCGGCGCATACGCGGCGGCGCACGGTGCCATAGCTTCGCACACTTGACGCCTTGCGCGTACGGGCAGGTCTACCTGATTCCAGGTATTGCCGCTATGCGCGCAAACGCTTCAAATGCGTATCGAATCTGCCAATCATCAGACGGAATGCGTCGCCCCGGCCCACGGCGCCGGGCGGGACGGCCCTCAATCGACGATGAGACCATGAATCACGCTAAGAGGAGCCGGCGCGTATCGAGCCCGGCCTGGTGCGAGGACCACTACGGGCTGCAGCTCGCGCGCGGCAGCTCGCACATCGCAAGTACGCTCACGCCGGCTACGCGCGCCAGCGCCATCGCCGAGGTCATCGAGGAATTCGAAACGCTGTTCGGCCTCGACGACCTGCGGTGCTTTCTCGACGTGCTCGCGCAGCGGCTCGAAAATCGCGGCGCCCGCGAAGCCTCGGCCGAGGTGGCCGATGTCATGCAGCGCGCCGCGCGACGGCGCTAAAGTACGCGTTCAGGCGCCGCATGCGTAGTGTGTACGGCAGCCCCTTCGATTAACCGAACTGCCGCGCATCACTCCTTAAAAGATCAGGATTCCGACACATTCCACCCTGAGCCCTTTGATACCCTTTGCTACGAAAACGCCGCACTCACGCGTTTCTCAATGCACCATGCGCACGGGCGCCGAGTAGCTGCTCGCCGCGCCGCTTTGCGACGTGCCTTCCATCGAACCCCCATAGCCGCCGTTCTCACGCGCGTCCAGACGCGCGCGGGCAGATTGATAGTCCGAGGGATAGAACGGAGAAACCACGTTCGGCCGCCAGCCCACCGATTCCAGCGCCTTGAGTTCGTTGCGCACCTGTTCGCGTGTGACAGGACCATTTTCGGCTTGCGACTGGGCGAAGGAAACAGCCGGCACCGCGAGCACGGCGGCAAGCGCAACAGCCTTGATAAGCGACTTCATGACAGCACCTCCGGTAACTTGATGTATCGGTCGGGCACCAGCCGCGAACCGTTGCATACAGTCTAGAAAGCCTCGCGCGTGGAATAAATGGCAGTGCGGCGAATTCACTGTTTTCGCCGAACGTATAATCGCGCGCTTCATCACCGTGGCTCATATGCTTCTTTCCGCAAGGAATCAGGCGCTCCCAAACGCACGCGACCCGCACCCAGCCTGCAAACGCACGCGCACTGGTGCAAGATAGGCGCTTCGGAAGCCCCCCTGAAAAGGAGGTAGCGATGGCGACATGGAAGCCGGACCCCAGCTTTTACCCCTCCGCGCGCCTGGCGGCCACGGCCACGCCGGAAACGCTCGCATGGGTCGCGAGCTTCGACCCCACCAGCCGCGTGCCCGACTCGCTCGACGTGGTCGATCTCGACCCCGCCTCGCCCGAGTACGGCCAGATCGTCCATCGACTCGCGATGCCGAACACCGGCGACGAACTCCATCACTTCGGCTGGAACGCGTGCAGTTCCTGCCTGTGCCCGAACGCGCCGCATGCGCATACCGAGCGCCGCTATCTGATCGTGCCCGGATTGCGCTCGTCGCGCATTCATGTCGTCGATACGAAGCCCGATGGGCGCCGCCCGAAAATCGTGCGCGTACACGAGCCGGAGAACGTGGCGCGGCGCGCCGGCTATACCCGCCCCCATACGGTGCATTGCGGGCCGGATGGCATCTATGTGACAGCGCTCGCCAACGCGGAGGGCGAAGCGCCCGGCGGCATCTTCCTGATGGACCACGAGAGCTTCGACATCCTCGGCCAATGGGAAATCGAGCGCGGTCCGCAGCAGCTTGCCTACGACGGCTGGTGGCACCTCGGCTACGACACGCTCGTGACGAGCGAATGGGGCCTGCCCGCGACCTTCGAGAACGGCCTCGTGCCCGAGGTGCTGCTTGGCGGACAATACGGCCATCGGCTGCACTTCTGGGACCTGCACACGCGCAAGCACAAACAGGTGCTCGACTTCGGCGCGGAAAACCAGCTCGTGTTCGAATTGCGGCCCGCGCACGACCCCACGAAACCCTACGGCTTCGTGAATTCCGTCATCAGCCTGAAGGATCTTTCGGCCTCGATCTGGCAGTGGTACCGCGAAGGCGATCGCTGGGCCGCGCGCAAGATCATCGAGATTCCCGCCGAACCCGCCGCCCCGGAAGCCCTTCCGCCGCTGCTCAAGGGCTTCGCCGCCGTGCCGCCGCTCGTCACCGACATCGCGCTCTCGCTCGACGACCGTTTTCTCTACGTAGCCTGCTGGGGCACGGGCGATCTACGCCAATACGATGTTTCGGACCCCGAGCATCCCCGCTTGACGGGCAGCGTACGGATCGGCGGAATCGTCTCGCGCGCCACGCATCCGCGCGCGCAAGGCCGGCCGCTGAACGGCGGCCCGCAAATGGTGGAAGTGAGCCGCGACGGGCGTCGCGTGTACTTCACGAATTCGCTGTACGGCGCCATTGACGGGCAGTTCTACCCCGAGGGCATCGATGGCTGGATGGTGAAGCTCGACGCCGCGCCCGAAGGCGGGCTCGGCTTCGATGAGCGCTTCTTCGTGGACTGGCCGAAAACGCATCGCCCGCATCAGATCCGGCTCGAAGGCGGCGACTGTTCGTCCGATTCGTACTGCTATCCCTGAGCGCGCGAGACGCGCGGCACGCAAGGCAAGGCGCGAGGCAACACGGCATGGGCGGCCTGTTCAATGCATTCAGCACGTTCGGTGCTTTCGGTGCTTTCGGCGCGCATTGGGCCGCCTGGAGCGCCGTGGTAGCCAGCGGCGTTTTTCACGGCGCGAATCCCGCGATGGGCTGGCTCTTCGCCACCGCGCTCGGGCTGCAGCGCGGCAGACGCACGGCGCTGCTGCTGGCGCTGCCGCCCATCGCGCTCGGCCATGCCGCGTCCATTTTGCTGTTCACGAGCTCGGTTGCCTTGCTGGGCGCGTGGCTACCTGTGCTTATGCACAGCGGCCTGCACTGGGGACTCGGCGCGCTGCTGATCGGCTGGGCTGCATGGCAGCATGGCTGGGGGCACCAGCATCGCGTGCGTGTGGGCATGACGGCTGGCTTTCTCGGTCTCGCGGCATGGTCCGCGCTGATGGCCACGCTGCATGGCGCCGGCCTCATGCTCATGCCGACCCTGCTGCCGATGTGCGGTGGCGCTGTGGCAAGCGGCGGTGCGGGAGCCGGTGTGGCAGGACCGCTTGCGGTGTCGGTGGCGTTCACTGCGCTGCACACGCTCGTCACGCTGGCCACGACCGCCGTCATCGCGCTCGTTGCCTATGAATACGTGGGACTGGGCGTGCTGCGGCGTGGCTGGGTCAACTTCGACTGGCTCTGGCGCGGCGCACTGGTGGCCACCGGCACGCTGATGATCGCGACCGCGTGAGCGGTGTGCGCCCTCGCTTCGAAACGATCCAGAAGGTACTGCGCGCGCTCGGTGTTCAGACCGTTTTCAAACCCCTTGCGTGAAATCGAACATGATGCGAAGGCGGCGGAATTGAAGACCATCGTCGCCTTGCTTCTGGCACTGTGAAATAAACGCATAGATGAAAAAATCTTAATCTCCGTGAATCGGTTCTGCTTCCATGACCGGCGTAGCCTTTGCATCATCGAACCACCAGAATCGCCGATCATGAACATAGCCCAACGCGCCGCGGTCCTTGCCCTATTGTCCTTCGTCGCCGCTCCCGCATTTGCATCCGCGAAACTCACCCCTCAGCAGTGCCAGGATTACCCTTTCGTTCGAACCTCGCACCCGGTCACCCATCAGCAATTGCAAAACGAACTCGGGGAGCTCGAGGCGGTGGGCTACAACCCATTCGACAGCGACGACGACGATTATCCTCAGGATTTGCAAGCCGCCGAACACCGACTGCAAGAAAAATATCGAGCCGACTGCCTGCCGTCCGCGGGCCGCACGGTCGCGGATCGGTCTAATGACTCGAGTACAGGTGTGCAGTAACGAGATCCGGCCATGAACGTCAGCCGGTCTGCCCCGGAGTCTCGCAAGGTCGCCGTTCGGCGCGAACTGAAGCCCATGCCCTCGCGTCCAGCTTGTGTCAGCGGGTCTTAGAACCAGTGGTTCATACCGAACGAGACACCCGTCTGCTTGCCATGCCCGGATGGGTTCAGCGTCGCGTTGGTCACGTAGCCACCCGTGAAATGCGTGTAGTCGATATCGGCGTAAAGCTCGGTGCGTTTCGACAGCAAATAGTTGACGCCCAGAATGGCGACGTCCTTTCTGCCGTCCACGCCGTTCGTCGTGTTCTTGTTGTCGTAATACGCGCCCGTTACGTTGAAGAACGGCGTCACGCGATAGCGCAGACCACCCCACAGGTATTGATTGCGCGTCTCGCTGTGCATCGTGGCGGGAACGGCTTGCGTTGCGAGCGAATAGCCGCCCATCAGTTCAACGGGACCCAGCGTGACGGCGCCGCCCGCGGTGTATTGATCGTTGGCAAAATACGAGCTCGATGTGGCCGAAAGCGGGTTCGAGCGATGCGTATAGCCTGCGCCGAACTTGAATAGTTTGGTGTGGTAGTTCACGCCGCCCGCGAGCATGGTGCCGCTGGCGAGACTGCCTGGCACGCCGCCCGGTGCATAGTCCGCGCGCGCTGTCCATGGACCGAAATCACCGTGATAGTAGATGGCGTTGTCGTCGCGGCCGACGGTGCCGCCCGAAATCGCCGCCGCTTCGGTAATGCCCAGATAGTGCAGGTCGAATGGCTCGAAGTCCTTGATCAGCCGGTGCTGCAGCGTAAACTGATGGCCCAGGTCGACCTGACCGAACGGACCGCCGATCCCGACCGTCGACGTACGCTGGAACAACTGGTTGGTACTGCTACTGTTTGCGCCAGTCGAGAGCACGTAGCCTGCTTCCAGGTTGAAGCGGACATAGTATCCACCGCCCAGGTCCTCGATGCCGAGAAAACCCCAGCGATTCGACTTGTAGACGCCGTTCGATGCCATCGACAGCGCCGCACCGCCCGCCTTCGTGCCGTTCACGAGATTGCGCAAGCCGCCGTCCAGCGAGCCATACAACGTGACGCTGCTTTGCGCGTGTGCGGCTCCGCCTGAAAGCCCCAACAAGGTCAGTGTTGCCAGAGAGCGCCCCAGACCCGTCATGCGCGCGCCGCGACCTGCTCCTCCAATCCCAAACATATCTCCTCCATTGACATCGTTAAATTAGTGCGGCGGGGACGTGCGATACGTCGCACCTCCGGCGCCGTCAAGCGTGGATTGCACAAAGAATCAGAATTGCGTGCGGATACCGCCGCCGATCGTGGTGCCGGTCGACATCCTGCTCGCGCGATCGGACAGCACCGCCGCATAGAGGTCGGTGCGCTTCGACAGCGGATAGTCATACGAGAGTGCCCAGGTGTTGCGATACACCGAGCTATGGCCGGTACTCTTCGAATACGCGTCCGAGCCGAGAATCCTGCCGACGCCCACCGGAATCGCGAAGCCGAGCTGACCGGTATCGACGCCGACCTTGCCGCTCGAGATCGAATCCCAAATGTGCTGGTATTGGCCGTACAGCTTCACGTAGCCCAGGTCGTACGACGCACCGAGGTTCACGACCGACTGCGTCGTCAGTCCTGGCAGCACGGTGCCGAGATCGCCGGCGCTCACGTTGTACTTGATCTGCTGATACACGACCGATGTCGCGAAACCGCCGTGGTTGTACGCGACCTGGCCGCTCCACTTGTTCTGGCCGGGATGGCCCGGCTCATTGCCGAACGAGTACATGGCACGGCCGACGAGGCCGTTAAACGACGGCGAGGCGTAGTACACGGCGTTCCACCACTCGCCCGCGTTGCCGAACACGCCCTGGCCGTTCACGCCGATGTAGCTGTGCAGCACGATCGGCGAGAACACGAACGAGTTCCAGAACGGGTTGAACGTGATCGTCGAGAACCACAGCAGCGGCGGAATCAACCCGGCAGTCGCGGTGCCGTAGTGGCCGCTCACGCCAACGTACGCGTTGCGCGAGAACAGCCCGTCATGCGGGTAGCCGGGGCGCCCCATCGAGCCGTTCTGGATGTTGAAGAAGCTTTCGAGATCGAAGATGACCGCCGTGCCGCCGCCGATGTCCTCCGAACCGCGCATGCCGAAATACGGTGCCGTCATGCCGCCGTTGCCGGCGATCACGCTCGACTGACCGTTCATCGGCTTCTTGTAGCCGACGAACGCATCGAGAAGCCCGTAGATCTGCACGCCCGATTGCGCGTGGGCCGCTTCAGCGAACAGCGCTGTGCCGAGCACAAGCGCTTTCACCCCCAATTTCATTTTCATCCATGTCTCCGGTTGTTCCAGACCACTGTTCCGTGGCTGCGAAGCGAGGCGCCTTCGCACACGTTGGCATGCGTCGAGTCGCGCAACGAAGGCTCGCTCTATTTATCTGCACTACGAACTATCAAATTTATGTTGCGAGATTTCTTCGATTTCCGCGCCCGATCTTCGAAAGCCGCGGCGCGGCGAAAGGTCCGGACGGGTAGCCCGCCCGGACGTGCTTCAGGGCCTTGCCTACGCCTGCTTCTGCGCGCGGGACCGCCCGGCCGACGGCGTGCTCGACGGCTGCTTTGAGCAAAGCAGCGAGTGCAACACGACGAGCGTGAGACCACCCGAGATCACCGGCTGCTGAAGCACGAGCTGGAGCATCAGCGGCATTGCATGGAGGACATCGGGCGAGATGAAGAGACCGCCGAGGCCAACGAGAAACGCCAGCCCCGATGCGATCAACCGGCGGTCATCCCACTCGACCTGCTCGAGAATGTGTACGCCGTGCATGAAGACGATACCGAACAGCAGCGTCGCGGCGGCCGAGATCACCGGAATCGGCACGACGACGAGCAGCATGTCGAACTTCACGCAGCCGCCGAGCACGATCAGGAGGATGCCGGCAGCGAGCGTCACGAAGCGCGAGCCGACGCGCGTCGCGCGCAGGATACCGATGTTGTCCGGATACGCGATAGTGCTGAAGCCGCCCCACACCGCCGCGACGACCGAGCCGAGCGCGACGCCGAACAGCCCTTCGGACATGCGGCCCGGACTCAGCGACTCCCCGCCCCATTCGGCGACCGTCTGATAGAGGGCCATCGATCCCATGCCGGCCGGAATCAGCACGAGCAGGAACACTGCGACGAGGTCCGGGCGCACGCCGAAGCCGAACGGAAAAATGTGCGGCACGACGACGAGCGGCGCGGCGGCCACCGCCGCGAACGAAACCGGCTGGAACAGCGTGTAGCCCAGCGTGCCGAGCGCGAGGCCGAGCAGGATCGCGATGCGACGCAGCCGCTGGCCGCCCCACAGCATCGCGAACACGATACCGGCTACCGCGACCGCGCCCGAGAGCAGGTTCACGACCGGAAAGCCGGGGCTTTGAGGCCTGCCGATCCAGGTCGGCAGCGCGACGCTCGCGATCTGCACCACGATCAACATCACGATCATCCCGGAGATGATCGGCACGCGCAGATGCCGCGCGAACATGCCCGCCACGCTGCGCCCGCGGATCGGCACCGTGAGCAGGCACCAGACCAGCGAAGCAACGAAGAACGAACCGAATGCGGTACCGAGTCCGCCCGACTGCAGATGACCCACCGTCAGCAATGCACCGAAGCTGCCTGCGTAGGGACCCTGCGCAACCGGCAGGCGCAACAGCAGCACCGACTGCAGGATCGTGATAATCCCGCACGCCATGAAGGTCATCCCGTACAGGTACGCGATCTGCGCATCGGGCAAATGAAATGCGCGGCCGAGAAGTCCCGGGAAAACGAACATGCCCGTCATTCCGAACACGTTCTGCAGCGCGAGGACGGCCAGTTGTGGGAGTGGCAGCCGCTCGTTGATACCGACGTCGAAGACACGCGCCGACGGATTTTCTGCGGCGCCCTTTCGGGTTGAAGCGCCAGATTTCGGCATGTCTGTATTCCTCACTTGTCGAGCGGAACGCCCTTCGTCTCGGGACCGAACCAGATCGACACCATTCCGACGATAAAGAGCAGCGACACCGCCGCCGATGCTGCCGGAAACGAACCGAATTTCGCGACCACCGCGTTGCCGGCAAGCGGACCGATACTGGTCAGCGCACGGGCCATGTTCCAGCTGAAGCCTTGCCCTGTCGCACGCACGCGGGTCGGGAAGAGCTCGGGCAAATAAGCGGCAAACGTGCCGAACGCGCCAATGACGAAGTAGCCGTACACCGGCATCAGCCACAGCACCCGGCCGATGTCATGCACCGTCATGAACAGCACCAGCGACGCCGCGAGCGACCCTGCCGAAAAGATGAAGTACGACATCCGCCGGCCGAGTGCGTCGAGCATCCAGATCAGCGTCAGGTAGCCGAGCGTCGCGCCGATCATCATGAGAATGAATGCGTA
This sequence comes from Paraburkholderia sp., assembly GCA_035277805.1. Classification (GTDB taxonomy): domain Bacteria; phylum Pseudomonadota; class Gammaproteobacteria; order Burkholderiales; family Burkholderiaceae; genus Paraburkholderia. The sequence continues at coordinate 4,067 of DATEJU010000348.1, read as the reverse complement.
GCTGACCGTCTTGCCGATGTCACGATGATCGGCGGCTGCTACGGACAACTGATGAATCCAGCTCGGCAGGAACGTGAGACCACCCCAGCAGCCCAGCATGGCGGCCGACGAGACGATCACGCCGACGATCGTCTTGCGGCGCAGCCCCGGCGCGAAGATGGCGGTGAAAGTTTGCATCGCCGATTCGGCGACGACGCTGTCGCGCACTTGCACCCAGCGTTGCGGCTCAGGCACGAAGCGGCGCACGAGAATCGTGACGAGCGCGGGCGCGGCGCCCATGCCGAGCACGACGCGCCAGCCGAAACGGCCGAGCAGCAGGTTGTCGAGCGCCGCCGCGAGAAAGCCGAACGCGAACGCCATCTGCATGATCTGCATGGCCCGGGCGCGTTGCCGGCCGGGCCACGATTCGGCGACGAGCGCGGCCCCCGCCGCCCATTCACCGCCGATGCCGAAACCGGCCATCGCCTGCGCGATGGCAAGCTGGGGCCAGGTCTTCGAAAATGCGCTCAGCAGCGTGAAGGCCGCGTAGATGAAGATGGTCCAGCCCATCACGCGCGAGCGGCCGAAGCGGTCGGCGGCCACGCCGAACAGCACGCCGCCGGTGCCCCACGTGAGCAGCTTGCCCGCGATGATGTAGCTGCCGATTTTGCTGATTTCGGTCGCGTCGGTGCTGTGCAGCAACTGGCCGACGCTCGGCACGAGCACGAGCGTGAAGAGATTCAGGTCCATCGAGTCGAACATCCAGCCGAGGAACGCCGAGATCAGCGCCAGCCACTGGTAGCGCGACAGCCTGAATCCCTGCGTCTCGGCCGAAGCCACCGGCGCCGCATTGGTGCCCTGCGATGTGCCCATTGTTCTCGTCTCCAGATCTTCCGCCGCTTTGCAGAGCGGCCTGCTCGATGCGGGTTGCATCACCCGATCTCGTCGTTTGGCGCAGTATAGCGTAGTGCAATGATATTGCAATACGGATTATTGTATTACTGCATGCGGCATCACCGGGGAGTAGCGTCCCAGCGCGCGGCGGCGTAAGGAGGGAACAGAAGAAAGGACGATGTCCGCAGGCCGCAATCGGCCTGAATACGCCACGGAAGCCATGCCGAAGCGGACGAAGAAGCAAACAAGCGCCGCGGCCTGCGTGTCATTCACCGGAGCGCTTCGCAAGCCGGCGCGCCGCGACGCGAAGATTGCGCCGCCTCCCTCGCGTGCCCGGCACGAAAGAAGGCGGCAGAAAGGACGTTTCAGCTGACCAGGTTGGCCTCTGCGGCGAGCACTTCGACCGCCAGCCGTTCAGCTTGCTCGACATGCCGCTTGCACGCCGCCGCGGCCGCGTCGGCGTCGTTGCGCATCACCGCGTCGACGATCGCCGCGATTTCGTCATAGCTTTGCGGGAGGCGCCCTTCCTGCGAAAGCGTCGTCGCGCGCAGCATCATCACGCGCGTGTGGACGAGACGCAGCATCTCCGTGAGCACCGGGTTGCCGGCGCCCTCGAGCATCACGTCGTAGAACCGCGCCTTCTGCTTCAGGAAACGCAGGGTGCCCTCCTGGCCCTGCATGTCCCGCATCGACGCCAGTTCGTTCAACGTCTGCTTCAGCGCGGCACGCTGGTCATCCGTCGCCCGCTCGGTGAACTGGCGGCCCGCCAGCGCCTCGAGTACCGCGCGCACCTCATAGAGACCCTTCGCCTCGTCTCCCGTCATCACGGCAACGATCGGCCCCTTGTGCGGAATGATCTGCACGAGCCCCTCGGCCACCAGTTGACTCAACGCCTCACGAACGAGCGTGCGGCTCACGCCGAGCATTTCGCACAGCTCGCGCTCGACCAGCCGGTCGCCCGGCTTGAAGGTCAGGTCGCTGATGCACGAGCGCAACCCGTCGATCACCTGCTGGCGCAGCGTTGCCACCGGCCGCACTACCTGTCTGTTGGTATTCATTCCGTCCTTTGCCATATGAATTAATAGAGCCGCGCGAAACTTCGTAATACAATCATATTGACATTCCGCAGCGAAGCGTCGATACTGGGTCCCATTATACAATCGTACAACTGCTCGTTGAACCCGAAAGGACACTCATGGAAGACATCACGCTCTCCGAACGTCGTGCCATCGGCGCAAAGATCCGCAAGGAAGTGCTGGGCGCGAGCCACACGCAAAGCAACGCGAACCCTCATCTTTTCGACACCGTGTTTCTCGAGTACACAGAAGACGTGTGCTGGGGCAACGTGTGGAACCGTGCGGGCCTCACGCGCCCGATGCGCAGCATGCTGAATCTCGCGATGCTGGCGTCGCTCGGCCGCTGGCACGAATTCGAAGTTCACACGCGTGGCGCGGTGAACAATGGTGTGACGGAAGAGCAGATCGCCGAGGTGGTGCTGCAGGCCGGCGTCTATGCAGGCATTCCCGTTGCCGCCGAAGGGCTGCGTCGCGCGAAGGCCGTCGTGCTCGACCTGAAGGCGAAAGCCGCAGCGGCTGCCTGAAGACGGCTCGCGGTTCGTGAAGGCGACCGCGATTCGTCATCTTGTCCCAGGCGCGCACGCGCGATGTCCAGAGGGTCGCAGGCGTTTTGCGCTGTGCGTTGCCGATCGCGCGAAGCGCCTGTGTTACCCCGCGCACTACCCGAATACGTCATGTCTCATTCAACTTTCTGCGAAATCCCAGCCGGCCGCATCGCCTACTCCCGTCGCGGGACGGGTCGGCCGCTGGTTCTGCTTCACCCGATCGGCGTCGACCGGAGCTGGTGGGACGAATACGTCGAGCACTGGGCCGCATCGTACGACGTCGTCGCGATCGACATCCGCGGCCACGGCGACTCCAGTGCCGTCACCTCGCCCGTCACGCTCGCCGACCATGCGGCCGATGTCGCCGCGGTGCTGCGCCAGGAGCGCCTGCGCGGTGCCACGCTGATCGGCGTATCGATGGGCGGCATGATTGCGCAGCGTGTCGCGATCCAGTTCCCCGAGCTGGCCGGCGCGCTGATTCTCTGCGCAACGGCCGGCGGATTCCCCGACGAAGTGCGCCCGCGCATACTCGCGCGCGGCGACATGAGCCGCAAAGGATCGATGTCCGAAGTGATCGACGACACGATCGCGCGCTGGTTCGCCGAGGACACGCCGCGCCCCGACCTCGTCCAGAAGTGCCGCGCGCGCCTTGCCGCTGACGACTGGTACAGCTGGAGCGCGAACTGGCAGGCGATTTCGCAGCTCGACAATCTCGGCGAACTGCCGGGCGTGCCGGCACCGGCGCTCGTCGTCGCGGGCGATGCCGATGCGAGCATTGCGCCGGCGGTCTCGCAGAAGATCGCCGACGCGCTGCCGAACCACCGTTTCGTCGTGGTTCCGGGCGCGGCGCACTTTGGCGCGTTCGACATGCGCGAAGTCTTCGCCAGGGTATTCGACGATTTTCTGTCGACCCTCGCTCAATGAAATGAAACGCGAGCCCGCCCGCGCGTGGGGACCGTCTCACGCGCCGCGCGGCTCAGCAGTGACCGAATAAATGGAGCGGCGCCCGCACGGGCCGATCGCCCCAAGGAGGCAGTATGGCAATCACCATCCGTTCGTCTTTCACCGTCGATGCAGCGCCCTCGGACGTCTGGAAGACCATGATCGACATCGAACGCTCCGCGCCGTGTTTTCCGGGCGCGGAACTCAAGGAACAGCAGCCCGACGGCAGCTACAAGGGTGGCTTCACCGTCAAGCTCGGCCCGCTCACGCTGAAGTTCGCGGGCAAATTCAAGATTGCTGAGCAGAACGACGTCATCCGCACGGTCGTGGTGTCGGCAAGCGGCACCGACACGAAAGGCCGTGGCGGCGCCGATGCGCAGATCAACGCGGTCGTCAGCGACGCCGCCGGCGGCAAGACCAAGGTCGACGTCCTCTCGGACGTGAACCTCTCGGGCACCGTCGCGCAGTACGGACGCGGCGCCGGGATGATCGAGGCGCTCTCGCAGCAACTGCTGAACCAGTTCGCCAAAAACCTGACCGCACTCATCGAGGCGGACGCAGCACAAGCCGCCCCGGCCGCCGCGCAGGACCCGGCCGGCGAGCCGGGCGCGCCCAGCCCGGCCGCCGAAGC
>DATEJU010000347.1:0-3451 GCA_035277805.1 Paraburkholderia sp. | reverse complement strand
CCTTGCGGCGCGCGGCGTGGCGCTCGGTGGCGCGCTGCAACAGGCAGAAGGCGCAGAGCAGGGCGCCGATCACGATGCGCGTCCACCAGGAACTGAGCGTGCCGTCGAAGGTAATGAGCGTCTGGATCGTGCCGAGGATGCCCACGCCGAACACCGAGCCGATCACGTAGCCCACGCCGCCCGTGAGCAGCGTGCCGCCGATCACGGTCGCGGCGATGGCGTCGAGCTCCATGCCCTGAGCCTGCAGGCCGTAGCCCGAGAGCACATAGAGCGTGAACACCACGCCGCCGAGCGCGGAGCAGAAGCCCGAGAGCGCGTAGACGGCGATCTTGGTGCGCGCGACAGGCAGGCCCATGAGCAGCGCCGAGCGCTCGTTGCCGCCGATGGCGTAGACGTTGCGCCCGAAGCGCGTGAAATGGGCAATGACGATGCCCGCTGCGAGCATGGCGAGCGCGATGAGCGAGCCCGTGGTGAGCGAGCCGCTGCCCACCGGGATGCTGAATTCGGAGAGCGCGTGAAAGCCCGGGTCGTTGATCTGGATGGATTCGGTGGTGATGAGAAAGCAGGCGCCGCGCGCGAGGAACATGCCGGCGAGCGTGATGATGAAGGCCTGCAGCCGGAAGAAGTGGATCAGCGCGCCCATCGCCGCGCCATAGAGCGCGCCGAACAGCAGCACGAGCGGCACGACGATGGCCACCGACCAGTGCAGCTTCTCGGTGCCCACGGCGCACAGGATCGTCGTGAGCGCGACCACGGCGCCCACGGACAGATCGATGCCGCCCGAGATGATCACAAACGTCATGCCGATGGCTACGATCAGCAGGAATGCGTTGTCGACGAGGAGTCCGAACAAAACCTGTAGCGAGAAGAAGCCGGTGTACATCACCGAGCCGAAGCCGAACAGCGCCGCGAACAGCAGCACCGTGACGACGATGGGCAGCACGCGCGGATCGACGAAGCGCGAGACGCTGCGCCGCAACGCGGCGAGCGCGCCAGAAGCGGCATGGGGGGTGTTGGCGGGCGGTGGGCGGTTCATGCTCGGTTTCCCCGAAGTCCTTATTTGAGCGCTAGGCTCGTGCGCGCCGCGCGAGCGCGATGCGCTTGAGTTGCTGGGCGGCGAACGCGCGCGCGGCGGGCGACTGGGTCACGCACACGCACAGCACGACCACGGCCTTGACGACGAGCGTGGCCTCGGGCGGCACGCCGATCGAATAGGTGGTGTAGGTGAGCGTCTGGATGATGAGCGCGCCTAGCACGGTGCCCGCGAGGCTGAAGCGTCCGCCCGAGAGCGAGGTGCCGCCTAGCGTGACGGCGAGGATCGCATCGAGCTCGAGCAGGAGGCCGGCGTTGTTGCCATCGGCGCTGCGCACGTTCGAACTGATGAGGATGCCGGCGATGGCCGCCGTCACGCCGCAAAACGCATAAGTGCCAAACACCACGGCTTGCGAAGAGAGGCCCGCGAGCCGCGCGGCCACGGGATTCACGCCAATGGAGCGGATGAAGAGCCCAAGCGCCGTGCGGTTGACGATGAGCACGGTAAGCACCGTCACGGCGATTGCGATCCATACGGCGCAGGGCACCAGCGCGAGATAGCCGCCGCCCGCATACAAATAGCCTTTCGCGCCGATGGGAATGATCTGGCCGCCGGTGAGCAGTTGCGCGACGCCGCGTCCGGCCACCATGAGGATCAGCGTTGCGATGATCGGCTGCATGCCGACGAAGGCCACGAGCAGCCCGTTCCACATGCCCGCGAGCAGGCCCACGGCGAGCGCCGCGCCGAACGCGGCGGGAACGCGCGAGGGGTCGTCGGCGAGCACGGTGGCTGCCGCCGCGCCCGCGATCGCGACCACGGCGCCCACTGAAATGTCGATGCCGCGCGTGGCAATCACGAGCGTCATGCCGAGCGAGACCACGACGAGCGGCGCGGCGCGCATGAGAATATCGATAGGCGCGCCGAACAGATGCCCGCCGAGCAGCGTGATGGAGAGAAAGTTCGCGCGATGCGCGACGTCGACGGCGAACAACGCCACGAGCGTCACCGCGGGCCACACGAGCGGATGCTTGAGCAGCAGCGCGAGCCACGCGGGCAGGCCGGAACGCAAAGCGGAAGGCGGGCGCACGTTCATTTGCGGTCTCCGGCAATGAGCCCGTACACCTCGTGCTCGGAGCGCGCCTCGCCCGAGAGCTCGGCGACCTTGCGCCGGTCACGCAGCACCGCGATGCGGTCGCTCACGCGCACCACTTCGCTGATCTCCGAGGAGATGAAGAGAATGCCCAGGCCCTTCGCGCAGAGCGCGCGCACGCGGTCCATGATTTCGAATTTGGCGGCCACGTCGATGCCGCGCGTGGGTTCGTCGAGGATCAGAAGGCGCGGCTCGGTCGCGAGCCAGCGCGCGAGCAGCACCTTCTGCTGATTGCCACCCGAAAGCAGGCCGATGGGCTGCTCCGCGTCGCGCGCTTTGATGCCGAGCTGCGCGATATAGACGTTGGCGAGCTCGCGCTGGCGGGCGCGGCCGATCATGCGCCACCAGCCGCGCCGCGCTTGCAGCGCGAGCACGATGTTCTCGCGGATCGAGAGATCGGCGACGATGCCTTCCTTCTTGCGATCCTCGGGGCAATACGCCATGCCGTGACGGACCGCGTCGCGCGGCGAGGCGAGCTTCACGGTCTTGCCGTGGATGCGCACGGCGCCCGCGTCGGCGCGCTCCGCGCCGAACAGGAGCTGCGCGGTTTCCGTGCGTCCCGAGCCCAGCAGGCCGGCGAGGCCGAGAATCTGCCCTGGCCGCACTTCCAGATCGAGCGCGTTGAGCACGCCCCGGCGGGCGATGCCCTGCGCGGCAAGATACGGCTCGCCAGCTTGCGCGGCGGCGCCCTGTGCGTGCCTTTCTTGCGTGCCTTGCGTTTCGTGTGTCTCGTGCGTACCGGGCACGCGAGGCGGCTCGTCGGTGCGCGCGAACCGCTCATCGGCGTGACTGACGCCCACCATCTTGGCGACCAGCGTCTGCACCGGCAGTTCGGCGGCGAGATACTCGCCCTCGCGCTCGCCGTTGCGCATTACGGTGATGCGGTCGGAGATCGCGTAGGTCTGCTCGAGAAAATGCGTGACGAACAGGATCGCGATGCCCGACGCCTTGAGCTTGCGCAGCACGTCGAAGAGGCGCGCGACTTCGCCCTCGTCGAGACTCGATGTCGGTTCGTCGAGAATCAGGATGCGCGCATCGACAGAAACGGCGCGCGCGATCGCCACCATCTGTTGCATGGCGATGGGGTAGGTGTCGAGCGACTGCGTGACGTCGAGCGAGAGATTGAGGCCGGCGAGCGCCTCCCCCGCCCGCCGGTGGATCGTTTTCCAGTCGATCAGGCCGCGCTTGCGTGGCTGGCGGCCAGCGAAAATGTTCTCCGCCACCGAGAGATTCGGGCAGAGATTGACTTCCTGATAGAGCGTCTGAAT
>DATEJU010000346.1:0-7004 GCA_035277805.1 Paraburkholderia sp. | reverse complement strand
CGGACGATCCTGCGCGCCGGCGCGTGCTGGGCGGGATCGCGGCGGTTGGCGTGGGAATTGCGCTCGGCGGCTGCCAGTCGCCCGAGCCAGGCGCGGGCGCGGCGCCGCGCAGTGCGGGCGACACGCGCCTCGACGCGGCGCTGCGCGACCAGGTGCGCCACATCGTCGTGATCTATGCGGAGAACCGCAGCTTCGTCAATCTCTACGGCAATTTCCCGGGCGTGCAGACGCCGCTCTCCGGCGTGCCTGCGCAGCGCTATATGCAGCTCGACCGCGACGGCAAGACGCCGCTCACGCAGTTGCCGAAGATCTGGGGCGGCCTGGTTCCGCGGGCGCAGGAGTTCGACGGCAAGCGCTACATGATCGGCGAGCAGGCCATCACCGGCCTCGCGAACCGGCCGTTTCGCATCGTAGACGCGCAGGGCCATCCGTTGCCGAACGGAATCATCACGCGCGATCTCATCCATCGCTTCTACCAGAACCAGATGCAGATCAACGCGGGCCGCAACGACCAGTTCGCCGCGTGGGGCGATTCGGGCGGCCTCGTGATGGGCTACTACGAGAACTCCGCCGATACGCTGCGGCTGTGGAAACTCGCGCAGCAATACACGCTTTGCGACAACTTCTTCATGGCGGCGTTCGGCGGCTCCTGGCTCAATCACATCTATCTGATTTCCGCGCAGGCGCCGTACTATCCCGACATTCAGTCGAGTCCGGCAAAGCATCTCGTCTCCGTGCTCGAAGGCGACGATCCGCTCGGCACCCGTTTGAAGCTTGCGCCCAATTGCTCGTCCTCGGCGCTCGGCGGGCCGCCGAAGTTTGTGAACGATGGTCTTTTCACGCCCGACGGCTATGCGGTCAACACGATGGCGCCGCCGTATCAGCCGAGCAGCGTTCGGCCAGCGGTTGGCGGCAATCCCGCATGGGCCGATCCGGCCAATCCACGCGTGATGCCGCCGCAAACCTATGCGACGATCGGCGACCGGCTTTCGGCCAAGGGCGTGGACTGGGCCTGGTACAGCGGCGCCTGGCAGTACGCGCTCGACCACCGCGACACGGGCGCCGTGCCTGACTTCCAGTATCACCATCAGCCGTTCAACTATTTCGCCAACTATGCGCCGGGCACGGCGGCGCGCACGCGGCATCTGCGCGATGCGGGCCTCGGCGACGACCCGGTCACGAACCGTCTGCTCGCCGACATCGACGCGGGACGGCTGCCCGCCGTCACTTTCTACAAGCCGCAGGGCAACCTGAACATGCATGCTGGCTACGCCGACGTCGCGTCGGGCGACCGCCACATCGCCGCCGTGATCGAGCATCTGCAGCGCAGCGAGCACTGGGCGAATACGGTGATCGTGATGACGCACGACGAGAACGGGGGCTGGTGGGATCCGGTCGCGCCGCCGCAGGGTGACCGCTGGGGGCCGGGCTCGCGCATCCCGGCGCTCGTGATCGCGCCGTTCGCGAAGAAGGGCTACGTGGACCACACGTTCTACGATACGAACTCGATCCTGCGCTTCATCAGCCGCGTGCACGGACTCGTGCCGCTCGACGGCGTGGCGTCGCGCGATCGCGCCTGCGCCACGCGCGGGCAGACGCCGCCAGGCGATCTCTCGGGCGCGCTCGATCTGGCGTGATGGCGTCGAGGGTCGTGCGGGCGCGAGGAGGGCAGGAGGCTGACGCGCCCGTATTCATCGCGGGTCAGGAGGGCGGCGAGCGAGTTGCCTATTGGAAACGCAGTTGCCGCTTCCGTGACTGAATCGATGAACTTTCCGTCCGATCAATGAGTTGGCGAAATCCCGAGGCGGTTATCAACAGAGTTCTCAACACAAACTGTGGACAACTTTTTTGCGCAGAATTTGTGCATTCACCGTGGCTTTTGCGGACTTGCTGTTTCCGATCATGGGCTTAGCGTGAATGTCCCAAGGTTGCCCACAAGGCTATGCCCAAAATCTGTGGACAAGCCCGCGTCGCGTTTCGCATCCACAACGAATCTGCTGCAATCGGAAACGGCGTGCACAATCCGATACGCATCAGATACTTGCCGCAGTCGTCCCAAGGTTACGCACAGGCCTGTGAACAAAATCTGTGGATAGCGCACCCAGATGCTGATACGCCTTGTAACCGCCTTGCGCGAGGCTCGGCTTCCGCACGATAATCGCGCTCGATACGCCTGATCGCGACGCCCCGCGTTGCGGATTCTCTTCCCACTCTGCGTCGCGCCGTGCTCAAGAACTCGCGCTTTGCCGGTCTTCTGCGTATTCCCGGCTTTTTGCCGCTTGCCGGCGCCACCCTGATGCTGGGCGTGGCGATGTCGTTCACCGCCCCCTATCTGTCCTTGTTCGGCATCGAACGTGCCGGCATGACGCCGTTGCGGCTCGGCGTGTTCATGACCGCGATCGCGGCGAGCGGCGTGATCGCCAGCACGGCGGCCGGGCGCTGGAGCGACGCCACCGGCAAGCATCGGCCGCTGTTGCTCGCCTCGCTGTGTGCGGCCACGCTCGGCTATCTGTGCTTATGCATCGTGCGCGACTACCGCTTGCTGCTCGCGGTGGGCATCGCGTTCATCGGCGCGGGCGGTTGCGCGCTTTCACTCGTGTTCTCGTTCAGCCGTGCGGCCTTGCCGGCCGCCGACGACGCCGAGCGCACCTTCGCGAGCGCCACGCTGCGCACGATTCTTTCGGCAGCCTGGGTGTTCGGGCCAGCGGTCGGTGCGCTGGTGCTCGCCGCGACCAGCTTCTACGGACTGTTCCTGTTCGCGGCAGCGAGCTTCGCTGCCTGCGGGACGATTGTGTTGCGCATGCGCGAGCCGCGTCAGGACGAGCACGCCACGCAGCATCTGATGACGCGGCCCACGGCAGGGGAGGTCGTCCAGCATGCCGAAGCGGCTGTGGCGCCCTACGAAGGGCAGCCGCTTACCCAGGCCGAAGTGCAGCCCGCGGTGAAGCCGCGCGGGCACGTGCGCGCGCCCGACGTTTCGCAGAGCGACATCATGCGCGCGGTGGTTGCGCTCACGCTCATCGGCCTTGCTGCCAACGCGACGATGATCGTGCTGCCGCTCTATATCGTGCACGGCCTCAATGGCACGCGCATCGACGTCTCGATCATGCTCGGGCTGGGCGCGTTCATGGAAATTCCGATGATGCTCGCGCTCGGCGCAAAGGCGTCGCGCCTGAACAAGCTGCACTGGCTGGCCGCCTGTGCCGTCGTGCATGCGGTGTATTTCGTGTCGATGTCGGCGGCGCCCGGCGTGCACGCGCTCATTCCCATGCAGATCCTCAACGCATTCGTGGTGGCCGTCACGTCGTGTCTCGGCATGACCTACGTGCAGGATCTGATGCCCGAATCGCCGGGGGGCGCCACGGCGCTGTTCTTCAACTCCGCGCGGCTGGGCTCGATTCTTTCCGGCGTGCTCTCAGGCTTGCTCGTGCAGGCGTTCGGCTATCGCGGCACGTTCCTCTTCTGCGCCGTGCTCGCGCTCGGTGCGCTTATGTTATTTGCGGGGGCCGGCCTACCGGTCCCGGGCGAGCTGTATCCGAAGATGGCGCGCGCCGCGCGGCGCTATGTGAGGGCGCGTCTCGGCTCGCGCCCGGTGCGCGCTCGCGGCGAGAAGCGACATGACGATATGATTGGCGATCCTGATTAATTTATCGCTGACGAAAGACCGCGCAATCATCGCGCGGCATCCAGGCATTCAGTGCATGTACGTGACGCGGCGCACGCGGTGGCTGAGCCGCAAGCCCGCGTCGAGCAACGCGATGGCGAACCAGCGCGCCGTCTTGAGCATGCCGCTCACGCTGGGGGGCGGCAGCCAGTCGTTGAGCAACTGCACGGCGGCCTCGCTGCGCGTCGACTGCAGGAGCGCGATCACTTGCAGCAGCGAGCCTTCGTCCTTCGCCAGTTCAGAAGCACAGCGGCAGCGCGTGTCGAGCGGGCGGCACGAGGCGCGGCACAGCGTGGCCATCAACAGGTCGAAGTAGCCGATGCCGTCCACGGCAAGCCCGGCCTCGGCGAGCACGCCGTGCCAGCTTTCGGCTTTGCCGTACGCGTCGCAGTGCGGGCGCAGCCAGGAGCGCACCGCGCGCAGCACGGTTTGCTCGGCGCTGTCCGGATGCTGGACGAAGGTTTCGTCGATCAGCGTGTCATTTCTTGCGAATGGGGCGGTCTGGTTCATGAAGCCTCCTGTCGGCCGGAGTTCATTCGGGGCCGGCCATGCCGGCATGGGCTTCATGATGCGGCAACGCTCTCTTAAATGCAAATGATTCTTATTTGCAAAATAAACCGATGCCAGATGGCGACCCTGCGGCGTGTTGGCGGTGGCATCCGGATCTCGTGGCGCGCCAGAAAGGACTCTTCCAGGCGGCCCGCTTAATTCGGGGGCCGGAAGGGGCTAAAGTGCCGGCCATGCGTGCACCAGCGCCGCTGGCGCATCGTGAGAGTTGGCCCCGACCCGCAAACGGTCGGGGCTTTTTTTTGCACCGCGCAAACGCGCGCGGGGCGGGGCTGGCACGCTTCCTGGCGCCATGGCGCGATGCATAAGTCATTGAAACGAAAGGAACAGGTAAGGTATTATTCGGGCCGCACGGCGCGACCCCATGTCGCGTCTTGAGCCGTCCTGGAGGTCGCGAGAGGCACTTTCGTGATCAAAAAAGATGTCCTCGAAGCAATTTGTTGTATTTCGCCTTAGTACAGTTTTGAATAAAAACAATGACTTGTGTCAATTTTCGATTCGACCCGTGTTGTTGCGCTGCAAAAGTTCCGTATACCGATTACCCTCGTTAACCCTTGAACGTGTGTTGCATTTCGCCTCGTAGCTGACGAATCCATTACAGCCTGTCTGGTCCGATTTTCACCCCACGTCAATCTTTCAAGTTGCTTGCGCACCAGTCCGTGCGCTGACGAAGCTATTCGCTCCGCATTTTTGAGGTCCCGTTGAAATGCAATCCGTTCCATTCCTGAGTCTGGCGATCTGGATTCCCATCCTGTTCGGCGTGGCAGTGCTGCGCGTCGGGTCGGATCGTCATCCGCAGCGCGCACGCTGGCTGTCGTTGATCGGCGCCGTCGTTGGCCTGCTGTTGACCTTGCCGCTGATCACGGGTTTCGACAACCACGTTACCGGCATGCAGTTCGTCGAATTCCGCAACTGGCTGCCCGACTTCGGCGTGGCCTGGCGTCTCGGGATCGATGGCATTTCGATGTGGCTCGTCGTGCTCACCGCGTTCACCACGCTCGTGATCGTGATCGCCTCGTGGGCGTCGATCACGGTGCGCGTCGCCCAGTACTTCGGCGCGTTCCTGATCCTCTCGGGCCTGATGGTCGGCACCTTCGCGGCCACCGACGGCATGCTCTTCTTCGTGTTCTTCGAAGCGACGCTGATTCCGCTGTACCTGCTGATCGGCACGTGGGGCCATGCGCGCCGCTCCTACGCAGCAGTGAAGTTCTTCTTCTTCTCGCTGGCCGGTTCGCTGCTGATGCTGGTGTCGATGCTGTATCTCTACAACCAGTCGCACACCTTCGACATGTCGGCGTGGCATAACATCACGCTCGGCTTCGTTCCGCAGATTCTCGTCTTCATCGGCTTCTTCGCGGCCTTCGCGGTCAAGGTGCCGATGTGGCCGTTCCACACCTGGCTACCCGACGTCCACCTCGAAGCGCCCACCGGCGCAACCGTGCTGATGGCGATGCTCAAGCTCGGCGGCTACGGCTTCCTGCGCTTCACGCTGCCGATCACGCCCGATGCCGCGCACTTCTTTGCGCCGGTGATCATCACGCTTTCGCTCGTGGCCGTGGTGTACTCGAGCCTGCTCGCGCTCGCGCAGACCGACATGACCAAGCTGCTCGCGTACTCGACGGTCTCCCACATGGGCCTCGTGACGCTGGGCCTGTTCCTCTTCAACCAGATCGGCACCGAAGGCGCGATCGTGCAGATGATCTCGTACGGCTTCGTCTCGGGCGCGCTGCTGCTTTCGGTCGGCGTGCTGTTCGATCGTACGCACACGCGCACCATCTCGGCCTATGGCGGCGTTGTCAACGTGATGCCGCGCTATGCGACCTTCATGATGCTGTTCTGCATGGCCAACGTGGGCCTGCCGGGCACTTCGGGCTTCGTGGGCGAGTTCATGGTCATCATGGGCGCCGTTCGCGTGAACTTCTGGATCGGCGCGATTGCCGCGACGACTCTCATTCTGAGCGCTGCGTACACCCTGTGGATGTACAAGCGCGTGATCTTCGGCGCTGTGGCGAACAAGGGCGTTGCGAAGCTGGCCGACCTCGGCCGCCGCGAAACGCTGATCTTCGCTTCGCTCGCAGCGCTGGTGCTGGCCGTGGGCCTCTATCCGAAGCCCATGACCGACGCGATCGAGCTCTCGGCGGCGAACCTCGTCACCCAGGCCGGCCGCACCAAGCAACCCGTCGAGGATGCCGCGCAAACGGAATCCGTGCGCGCGGGCGCGGACGTTCATGCCGTGCAGCACTCGCCGACGTAAAGCACGTAAATGATCAGTAAGGAATGACGGCGCACCTGCGCGCCGCCCCGCCGTGAGGCGGCGCGGCGCGCGAGTGCGCCCAGAAGTTTTCGAATTTTGAGATTCGAAAAGAGCCGCTGCGGATCGATGTCAAGTGCGGAGCAGGGCACGACGTGCGTGTGTTCCCGAGGCGCGACAAATCTCGCGAACACATGCGACATAGTGTCTCGATTTCGTTTTGGCAAAGGTCATTTTCTGCATTCATTGATTGTCTTCGATCAAAGCGGCTGTATGATTCGGGCGCGCTTCCTTTGTCGGATGTCAGGGGATGTGTCCGGAACTATTCAATGAATGAATTTCAGGCAAACGTGATGAAAAGAACGACCTTGCAAAGGTTATTGCTTCCCGTCAGTGCCGGATTGGCCATGTGTCTTTCCGGATGCAACATGGAAGTCCTCGACCCCAAAGGTAGCGTGGGCATGGCGGAAAAGTCGCTGATCGCGACCTCCACCTGGGCCATGCTGATTGTGGTGATCCCCG
>DATEJU010000345.1:0-3239 GCA_035277805.1 Paraburkholderia sp. | reverse complement strand
ACCGAATCGAGATAGTCGCGCACGAGCCAGTCGCCGATATAGTCGGGGTCGCGCCGGATCTCGCGCATCACGCGCTCGCCGATGCGGCGCTCGGCCTGCGGCGTGAGCGCGCCGCCCGAGCCGTCGCCGAGATCGGGCAATTGCGGGACCCAGGCCGGTGCGCGCACACTGGTGTTGCCGCGCGTGCCTGGAGCACTCGCGGAGTTTGCGGATTGCCCCGATCCCAGCGCGCCGAAGCGACTCTGCGCGCCGCCATACGTGCCGAAAACGCCCTGCGCGATCGAGGCGGGAATGACGGGGTCGGCATCGTCGTCGAGCGGGCCGCTCACGAGCGCGGGCGCATCGGCGGCGAGCGCTGCCACGCCCGAAGCAGCGACACCCGACGTAGCGATGCTCGAGCCAGAGACACCCGACGCAGTAGCACCCGACATCGCAACGCCGGGTTTGCCGGGCGGCGGCCTGCTGGCGCCCGGTCCGGCTGCGCCGGACGCGGGAGCGCTCGCGGCGCCGAGATCGAGCACGGCTGCAGGCGCAGCCGATGCCCCCGCCCCACCGCCCGGCGCCTGCGCGTACGCTTGCGGTGGAACGGCGAGCGTTGCGCACAACCAGGCAGCAAGCAGCCGTTTCAGATGCATTGATGACAGGCTCGGGAAAAGCGGATTGCCGGCCAGGCGGCCAGCCACCGGACAATTGTAGCCCGCACGGTGCGCCATCCCGGCCTCGAGGTGCCAGGTCGAACGGCCAGGCGCGGACGATCAGGGACAAGCGCGCCCGGGCTTCGCGCACGCACCGCGCTGTTAAGATAGGCGCCCCTCACGGAGAACCCACCATGCCCGAACTCACGCATTTCGACGCCGCAGGCGACGCGCACATGGTCGACGTCGGCGGCAAGGCCGAAACCAGACGCATCGCCGTGGCGAGCGGCACGATCCGCATGTTGCCCGCCACCTTCGCGCTGGTGCGCGACGGCAACGCGAAGAAAGGCGACGTGATCGGCGTCGCGCGCATCGCCGCGATCCAGGGCGCCAAGCGCACCTCGGACCTGATTCCGCTGTGCCATCCGCTCGCGATCACGCGCGTGAAGGTCGATTTCGCGCTCGACGAGACGCTGCCGGGCGTGCATTGCACGGCGCAGGTGGAGACGCTCGGCCGCACGGGCGTGGAGATGGAAGCGCTGACCGCCGTGCAAGTGGGCCTCTTGACGGTCTACGACATGTGCAAGGCGGTGGACCGCGGCATGACGATCACCGATGTGCGCGTGCTCGAGAAGCACGGCGGGAAGTCGGGCGATTGGGTGGCGGCGGCGAGCTAAGGCATGACGGGCACGGCGCGGGGAGCGACGAGCCCGGAGCGTTCGTCGGCGTCGCGGCGAGTGAAGGCTCGGCCGCGGCGCCCAATCATCAATTGTCCGAATCGTCCTCGTCTTCTTCGACCTTGGTCGCAGGCAGACCGTACTTCTTGACGAGCGCTGCCTTGAAGCCCGCGAGCGTCGGCTCGTCGTCGCACAGGCTATAGAGCGAAGCCAGTTGCGTGGGCCAATCATGAAGCTCTAGCGCGAAGATCTTCAGGCGCTCGACCGTATCGAACGCACCATCCATATTCCCGTCGAGCGCCTGCAGCACCGCATAGCGACGCAGCACGGTCTCGCCCGGCAGCAGCGCAATCGCGCGCTCGTGCGCCGCGAGCTTGGTCGCGAGGTCCGCAGCATTGATCGGCATGAGCGTCGCCATGCCGTAATCGCCCCATGCGCGGAACAGGAACGACGGTTCCTGCGCATATTCCTGCGCGGGATGCGAGCCGTAGTACAGCACTTCGGCGCGGTTGTAGTCGCGCAGCACCGGCCACAGCGACGCGATGCCGCCGAACACGACCACTGCATACGCAGCGCGCGTGACGCCCGGCGGCACGAAGCGCAGCGGCTTCGTCTCGAGCAGGCCGAACACGAACATCGCGGGCAGCAGGAAGAACATGTACTGCTGCGGATACTCCACGAGTGCATGCATGACCAGCGCGCCAATCAGCGCAAAGCCAAAAATGCGCTCTGCCGTATGCGGCACGCGCAGCGCGCGCACGAACCACGCGACGAGCCCGATCACGACGATCGCGCAGCCCAGCACGCCGGTCTTGGCGAGCAGGTCGATGAAGATGTCGTGCGAGTTGTTGGCGATCTCGACGCCGCCCAGCTTGCGCGCGAGCTCGAACTGATGGATCGGGAAGTCGCCCCAGCCCACGCCCAGGAGCGGATGCGTCTTGAACATCGTCCAGCCGTAGCGCCATAGCGCGATACGCGGCGCGATCTGGCCGGCGTCCTTGAAGCGGTCGGCCGCCGACTGGTCGAGCTGCAGCTGATAGTGGACGTTGGCCCAGCGCACGAGCCCATTCACGGCGAAGAAGATCGCGAAAAGCACGACGGGCACGACCCAGGCGCGCGCGCTGCCGGCGCGGGTGAGCGCGCCGCCGGCAGTGCCGTCCTCGCCTTCTGCGTGCACGCCGCGCGTCGCGCAAAGCGCCATCCAGAAGCCCGCGACGACGATCACGGCCATTTGCAGCCACGGGCCGCGCGACACGGTGAGCGCCAGGCCACCCGAGTAGATGGCCGAAAGCACGACCCACAGCAGGACGTTCAGACGGCGCGTCTGCACGAGATACAGCGCCGCCGCCGTCGCGAAGGCGATGTAGGTCGCGAGGTGGTTGGCCTGCGCCATGTTGCCGAATGGCCGCCGGTCGAACTGCACGTTATAGGCGACGACGAGCGGCGTGACCTTCGTTTCGAGATGCAGGAGCTGGATGACCTGGCAGAACACCGCGAACAGGCCGCCGATCACGAGCGCCCAGGCGCCCCACACCATCGCCGCGCGGGTGAGGTTCACGCGCGTGATGCCGTAGCCCGCGTGGACGGCCATGAAGGCGGCCAGCAGATAGCCCGCGCCCAGCCAGTTCATCGACGGCTGTGCGACCGGCAGCGCGACGGTTTGTACGATGAGCAGCAAGCCGAAGACAAGCGGCACGAGCGCGACCGCGGGCGACCTGAAGTCGTTGGCCGGCCGCGCGGAGCGCACCAGCAGCCAGACACCTGCGCCGACCATCAGATAGAGCGCGAGTGCAGTGAATTCAGCGTAGAACGTCGGGATCGGATACGTGTGTGCGACGACCGCATAAGGCAGGATCAACGCAACGGCCAGCAAGACGAACGTAAGGTAGCGCGCAAAAGAAGAAGGCATGGGAATCGGGGGCGTCAG
>DATEJU010000344.1:0-14038 GCA_035277805.1 Paraburkholderia sp. | reverse complement strand
CGAACTCGTACGCCAACGAGTACTCGCACGGCTATCACGGCCGTCATCACCACTACAAGCACCGCGATTGGGATTAAGCCATCGATGGGATTAAGCCCTCGATGGAATTGAGCCCGCACTGGGCTTGAACCCGCATCGCGTTCAAGCCCGCCCTTGGGATCAAGCCCATCGTGGGATCAAGCCCTGCATCGGGCTTGAACGGCTCGCGCCCCCCGCGAGCCTGAACACCCCCACCGCCTCGCGCAACCCGACGGCCTGCTCCATGAGCGCCGCATTGTGTTGCGCGACCTCGTCCAGCTTCAAAAATTGAAGTTATCGATATTCGAAGCATCAAAGGTTGTTGGCGGCCCAAGAATGATTTCGCCGCTCTTGCCGATGGTGCGCTTGCCGAGCTTGCCGGCTTCGAACGACTCGCCCTCCTTGCCGCTGATCGTACCCGAGGCGAGATTGGCCGCCGCATAGGCCGCGAGATAGCCGAGCGCACCCGGGTCCCAAAGCTGGAATGCCTTCACCGTGCCGTTCTTCACGAACGCGCGCATCTGGTTCGGCGTGCCGAGGCCCGTCACGGCCACCTTGCCCTTGCTGGGCGTCGACGAGATATAGCGCGCCGCCGCCGCAATCCCCACCGAAGTGGGCGCAACAATCGCCTTCAGATTCGGATAAGCCTGCAACAAGCCCTGAGTCTCGACAAAGGACTTCTGGTCGTCGTCGTTGCCATAGGCAATCTTCACGAGCTTCATCTTCGCGTACTCGGGCTTCTTGAGCTCCTCCTTCATCCACTTGATCCAGGTGTTCTGATTGGTCGCGTTCGGCGTGGCCGAGAGAATCGCAAACTCGCCTTCGTTGTTCATCAGCTTCGCCACGAGCTGCATCTGGCCGCGCCCGATGCTTTCCGCGTTGGCCTGGTTCACGAACAGCTGCCGGCCCGCGGGCGCGGTGTCCGAATCGAAGGTGACGACCTTGATGCCCTGCGCCATTGCGCGTTTCAGATACGGCACGAGCGCGTTCGCGTCGTTGGCCGCGATCACGATGGCGTCCTGGTGCTGCGTGGTGAGCGTGTTGATGTACGAAACCTGCGAGGAAGCGCCCGCATCCGAAGGCCCGACCACCTTGCCGTCGCCCTTGAATTCCTTGATGGCTTCCATGCCGCCGTTGTCGGCGATCACCTCATAGGGATTGTTGATCTGCTTCGGCACGAAGGCGATTTTCAGGCCCTCCTTGATGCCGGCGGCGTGCGCGGTCAGGCCCGCGCCCATCAGCATGGCGCACAGCAAAGCCGTGCATACGTGACGTACTGGCTTCATCATGAACGTGTCTCCTCGATGGATGCCCCATGGTGATGGGAGCGATTGCTTTCTGCCTGGGGTTTCGCTTGAGTCTCGCTTGACGCGTGCTGCCGACTGCGTTTTCAGCTTGCCGCGCGCGCGAGCGCGCGCTTTTCGCGCAGCGTGCGCCAGCGCGCCGCGAGATTCGGAATCAGCACCGAGGCGAGCAGCAGCGCGCCCGTCACGATGGTGAGCGTTTCGCTCGATACGTCCGCGAGCGTGAGCGCATTCTTCAGGATGCCTACGATAAGCAACGAGAGCAGCACGCCGTACATCGAGCCGCGCCCGCCGAAGATGCTCACGCCGCCGAACAGCACCGCCGCGATCACCGAAAGCTCGAAGCCTTCGCCGTTGTCGCCGCGTGCACTCGTGAAGCGCAGCGTATAGACGATGCCGGCAAGCGCGCTCATCGCGCCCGAGAGCACGAACAGGCGCAGCTTGATCCGCGCGACGTCGATGCCCGAGAACGCCGCGGCCGTGCTGTTCGCGCCGATCGCATAGAGGCTGCGGCCAAACGCGGTGGCCTGCAGCAGCAGCGTGAACACCACCGCGCACGCGGCCACGATCAGGAACGGCAGCGGAATGAAGGTGCTGCCCAGCGTGTTCATGCCGAACGCCGTGTAGGCGGGCGGAAAGTCGGCCACGGCGCGGTCGCCGAGCAGCACGTAGGCAAGCCCGCGAAAGAGCGCGAGCGTGCCGATGGTGACCGCGAGCGAGGGCAAGTTCAGCTTCACGATCACGAGGCCGTTGAACAGGCCCGCGAGCGCGCCCGCCACCACCACGAGCGCCATCGCGAGCGGCATCGGCATGCCCATGTGCCAGAGCACGCCGAGCAGCGCGCTCGACGCGCCGAGCACCGAGGCCACGGACAGATCGATTTCGGCGGCGACGATGATGAGCGTCATCGGCAGCGCCATCAGCGCGACTTCGGTGAGATCGGCGAGCACGTTGGAGAGGTTCGCGCCCGTGAGAAACACGTCGGAGAGCAGGCGTCCGGCCACGAGCGAGAGCACGAGGATCACGACGAGCAGCGTCTCCCAGTTGAGCGGCAGGCCCGCGCGGCGTGTGAGCAAGGCGGAATCAGGCTTCGAAGCGGGCTTAGCCATGATCGCGTTTCCTCATCATGCGTTTGGCGACGGAGCGGGCGAGCAGCGTATCGGCGGCAATCGCGGCGACGATCAACGCGCCCTGGATGGCCTGCTCCCAGAACGGCGAAACGTGCAGCACCACGAGCGCGATGCTGATCACACCCAGCACGAGCGCGCCGAGCGCCGCGCCCAGTATCGTGCCCACACCGCCCGTGATGGCGACGCTGCCCACCACAGCGGCGGCCACCACTTGCAGCTCGATGCCTTTGGCCGTGCTCGCGTCCACGGTGCCGAAGCGCGCGAGCCACAGCGCGCCCGCGAGGCCCGCGATCGCGCCGCTGATGACGAAGCCCACGGCCACGCGCCGCTCGACGTTGATGCCCGCGAGCCGCGCGGCTTCCGGGTTCGAGCCGATGGCGTAATACTCGCGGCCCGGACGGAACTGCTTCAGGTACACGGAGAGCGCCGCAAGCAGCACCAGCGCGATCAGCGCGAGCACCGGCACGCCGAGCACGGTGCCGGTGGCGAGCCGCGAGTACGCATCGGGCAGGCTCGTCGCGTTGATCTGCCCGCCATGGACCCACGCATAATCCGCACCCCGAAATATGTAGAGCGTGGAGAGCGTGGCGACCAGCGAAGGCACGCGCCCCACCGCCACGAGCAGCGCGTTGATCGAGCCCGCGATCATGCCGATGCCAAGCCCCGCCGCGAGCGCCACGATCACCGGCATATGCGGGAACGCCACGTAGAGGCTGCCGACCGCGTACGCGCTGATGCCCACCGTGGAGCCCACCGAAAGATCGATGTGGCGCATGAGGATCACGATCGTCATGCCCGCCGTGAGCAGGCTCACGATCGAGACGTTGAGCAGCACGTCGCGCAGGTTCTGCAGGTTGAGGAACTCCGGCTTCGCGAGCCCGGTGCCGCCCACGATAATGACGAGCACCACGAACAGCGTGGTCTCGCGGCTCTTCGCCAGCGTTTGTGCAAATGCCATCGCAAGTGCCAGCGCGCCGCGCCGCTGCACGTGCGGTTCGCCGCCGTGCAACGGATGAGGAGAGGTGGAATGACCCATCATGCCGCGTGCCCCAGGTGAATGTTGGCCTGCCCGAGCGCGGCGCCCATGATGCGCTCCTCGCTGGCGTCGGCGCGCGCGATATCGGCGGTGATGCGGCCTTCGTGCATCACGAGCACGCGGTCGGCCATGCCGAGCACCTCGGGCAGCTCGCTCGAAATCATCAGGACTGCCATGCCTTCGCGCACGAGCTCGGCGAGCGCGCCATACACTTCCGCTTTCGCGCCCACATCGATACCGCGCGTGGGCTCGTCGATGATGAGCACCTTCGGCCCCGTCGCGAGCCACTTGCCAAGCACCACCTTCTGCTGGTTGCCGCCCGAAAGCGTGGCCACCGGCGCGTTGAGGTCGCTCGCCTTCAGGCGCAGGCGCGAACCCCACTGGCCCGCGAGCTGCATCTCGCGCCCCGCGGAAATGAGGCCGAAGCGCACAAGACGGCCGAGCACGGTGAGCGCCGCGTTGCGCGCGATGCTCAGTTCGAGCGCGAGGCCCTGCTGCCGCCGGTCTTCGGGCACGAGGGCGAGCCCCGCTCTCACGGCCCGCGCCGGCACGCCCATCCTGAGCGCCTTGCCTGCGACCTGCACCTGGCCCGCGTCGCAGGGATCGATACCGAAGACGGCGCGCGCCACTTCACTGCGCCCCGCACCCACGAGCCCCGCGAGCGCGACGATCTCGCCGGCGCGCACGTCGAACGAAACGTCCTTGAACACACCGCGCCGCGTGAGGCCACGCACGCGCAGCATCACCTCGCCGGGCTGCACGTCCGCCTTCGGATAGAACGTGGCAAGGTCGCGCCCCACCATCTTCGCGACGATGTCCTGAGTCGTGAGCGTGGCCGTGGGCGCATCGAACACTTTCGCGCCGTCGCGCATGATGGTCACATGCTGTGTGAGCGCGAACACCTCTTCGAGGCGGTGCGTGATGAAGAGGATCGCCACGCCACGCTCGCGCAGCTTGCGCGCAATCGCGAAGAGCCGCTCCACTTCGGGCAGCGAGAGCGCCGCCGTAGGCTCGTCCATGATGAGGACGTTCGCGTTGAGCGAGAGCGCCTTGGCAATCTCGATCACCTGCTGGTCCGCGATGGACAGGCCACGCACGAGCCGCTCGGGTTTGAGCTCCACGCCGAGCGTCGCCAACAGGGCGGACACCTCGCGGCGCATCGCCTCGTAGTCGATACGGCCCAGCTTGTCCACGGGCTGGCGCCCCATGAAAATGTTCTCGGCAATCGAGAGGTCGAAGAACAATGTGGGTTCCTGATAGATCACCGCGATACCCGCGTCGCGCGCCTGCGCGGGCGTGGCGAACTGGCGCTCGGCGCCGTCGATCAGCAGCGCGCCGCTATCGGGAAGATGCACGCCCGCGAGAATCTTCACGAGCGTCGACTTGCCTGCGCCATTCTCGCCGAGCAGCGCGTGCACCTCACCCGCCTTGAGCACGAGCGTGCCGTCCACGAGCGCGCGCACGCGTCCGAACGATTTGCTTGCACGCCGCAGTTCGAGGCGCGGCACGGCGCCAGCGACCGGGCTCGCGCTTTCATTCGCGTTTTCTTCCAGACTCACGCGTGTCTCCGTATGGGTTGCGTGCGCAATCTCGCGAGGCGCACGCCACATCGCTAGATACGATAGATGCGCTCCGCGTTGCCGCGAAAGAGCGCGTTGCGCTCGCTCTCGCTCGCGCCGCTCACGATATGCGCATACGCCTGCCACAGATCGGCGTAGCTGCCGAACAGCCTGTCGACCGGAAAATTCGATGCGAACATCGCGCGCGCAGTGCCGAACGCATCGATTGCTTCGAGCACATAGGGGCGCAGACTCTCCACCGTCCACTCGTGATCGAACATTGCCAGGCCGCTGATCTTGACCGACACGTTCGGGCATGCCGCCAGCACGCGCAGGCCGTCGCGCCAGGCGTGCCAGCCCTCCACGCTATTGCGCTCGACGAACATGCCCGCGTGATTCACGATGAGCGGCACGCCGGGATGCCCGCGGGCGAGCGCGGCCGCTTCTTCCATCTGCGCGGGATAGAGCTGAAGGTCGAATGAAAGACCATGCTGTTCGAGCAGCGCGAAGTGCTTGCGCCACGTTGCATCACGCATGTAGTGGCGACCGACGTAGTCGTAGAGCGGGTTCGCATGCACGTTGAGAATCTGCCGAATACCGCGCGTGCGCTTGAACGCGGCGTGCGCCGCGAGAATCTCGGGCGCAGCGGGCGCGCTCAGGTCGGCGGCGGCCACGATGGCGTTGGGCAAGCCCGCCCCGGCGTCGGCGATCGATTCGAGCCAGCGCGTCTCTTCCACCGGATCGGCTGGATCGTGATTCGCTTCCACGTGCACTACCTTGAGCACCTGCACCCCACCCGCTTCGCGCAGCAGGTCGGCGGGCAGATAGTTGTGCTGGAGTTCGCGTGCATCGCCCACGAACGACGTGCCCGGCTTCGCGAGCCACGGATAGTGATGCGTGTCGAGGTTCCAGAAGTGGACGTGCGGATCGACGACCTGCATGGCGTGCTCCTCAGGGCGATTCATGGCTTGAATCATGGTGATTGCGCGTGGCCTTCAGGGCAGGTGAAAGACCGGTATGAGCGGCTGCACCACCGGCATGTTGCCTTCGCCCGTCTCCATGATGTCGGCCATGAAATCCCACCATTTGCGCATGACGGCGTTTTCGGGCAGTTGTGCCATGGTGTGATCGTCGCGCCGCTCGAGCACTGCAAAGAGCTGGTGCGTGCTTTCATCGAGAAAGATCCGGTAGTCGCGCACGCCCGCCTCGCGCAGCACGCTCGCGAGCTCGGGCCAGATTTCGCGGTGACGCCGTGCGTATTCGTCCCGTTTGCCGGGATCGAGCCGCATGCGAAACGCAATTGTTTCCATGGTCGTGTCTCCGTCCAGCCTGCTTGCCATTTCTTTTCAGCGCCGTTGCTTGATTGCCCTGGCGTAATCCCTGGAAGCAGCGCGCCTCTTCTACCTGATTTCGCGGCGATTCAAACGACTATAATTCCGGCATCGATAGCCAACCAATCCGATGTTGGGATCGGGCGATACACAAACCGGATCGCAGGACCCATGAACCATCAGACTGCCGTCGTCTCGCTCGTCAATCGCCTCAAGTTCAAGCACCTTGCTCTGCTCGTCGCGCTCGACGACGCGCGCAACGTCCACCAGGCCGCCGACGCCATCAACGTTGCCCAGCCCAGCGCGAGCCGCATGCTGAGCGACATCGAAGAAGCGTTCGGCTTTCGCCTCTTCGAGCGCAACGCGCGCGGCATGCAGCCCACGGCGCTCGGCGTGGTCACGCTCGCCTATGCGCGGCGCGCGCTTTCGGACCTCACGCGCTTTGCCGCCGACCTCGACGTGAAGCGACGCGGCGGCCACGGCCAGCTCAACGTGGGCGCCATCATGGGCGCCGCACCCGACCTGCTCGCGCAGGCCGTCGCCACGCTCAAGGCCGCGCGGCCGCTGCTGCACGTGCGCATACTCGGCGAAACCAGCGACCAGGTCGTGCAGTTGCTGCATCGCCGCGAAGTCGATCTCGCGCTCGGGCGCCTCACCACCCCGCTGCAGCACAACGACTTCGATTTCGAGCCGCTCGCGCGCGAGACGCTCGTGCTCGTGGTGCGCGCACGCCATCCGCTCTCGCGCCGCGAGCACGTCACGCTTGCCGAGCTGATGGACTGGCCGTGGGTCGCGCAACCCATCACGAGCCCCGCGCGCGAACTCTTCGAAGGCGAGCTCGCCCGTGCCGGGCTCGCCACGCCCATGAATCTCACCGAATCGGCATCCATCTTCGCCACGCTGCAACTGCTAGAAAGCTTCGACGCCGTGGCCATGCTGCCCGAATCCGTCGTGCGCGACCACGTGCGCGGCAAGCTGCTCACCGTGCTGCCGCTCGAGATCGGCAAGAGCCTGCCCGGCTTCGGCATCCTCACGCGCAAGGACGAAGCGCTCGCCGAGCCCGCCGAGCATTTCGTGGGCTTGCTGCGCCGCTTCTCGCAGCCCTTCAAGGCGAGCGATGCAGTGCACGACATCGCGTTCGCGCCTCCGCTTGTGCCTCCGCTTGTGCCTCATTCGTGACTACTGAAGATTGACGAACAACCCGCCGTCCACCAGCAAAGCGGCGCCCGTCACGTAGCGCGCGCGCTCCGAGGCGAGAAACACCACACATTCGGCCACGTCTTCCGGCGCGCCCAGGCGCCCCAGCGGAATGCGCTTTTCCATGTATTCGCGCTTGGCGGCATCGGCGAGATCTTCGGCGTTCAAATCGGTGGCGATAGTGCCAGGCATCACCGAATTGCAGCGGATGCCATAAGGCCCAAGCGCGATCGCGCACGACTGCATGAGCGAATGCACGCCCGCCTTGGTGGGCGTGTAATGCGTCTGCATCCCGCCGCCCACCAGCGCGCTGATGGAACTCGTCGCGACGATCGCGCCGCCCGTGCCCTGCTCCTTCATTTGACGCGCCACCGCCTGCGTGACGTAGAACGCGCCGTTCAGATTCACGCCGATGGTGCGCTCCAGCACGGCGGGCGGCATGTCGAGAAACGCGTGGAACGGGCAAATGCCCGCGTTGCTCGCCAGCACGTCCACACAACCGAACTGCTCGACGGTCTGCCGCACGAGGTCGACGCCCGTTTGCGGCGCGGCCACGTTGCCTTCCACCGCGATCGCGCGGCGACCCAGCCGTGCAATCTCGTCGAGCACTTCCTCGATCGCCGCGCGGCGGCCATACGAGGCGTCGTTGTCGCCCCAGTAATTGATCGCGACATCGGCCCCCTCGCGCGCACTCGCGAGCGCAATGGCGCGCCCGATGCCGCGCGATCCGCCGGTGACGATCACTACCTTGTCCTTGAGCAGCACGATGCTTTCCTCCTGAACGATGTCGCCGATATCGCCCTGTGTCTGGAAGTCAATGAGAATACGGCCGCGCGAGCTTGCAGTCGGGATTCAGCCGCACGCCGAAGCCCGGCGTGTCCGGCACCTTCAGGCGCCCCTGCACGGGCACGGGCTCGTCGAGCAACAGCGGCGTGAACATCGGCACCACCTGATCGGCCTTCGGCGCCATCATCAGGAATTCGGCGAACGGCGAGTTGTGGCGCGTCACCACGAAGTGATAGCTGTACACCGACGAGCCGTGCGGCACCACCATCACGTTGTGCGCGTCGGCGAGCGCGGAAATCTTGATGAGCTCCGTCATGCCACCGCACCAGTTCACGTCGGGCTGAATCAGATCGCAGCAGCCCATTTCGAGCAGCATGCGAAAGCCCCAGCGCGTGGCCTCGTGCTCGCCCGTCGAGACCAGCATGCCGCGCGGCACGTTGCGGCGCAGTTCGGCATAGCCCCAATAGTCGTCGGGCGGCAGGCATTCTTCCAACCACTTGAGGCCATATTCGTGCGTGGCCTGCGCAAGACGCGTGGCATAACGCACATCGAGGCTCATCCAGCAGTCGTACATGAGCCAGAAGTCGTCGCCCACGCGCTCGCGCATGGTGGCGAGCAACTCGATATTCTTTCTCAAGCCCTCCTCGCCTTCCGCAGGGCCGTGCAGCAGCGGAAGCTTGCCGCCGATAAAGCCCATCTCCTTCGCGAGATCGGGACGCGCGCCGGTGGCGTAGAACACCAGCTCGTCGCGCACGGGGCCGCCCAGCAATTGATAAACGGGCTCTTCGCGCAGCTTGCCGAGCAGGTCCCAGAGCGCGAGATCCACGCCCGAAATGGTGTTGAGCACCACGCCCTTGCGGCCATAGTAGAGCGTCGCGTAGTACATCTGATCCCAGATCTTCTCGAGATCGGTCACGCGCTGCCCTTCGAGAAAGCGCGCGAGATGGCGCTCGACGATGAACGCGCCAATCTCGCCGCCCGTGGTGACGGCGAAACCCACCGTGCCGTCGCTCGCTTCCACTTCGACCACGAGCGTGCCCAGCACGTCGATGCCGAACGAGCGCCGGCTCTGGCGATACTCGGGATAGCGCGCCATGGGCGTGGCAATGTGGTCGTCGATCCAGTGCCCATCGGCCTGATCGTGGTAGTCGGCGCCACCGCCGCGCACCGTGAATGCGCGCACGTGTTTGATGGTTGGCATGGCCATGTGAGGTCGCTCCTGGAATCCTGGTGCGGCGGTGCGCCCGCCGTGATCCGTAACGGCATGTGCCCCGTGGGGCGCGTGGCTTGGCGGCGGCTCAGTACGTCGCACGTCCGCCCGAGAGGTCGAACACCGAACCGGTGCTGAAGGCGCAGTCCTCGGACGAGAGCCACACGATCATCGCCGCGGCCTCTTCGGGCATCAGGAAGCGGTTCATCGGGATCTTCGAGAGCATGTAGTCGATATGCTGCTGCGACATCGAATCGAAAATCTCGGTCCTGGCGGCCGCCGGCGTAACGGCATTCACGAGCACGTTCTTCGTCGCCAGCTCCTTGCCGAGCGATTTCGTGAGACCGATCAGCCCTGCCTTCGATGCACTGTAGTGCGAAGCATTCGGATTGCCTTCCTTGCCCGCCACCGAGGCAATGTTGACGATGCGCCCGTAGCCCTGCTCGAGCATGCGCGGCACGACCGCGCGGCAGGTCAGATAGCAGCCGATCAGGTTCACTTCGATCACGCGGCGCCACATGTCCACCGGTAGCTCCCACGTGAGGCCATTGCCGCCCGTGATGCCCGCGCTGTTCACGAGCGCGTGAATCGCACCGTGCGTCTGTACGGTGCGCTGCGCGGCGGCTTCAACGGAGGCTTCGTCCGTGAGCTCGACCGTGACGGCGGAGACGCTGCCGAGTTCGGCAAGCTCGGCGCGCGAGCGCTCGAGCCGTTCGGCGTCGATGTCCCACAAGGCGACCGCGGCCCCCGAACGCAGCGCGCGCTGCGCCACCGCATAGCCGATGCCGCGCGCGCCACCCGTCACCACCATGACGCGGTTCTTCAGATCGATCTGGTTCATTGCGACCGACCTGCGCGATCGGGCGCGCTTGAGTTTTCAATAGCCTTACCACCCCAGCAGACCAGCTTCATGCGGCGTCTCCCGATGTTGGACTTGAACATTGCTCAAGCAATATAGGCACGCTGTGATAGCCGGACAATCCGTTTGCTGAATGGGGCGATAACAAAAACGCATCGGTATGCGCGATGCGTAAGCACCCCGTACCGGGCTCGCGCGCAGGACGATGCCGATACAGGCAGGGAGCAATGCGGGGGCGGCGCGAGCATCTATGCCGCGAAGCCCAAAGACAGACCGTACCGGCCAGCTGCCCTGCCTCCCGTCGTGCTCATGGCGCCGACGCGATGTCGACTGCGTGCTACTCACGCATCTGCGCGCCGATGCAGATTGACGTCTGCCGGATGTCGTTTCCAGTCGTTTTAGAGGACATGGAGAAAGTCATCGTCAATGCTTCGTACTTGATCCGGCAGTTCGTCATCTTCACACCACCGCCCACCGCACGGCTCAAGCCCAAGCCAGTCCCCGATGCCACCGCATGCATTCAGTGACAAGCGCTTCCGCGACCGCGACCGTGACCGATCCGGAACGTCAAGCCAGCCACTCGCTACTGCGCATTCCCGCCGGTCACGTCGGCTTGCGCTTGCGGACAGACTCGCCCTCAAGCAGCACCGCACCCTGTCCGCGCTCGCTTAACTCATCGCCCGGGTTTCTCAGGGGGCAATCCTTCATCGACAGGCACCCGCAACCGATACACCCATCCATCTGGTCACGCAATTGGGTGAGCCTCCGTATCCGTTCGTTCAGCAGGTCGCGCCATCCTGTCGACAGCCGCCGCCAGTCCGCCGCGCTCGGTGCCTTGCCAGACGGCAGTTCGTCCAATGCGCCCTTGATCCTGTCGAGCGGAATACCCGCGCGCTGCGCGATTCGCGGAGTCGGGCACCTGGCGGCTCGCGTTCGTCGCATTGTTGCCCGCCGCCGCCGTGCTGGCGCTGATCGTGCGCCTCGAGCGCAACGCGACGATCCGGCTGTTGCCGACCGGTGCCTGCAGCATACGTGCACCGGTCGGCGCCATTTACGCATGCATGAGCCTGCTCGTGATCGGGATCACGACGGAGGTCTTCGTGCCGTATTTCCTGCAGGTCATTCACGGCTACCCGCCGCTGATCGCCGGCTATCTGACCGCGTTGATGGCAGCGGGCTGGACGGTCGGCTCGGTCTTCAGCTCCGGGCGAGGCGCGCGCGCCGCGCAGGCACTGGTACGCGGCGGGCCGCTGGTCGTGATGTTGGCGCTCGCCACACTTGCGTTCGTCGTGCCGGCGCAGCACCCGCCCGGAACGGGGGCCGGCGTGGCCATCCTGTGCACGGCACTCACGGCGGTAGGCGCCGGCATTGGCGTGGGTTGGCCGCACCTGCTCACGCAGGTTCTGACGCATGCGCCGGCCGCACAGGAAGACCTCGCATCGACATCAATCACGACCGTGCAACTCTATGCGACCGCGATTGGCGCCGCGCTCGGCGGTCTCGTCGTCAATCTCGCCGGTTTCTCTACGCCTGGAGGACTTGCTGGCGCGCAGCATGCGGCTGCATGGTTGTTCGCCCTATTCGCGGCCGCGCCACTGCTGGCCGCTGTCGTCGCGCGCCGCGTGCCTGTCCGGTGATGGCCGGGCCGCGCGCCAATTCCTGCCGTCCCTCTTCGGCAGGTGTCCACGCGGCCCACAGGGCATCTGACCTTCTGCCCTTCATTGGAAGGGCGTCGTTTATTGACGGCTTACCAATCAGTCGCGATTGGCCTGCAGCACCGTCAACGCAGTCATGTTGATGATGCGTCGCACCGTCGAGCTCGAGGTGAGCACGTTCACCGGCGCATTCACGCCGAGCAGGAACGGCCCCACCGCCACGTTGCTGCCCGCGCCGGTCTTGAGCAGGTTGTACGCGATGTTCCCCGAGTCCACATTCGGGCACACCAGCAGATTCGCCGCGCCCTTGAGCTTCGAATGCGGCAGGATGCGCAGGCGCAGAGCCTCGTCGAGCGCGCAGTCGCCGTGCATCTCGCCGTCGATCTCCAGATCCGGGTTCTGCTCGGTCACGAGCTTGAGCACTTCACGCATCTTCGCGCCCGAGGCCGAGCTGCCCGAGCCAAAGTTCGAGCGCGAGAGGAGCGCAACCTTCGGCGCGAGATTGAGCCATTCCATCTGGCGCGCCGCCGCCAGCGTGAATTCGGCGATCTGCTCGGCGTTCGGGTTGTCGTTGACGTGGGTATCCACGATGGCGACCGTGCGCTTGTCGAGCAGCAGGATGTTCATCGCCGCATAGGTCTTCGCGCCGCGACGCATGCCGATCACTTCATCGACGAAGCGCAGGTGATCGTGATACGCACCCACCGTGCCGCATACCATGCCGTCCGCGTCGCCGAGGCGCACCATCATCGCGCCGATCAGCGTGAGGCGGCGGCGCATTTCCACGCGCGCCATTTCCTTCGAAATGCCGTCGCGGCAACGCAGCTCCCAGTAGGTGGTCCAGTACTGGTGAAAACGTTCGTCGTACTCAGGATTCGTGACTTCGACGTCCTCGCCCAGCTTCAGGCGCAGACCGAACTTCTCGATGCGGGCGAGCAGCACTTCGGGACGGCCGATCAGGATCGGACGGGCGAGCTTCTCGTCGACGATCACCTGCACCGCGCGCAGCACGCGCTCTTCCTCGCCTTCCGCGAACACGATGCGCGCCTTCGCGCCGTCACGCACGAACTGCTTGGCCGCCGCGAAGATCGGCTTCATGAACGCGCCCGAGTGG
The DNA here is from genome assembly GCA_035277805.1 of Paraburkholderia sp. Taxonomy (GTDB): domain Bacteria; phylum Pseudomonadota; class Gammaproteobacteria; order Burkholderiales; family Burkholderiaceae; genus Paraburkholderia. The sequence goes on along the minus strand of DATEJU010000344.1, from coordinate 839 downwards.
TAGACGAACTGCTGCAGCTCGTTCGTGTAGGCGCCGAAGTCGTCGATCGGACGCGTCGCCACGCCGTCTTCCATCGCGGCCTTCGCCACCGCCGGCGCGATACGCACGATGAGGCGCGAATCGAAGGGCTTCGGAATCAGATACTTCGGGCCGAAGCGCAGATCGTAGGCGCCATACGCGGCCGCCACGGAATCGTTGGGTTCTTCTTCGGCGAGCTTCGCAATCGCGCGCACCGCCGCGATTTCCATGTTGCGCGTGATGGTCGTTGCGCCCACATCGAGTGCGCCGCGGAAAATGTACGGGAAGCACAGCACGTTGTTGACCTGGTTCGGGAAGTCCGAACGGCCCGTGGCGAGCACCGCATCCGGGCGCGCTTCGAGCGCGGCCTCGGGGAAGATTTCCGGCGTGGGGTTGGCGAGCGCGAGAATGAACGGCTTGTCCGCCATCTTCTTGACCATTTCCGGCTTGAGGACGCCGCCGGCCGAGAGACCGAGGAACACATCCGCGCCTTCGATCACTTCGGAAAGCGAGCGCGCGGACGTGTCCTGCGCGAAGCGCTCCTTGTCCGGGTCCATCAGCGTCGTGCGGCCCTGGTAGACCACGCCGTCGATATCGGTCACCCAGATGTTCTTGAGCGGCAAGCCCAGATCCACCATCAGGTCCAGACACGCGAGGGCCGCGGCGCCCGCGCCCGAGGTCACGACCTTGACCTTCGAAATATCCTTGCCCACCACTTTCAGGCCGTTCAGGAACGCGGCCGAAACGGTGATGGCGGTGCCGTGCTGATCGTCGTGGAAGACCGGAATCTTCATGCGCTCGCGCAGCTTGCGCTCGACCGT
>DATEJU010000343.1:0-5498 GCA_035277805.1 Paraburkholderia sp. | reverse complement strand
ACCGCGTATCTGACGACGCAGTACGGCGTCTCGCCGTGGCTCGCGCTGATCGTCGGCGTCGTCATCACGGCGCTCGTCGCGCTCGTGCTGGGGCTCGTCACCATGCGGCTCTCGGGGCACTTCCTGCCGCTCGGCACCATCGCCTGGGGCCTCGCACTGTTCTTCCTGTTTGGCAACCTCGACATGCTCGGCAAGTACGACGGGATCAACGGCATTCCCGTGCTCAACGTGCTCGGTATCGATCTCGAGTCGGGACGCCATATCTATTACCTGATCTGGGTGGTCGTGCTGGCGTCCGTGATTTCCGTTCAGAACCTGCTTAATAGCCGCACGGGCCGCGCCATTCGTGCGCTGCGCGGCGGCGGGCTGATGGCCGAGGCGATGGGCGTGAACACGGCCTGGATGCGCGTCGTGATCTTTGTTTACGCGGCGGTGCTCGCGGCGGTCTCGGGCTTCCTCTACGCCCACCTGCAGCGCGCGGTGAACCCGACGCCGTTCGGCCTGAACCACGGCATCGAATACCTGTTCATGGCCGTGGTGGGCGGTGTGGCGCATGTCTGGGGCGCGGTGCTGGGCGCGGCGATCCTCACTATCCTGCAAGACTGGCTGCAGACGCTGCTGCCGAAGCTGCTGGGCGAGAACGGCAATTTCGAGATCATCGTGTTCGGCATTTTGATGGTGCTGCTGCTGCAGTACGCGCGACGCGGCGTGTGGCCGTTTGTGGCGCGCTTCTTTCCGCGCGGGCCGCAGGCTCACGTGCCCGAGCACGCCGAACCCTTGCCGCAGCGCAGCAAGCCCACGGCGGGCGAGTTGCTGCTGACCGTCGACAAGGCACGCAAGCAGTTCGGCGGGCTCGTCGCCGTCAACGACGTGAGCTTCGAGGTGAGGGCGGGGCAGATCATCGGCTTGATTGGCCCGAATGGTGCTGGCAAGTCGACGACCTTCAACCTCGTGACGGGCGTGCTGCAGCCGACCAGCGGCGCGATCACGTTCCGTGGCGAGCGCATCGACCGTCTGACTTCACGTGAAATCGTCGCGCGCGGCATCGGGCGGACGTTCCAGCACGTCAAGCTGCTGCCGACGATGACCGTGCTGGAGAACGTCGCGATCGGCGCGCATCTGCGCGGCCACTCGGGCGTGCTGCGCAGCGTCGTGAAGCTCAACGCCACGGAGGAAGGCCGCCTGATGAGCGAGGCGGCCAAGCAGATTCGCCGCGTCGGTCTGGAGCAGCACATGTACGACGAGGCCGGCAGTCTCGCGCTCGGGCAGCAACGCATTCTGGAGATTGCGCGGGCGCTTTGCTGCGATCCGACCCTGCTGCTACTCGACGAGCCCGCGGCCGGATTGCGTTACAAGGAGAAGCAACAGTTGGCCGACCTGCTGCGCAGGCTGAGAGAAGAGGGGATGAGCGTGCTGCTGGTCGAACACGACATGGATTTCGTGATGAATCTCACCGACCGTCTGGTCGTGATGGAGTTCGGCACGCGGATCGCGGAAGGATTGCCCGAAGAGGTGCAGCAGGATCCGGCGGTGCTCGAGGCTTATCTGGGCGGGGTGGAATGATGAGTGCTCCCGTACTTGAAGTTTCCGGGCTCGCCGTCCGCTACGGCAAGATCGAGGCCCTGCACAAGGCGGCAATCAAGGTGGGCGCGGGGCAAATCGTCTCCGTGATCGGCCCGAATGGCGCGGGCAAGTCCACACTGCTCAACGCCATCATGGGCTCGCTGCCCGTCACGGGCCACGCCAGCGGTCGGATTGCCTATCTGGGCGAGGAAATCGGCATGTTGCCCATCGAGCGGCGCGTTGCACGCGGCATGTGCCTGGTGCCGGAGAAACGCGAGTTGTTTGCGTCGATGACCGTCGAAGACAATCTCGTGCTCGGCGCGTATCGACGTAAGCGGGCAGGGGAGCGCAATTTCCTCGATCAGCTCGATCACGTATTTCAGCTGTTTCCCCGGCTGAAGGAGCGTCGCGTACAAGCTGCTGGCACGCTTTCGGGCGGCGAGCGCCAGATGCTCGCGGTAGGCCGTGCGCTGATGGGCAAGCCGGATCTGCTAATGCTCGACGAGCCTAGTCTCGGGCTCGCGCCGCTGATCGTGAAGGAGATCTTCCACATCATCAGCGCACTGCGGCAGACGGGTGTGGCAACGCTGCTGATTGAGCAGAACGCGCGAGCCGCGCTGCAGATCTCCGATTACGGCTACGTGCTGGAAACCGGCGATCTGGCGCTGGAAGGGCCGGCAGACGAGCTGGCGCAGAATCCACGGGTGATCGAAACTTATCTCGGCTTGGCCAAGAAGCCAGTCTGATCTCGTCAATCTCTGTAGAAAAGTGCGGCGTGTTTCACGTGAAACACGCCGTTTTTTTTCGCCTGTGGCTTGCGGCGCTGTGCGCGGGACCAAAGTAAGAGCGCTGCATGGGCCCGGAGTAAATGCTGGAGCACTAACTCCGGTCGGCAGCTAGAGCGCTAATTCTGGGTCGCAAAATTCGGGAGTGAACGGCCCAAAACCCGAAACCGTTATAATTCGCGCATACCACTTTTTTCTGAGAAGGCTCACGCGGTCCATTCGTCCGTGCGTGAGGTCCCGCCATGCTTTTTCCCACAGAGTTTGACGTAATCGTCGTCGGCGGCGGTCACGCCGGCACCGAGGCTGCGCTTGCCGCCGCCCGCATGGGCGTCAAGACGCTCCTGCTCACGCACAACATCGAAACGCTCGGCCAGATGAGCTGCAATCCGTCGATCGGCGGCATTGGCAAGGGCCATCTGGTCAAGGAAGTCGATGCGCTGGGCGGCGCCATGGCCGCTGCCACCGACGAGGGCGGCATCCAGTTTCGCATCCTCAATTCCTCCAAAGGGCCGGCAGTGCGTGCGACGCGCGCTCAGGCTGACCGCATCCTGTACAAGGCGGCGATCCGTCGGCGCCTGGAGAATCAGCCGAATCTCTGGCTGTTCCAGCAGGCGGTAGAGGATCTGATGGTCGAAGGCGATCGCGTCGTCGGGGCCGTGACGCAGGTGGGCCTCCGCTTCCGCGCGCGCGCTGTGGTGCTGACGGCAGGGACGTTCCTCGACGGCAAGATCCACGTGGGCCTGAACAACTACACAGGTGGCCGCGCCGGCGATCCGGCAGCGGTGACGCTCTCGGCGCGCCTGAAGGAGCTGAAGCTGCCGCAAGGCCGCCTCAAGACGGGCACGCCGCCGCGCATCGACGGCCGCTCGATCGACTTTTCGGTACTCGAAGAGCAGCCGGGCGACCTCGATCCAGTACCAGTCTTCTCGTTCCTCGGCAGCGCGGACCAGCATCCGAAGCAGATTCCCTGCTGGGTTACGCATACCAATGAGCGCACGCATGACATCATTCGCGGCGGTCTCGACCGCTCGCCTATGTATACAGGCGTGATCGAAGGCGTGGGGCCGCGCTATTGTCCGTCGATCGAAGACAAGATTCACCGCTTCGCCTCGAAGGAATCGCACCAGATCTTCCTCGAACCGGAAGGTCTCACGACGAATGAGTTCTACCCGAACGGGATCTCGACGAGCCTGCCGTTCGACGTTCAGCTTGAGCTCGTGCACTCGATGCGCGGTCTCGAGAATGCTCACATCCTGCGCCCAGGTTATGCGATTGAGTACGATTACTTCGATCCGCGCGGCCTGAAGGCATCGCTGGAAACGAAGATGATCAACGGTCTGTTCTTTGCGGGCCAGATCAATGGCACCACGGGCTACGAAGAAGCCGCAGCGCAAGGCCTGCTTGCAGGTATCAATGCCGGCTTGCAGGTGCAAGGTAAGGATGCGTGGTGTCCTCGTCGCGATCAGGCGTACCTTGGCGTGCTGGTCGACGACCTGGTGACGCGTGGCGTTTCCGAGCCGTACCGTATGTTTACGAGCCGCGCCGAGTACCGCCTGAGTTTGCGTGAAGACAATGCCGATATGCGTCTGACGGAGATCGGGCGCGAGCTTGGAGTCGTCGATGACGTCCGTTGGGACGCCTTCAGCCGCAAGCGCGATGCTGTTTCACGTGAAACAGAGCGCCTGAAGTCGATGTGGGTGAATCCGAAGACGCTTGGCGCGGAAGAGGCGACGGCGCTCCTCGGCAAGCCCATCGACCGCGAATACAACCTTGCGGATCTACTCCGTCGCCCCGGTGTGAGTTACGACGGTGTGTGTGGTTTGCGCGAAGGCGCCTGCGCGCCCGAAGCACCGCTTGCCGACGACGAAGTCCTGCTCGCACAGATCAAGGAGCAGATCGAGATCGGTATCAAATATCAGGGCTATATCGACCGTCAGGCCGATGAAGTCGAGCGCAACGGTGCGCACGAGAATACGCGTCTGCCGGAAGGTATCGATTACGCGGAAGTGCGTGGCCTGTCGTTCGAAGCGCGTCAGAAGCTGAATCAGTTCCGTCCCGAAACGATCGGCCAGGCGTCGCGCATTTCGGGCATCACTCCGGCCGCAATCTCGTTGCTGATGGTTCACCTGAAGCGCGGCCTTGGCCGCCGGCGTCAGAATCCGTCCGATCAGGGCACCGACAACGCGCCGGTGGCTCAATGACGGGCCGCGCACGGCAACCCGGCATCGCGGATCGCGACACACTCGCGCGGCTGTTGAAGGAGGGCGCGCAGACGCTCTCCCTTGAGTTGAGCGAGCGGCAGCACGGGCAACTGTTGGCCTACGTCGCACTGCTGGCGAAGTGGAACGCCGTCTACAACCTGACGGCGATCCGCGATCCGCGCCAGATGCTCATTCAGCACATCCTCGATTCGCTTTCGATCCTGCCGCACTTGCCCGCGCGCGCTAACACTGCGGTGCTCGACGTTGGCTCGGGCGGTGGCTTGCCCGGTATCGTGCTGGCGATTACGCGCCCGGACTGGCAGGTCACGCTGAACGACATCGTGCAGAAAAAGTCGGCATTCCAGTCGCAGGCCAAGGCGGAATTGGGCCTCGCGAATCTGTCGGTGGTGACGGGGCGCGTCGAATCGCTGCGTCCTGGTGTCGAAGTGCCAAAAAAATTCGATTTGATCGTCTCGCGGGCATTCGCGGAACTGTCCGATTTCGTTACACTGGCCCGTCACCTCGTTGCTGACGGTGGTGCGATCTGGGCGATGAAGGGCGTGCGGCCCGACGGCGAGATCGAACGCTTGCCGGCCGGTGCGAGAGCGGTGCAAACGATCCGGCTCACGGTCCCGATGCTCGATGCGGAACGGCACCTGACCGAGGTGCTGGTCGAGCCGGCTCCGCTGCCTGATCGCTGACACAGTAGCGTGGTTCACTGGCCAGGATGGCTCAAGCCGAGATGCTCCAGGCCGAATAGCCGAATAGCGCGCCCGGCAGGAAGCGCGCTATAACGTAAGCAAACTTTTTAAGGTAGTAAAAGGGACACACAAAAGATGGCAAAAATCTTCTGCGTTGCGAACCAGAAGGGCGGCGTCGGCAAGACGACGACAACGGTCAATCTCGCCGCGAGCCTCGCATCGCAGGGACAACGTGTCCTTCTCATCGA
>DATEJU010000342.1:0-11714 GCA_035277805.1 Paraburkholderia sp. | reverse complement strand
TCAGTTGGTTAGAATACCGGCCTGTCACGCCGGGGGTCGCGGGTTCGAGTCCCGTCCGCTCCGCCAGATCTATCAGCAAGAAGGCGAACTCCGGTTCGCCTTTTTTGTTGGCCGCTGTTGTAATATCGGGCGTTCTATTTTGAGGCGCCTTCCAACGCTTGGTCACGCATGCTCGACTTTTTCCGCAATCACAAACGACTGATGATGATGATGCTGATGCTGGTGATTCTGCCAGGTCTCGGCTTCGTCGGCATTCAAGGCTTCCGCGGCTTCTTTGACGAAAGCGCGAACGTTGCGAGCGTCAACGGTCACAAGATCACTCGCGCCGAATTCGACAATGCCACGCGTCAGCAGATGGATCAGGCGCGGCAGATCATGGGCTCGCGCTTCGATGCGAGCACCTTCGATACGCCGCAGCATCGCAAGGACATTCTCGACGGGCTCATCCAGCAGCGCGTGCTCGTGGACGAAGTCCAGCGCCTGCATCTGACCGCCTCGGACGAGGCGGTGCGCCGCACGCTGCTGTCCGATCCGATCATCTCGTCGCTGAAGAACCCCGACGGTTCGATCGATCTCGACAAGTACAAGCAGTTGCTCGCGATGCAAGGCATGACGCCCGAGCAGTACGACGAGCGCGTGCGCTATAGCCTCGCGATGCAGCAGCTGCCGGCGTCGCTCGTGAACAGCGCGTTCACGCCGAAGGCGCTCGCGCAGCAGCTCACGGAGCTTTCCGAGCAGCAGCGCGAGGTGCAGGGGCTCGCGTTCCATGCGAGCGATTACGCACCGAAGATCAAGCCCACCGATGCGCAACTGCAGTCGTACTACGACGCGCACAAGAACGACTTCGCCACGCCGGCCACGGCGCAGATCCAGTATCTGGTGCTGTCGGCCGCAACGGTTGCAGCCTCGGTCAATCCGAGTGACGCCGATCTCAAGAAGTACTACGACGACAACATCGCGCACTTCAAGACGCAGGAAGAAGTGCGGGCGAGCCATATTCTGATCACGGTCGCGAAGGACGCGAGCGCCGCCGATCGCGCCGCCGCCAGGCAGAAGGCCGAGCAGATTCTTGCCGAGGTCAAGGCGCATCCCGACCAGTTCGCACAGATTGCCCAGAAGGATTCGCAGGATCCGGGTTCGGCCTCGAAGGGCGGTGACCTCGGCTACTTCGGTCCGGGCATGATCGCGGGCGGCCAGGCCTTCGACGATGCCGTCTTCAAGCTCAAGAAGGACGAGATCAGCGGCGTGATCCAGTCGGACTTCGGCTATCACATCGTCAAGGTGACGGACATCAAGCCGTCGGTGACCAAGCCGTTCGACGAAGTGAAAGGCCAGATCGCCAACGACGTGAAGACGCAGCAGGCCGTAAAGCTGCTTGCCGACGCGACGGACGGCTTCACGTCGATGGTCTACGAGCAGTCGAAGAGCCTCCAGCCGGCCGCCGACAAGTACAAGCTCACGCTCCAGACAGCCACCGTCACGCCGAAGCCGAATCCCACGCTGCCGCAGGACAGCCCGCTGAACAACCCGAAGTTCCTCGACGCGGTGTTCGCGAGCGACTCGGTGAACCAGCACAACAATACCCAGGCGATCGACGTCGGCAACAACACGCTGATCTCCGCGCACGTGACGGGCTTCCAGCCCGCCGCCGTGCCCGCGTTCGCAGCCATCAAGGATGCGGTGCGTCAGAAGGTGGTCGCGCAGCAGGCTGGCGAGGCGGCGCATAAAGACGGCGAGGCGAAGCTCGCGGATCTGCAGAAGTCGAAGGCCACCGATGGCTTCTCGTCGGCGCTGAAGGTCACGCGCAACGATGCACAGGGCCTGCCGCCCAGCGCGCTTTCGGCGGTCTTCAAGGCCGATCCGCAGAAGCTGCCCGCGTATGTGGGCGTCGATCTCGGCGACCAGGGCTATGCGATCTATCGCGTGAACAGCGTGACCAATGGCCCGCCCGCCGAAGGCGAGCGTCTTGCCGCCGCCCAGCAGCAGCTCGCCGGCGTGAGCGGCCAGTCGCAGACGCAAGCTTATCTCGATGCGCTGCGCGATCGCTCCAAAGTCAAGCTTTACGGCTCCCTGAGCGCATCCAGCCAATCTGACGGCGACGGGCAGTAAGCATCGCAGCCGGCCTCAAGCCAATGCGCGTGAGCGCAAAAAAAGCCCCGCAAATGCGGGGCTTTTGTTTGGGCGTTCGCAGCGCGACTGAAGTGCTGCGCGCGCGTGCATTCGCGATCAGAGGCAGGCGCTGATATCGCTCGTGGCATCGCTGCCCGTGCTGCCACCGGCGCGGAAACCGACCCACGTCTTCGCGCTGGCGTTCCATGCCGGCCGCACCGTCGCGGCCGCCCCGTTCGGAGGCTGCTGGCCGGGCACATAGACATCGACGGCCTGGTCGTTTGCCATGACGCTCTGCTGGACGACTTGCTGTTGCGACCGGTCAGCCCACTTCTTGGCGATGCATTGTGCAACGGCTGCGGGCGGTTGCTGGCTGGTGCCGACCGATTGCGTGCCGCTCGGCATCGGCTGATTGGCGCAGGCTGCAAGGGTGGCCGTAATGGCAATCAGAGGTAAATATTTCACGTTTTCTCCCTTCAGTCAGGGTCAGTCGAGGATCAGACGAAAGCCGCTCGTCCGGTGCAAAGATGTGACCTCGCACGCAACGCGCAACGCGCGTGACGGCGCCGCACGCCTGATACGACGGCGCAATCGCGCGCTGCGCACAGGCGCGAGCGCTGCACCGTCAGTGCTGCGTGCCGCCGCCGAGCAGCGGCTTGAGCGTCGGCCACACGTTCTCGAGAAGCAAAGGTTGTGCCTGTTGATTGGGATGCATCTGATCGGACTGAAAGAGGTTGGGTTTGCCGGCGAGGCCAGCGAGCAGGAACGGCACCAGCGGCACGTGCAATTGCTTCGAAAGCTCGCCGTAGAGCCCATGGAACTTGCGGGTATAGTCGGGGCCGTAATTGGCCGGCACGTACATGCCCACCAGCACCGGCTGCGCATGGTCCTTGCGGATCTGAGCGATGATCGCGCGCAGATTGCTTTCGGTCGTCGTGAGCGGGACGCCGCGCAGTGCATCGTTCGCGCCCAGCTCGACGATCACGATCGAGGGCTTTATGCGCTGCATCACGAGCGGCAGGCGGGCAAGCCCGCCGCTCGTCGTGTCTCCGCTGATGCTCGCATTCGCGACGCTATAATCGATCCGCTCGCTCGTGAGCCGCTGGCGTAGCAGTGCGACCCAGCCCGTGTCGCGCGGCAGGCCGTATTCGGCGGAGAGGCTGTCGCCAAGCACCGCAATGACGGGCTTGGCGGCGACGGGTTGAACGGCAGGCGCCGTGGCCGCGAGGGCGTCGTGCGAGCCGCCGGGCAGGGTGGCGCTAGCGGCGAGACCCAGTGCGGCCGTGGCCGTAAAAGTGGCAACGGCGGCGATGGTGTTCAGGGCGGCGCGGGCCGCTGCGGCCGGCACGCCGCGCCGCGCCCAGGAGGCGAATCTTTGCTTCATCATGTGCGAATGAATAGCGATCCAGTCATCGAAGTGCGTGGCCTGTGCAAGCGAGTCACCGACGCAACCGGCGAGCTGACGATACTCGACGGCATCGACCTGACCGTGCGCGCGGGCAGCAGCGTGGCGATCGTGGGCGCCTCGGGTTCGGGCAAGTCGACGCTGCTGGGCCTTCTGGCCGGGTTGGACAGCGCCAGCGCGGGCTCGGTTCGCCTGCTAGGCCATGAGCTTACCGGCATGGCCGAGGACCAGCGCGCCGCGCTGCGCAACGGCTCGGTGGGCTTCGTGTTTCAGTCGTTCCAGCTGATGCCGCATCTGACCGCGCTGGAGAACGTCGCGCTGCCGCTCGAGCTGCAAGGCGGAATCACCACGCGCGAGGCTTTCACGCATGCCCGTGCGCTGTTGGAGCGCGTCGGACTCGGGCAGCGCACGGCCCATTATCCGAAGCTGCTGTCGGGCGGCGAACAGCAGCGTGTGGCGCTGGCCCGTGCGTTCGTCACGCACCCGGCCGTGCTGTTCGCGGACGAACCCACCGGCAGCCTCGATGCCGCCACGGGACATGCCGTCATCGACCTGATGTTCGAGCTCAACCGTGCAAACAGCGGTGCACACGCGGGCGCGAACGGCGCGACGCTCGTGCTCGTCACGCACGACGTCGATCTCGCGCGCCGCTGCGACGCCGTGGTGACGATCGAGGCGGGCCGCCGCGTGCCGAATGCGCTTCACATCGACAGCCCGGAGGACGTGCGCGAAGCGCCCGAGGCGGGCCGCGTCTAACGGCGCTGCTGAGCCCCCAGTTCCACGCGCGCCGTAAGCTCCTTAAAAACAGGCAAGGCGTGCGCGGCTCGCACCGCGCACGCCTTTTTCATGCCATCACCGCCTCAACGCTTGAGCGCAGCGCGCGCCCGCGCGATCAGCGCGGCCGTCGACGAATCGTGCGCCTTTACGTCGGCGCTCGCGGCCGTGAGGTCGGCCTCGACCACCTTGCCGAGAATCTTGCCGAGCTCCACGCCCCACTGATCGAACGGGTTGATGTCCCAGACCGAGGCCTGCACCAGCACCTTGTGCTCGTACAGCGCGATCAGCGCGCCGAGCGAGTGTGCCGTGAGCGCGTCGACGAGCAGCGTCGTAGTCGGGCGATTGCCGGGGAACATGATGTGCGGCACGAGTTCGGGCTTGTCCGGGCCGGCAATCTTCTTCGCTTCTTCCTTGGTGCGTCCGAGCATCATCGCCTCGCTCTGCGCAAAGCAGTTGGCGAGCAGCTTCGGGTGATGGTCGGCCAGCGGATGCTCGGGCGTGAGCACGGCGATGAAGTCGATCGGCACGATCGTCGTGCCCTGATGCAGCATCTGGAAAAACGCGTGCTGGCCGTTCGTGCCCGGCTCGCCCCACGTGATCGCCGAGGTCGCGTAATCGACGAACTTGCCGTCCAGACGCGCCTGCTTGCCGTTGCTCTCCATTTCGAGCTGTTGCAGGTACGAGGGCAGGTAGTGCAATGCTTCGGAGTACGGTGCAACCAGATAGCTCTGCGAGCCGAAGAAGTTGCGATACCAGATGCCGATCATGCCGAGCAGCACCGGCAGGTTCTTTTCGAGCGGCGCGGTGCGGAAATGCTCGTCCATGTCGTGCGCGCCGGCAAGCAGTTCGTCGAACTGCTGCGGCCCGATGGCGATCATGATCGAGAGGCCCACCGCCGACCACAGCGAATAGCGGCCGCCCACCCAGTCCCACATCTCGAAGACGTTTTCCTTCGCGATGCCGAACTTCACGACTTCGGCGGGGTTCGCCGAGACACCCACGAAGTGCTTCGCGAGCGCATTTTCCGGGCAGCCGTGCTTGACGAACCAGTCGCGCATCGAGCGCGCGTTCGTCATGGTTTCGAGCGTCGTGAAGGTCTTCGAGACGATGATCGCGAGCGTTTCTTCGGGATCGATGTCCTCGATCACGCGCCAGAGATCGGCGCCGTCGACGTTCGAAACGAAGTGCGATTGGATCTCGGGCGTTTCGAGATGCTTGAGCGCGTGTACGACCATCTTCGGCCCGAGGTCCGAGCCGCCGATGCCGATGTTCACCACGTGGCGGATGCGCTTGCCGGTGTAGCCGGTCCATGCGCCGCTGCGCACGGCGTCGGCGAACTTCGCCATCCTGGCTTTTTCGGCGAGGATCTGCGCGTGAAACGGTGCGTTCGGCTCGATGGCGCGCAGCGCAGTGTGCAGGGCAGCACGGCCTTCGGTCGGGTTGACGACTTCGCCCGCGAACATCGCATCGCGGCGCTTTTCCACGCCGGCCTCGCCCGCGAGCTGCGTGAGCAGCTTCAGCGTGGTGTCGTTGATGCGGTTCTTCGAGAAGTCGGCTCCAAGGCCGCCGCCCGTGTACGTGTAGCGTTCGGCGCGGGTCGGCGCGGGGTCGTTGGCGGGTGCGAACCAATCGCGCATCTTTTCGTTGCGGATCTGTTCGTAATGCGTCTGTAGCGCGGACCAGGCAGGAAGCGGATTCGTCATGTTCGTCTAGCGAGGGAAAACGAATGGAGGGCGGCGAACGGCGCTGGCCGGTGGGCCGGGGCGCGCGTCACGCGCTGCGGGGATGCGCGCGCCGCCGGTGAGCAGCGCGCGAAAGATCAGTATAGCGGGGCTAGGTGTCGATGAGCAGCACCGCACCAATCGCCGGTTGAGGGAAGCAAGCGTCGTGCCGGGAATGCCGCTACGAAATTTGCATCAATCTTTCGGTGCGTAAAAGAGGCGGTTCATCAGGCGCCGAACCACCGGCGCGAGTTCGCCTGCGGCGAGGCCCGCGGGGCCGTCGCCCTGGGCGACGAGCGTATCGGCGGCGAGGCCGTGCAGGTAGACGCCCGCGAGCGCCGCCTCCCAGGGCGGCAGGCGTTGCGCGAGCAGCGCGCCGATCAGGCCGCCGAGCACGTCGCCGGTGCCGCCGGTAGCGAGTGCCGCGTTGCCGGTAGGGTTGACGGCGACTCGGCCGTCGGGCGCGGCGATCACCGTGCCACTGCCCTTGAGCACGGCGACCGCCGCGTAGCGCTGCGCGAGCGCGCGCGCCGCCGCCAGCCGGTCGCGCTGCACGGTCGCCGTATCCGTGCCGAGCAGACGCGCCGCTTCGAGCGGATGCGGCGTGAGCACGCACGGCACGCCATGCGTGCTCAGGTGCTCGGCCACGCGCGCGGCGAGGACTTCGTCGCGGGCGACGAGGTTGAGCGCGTCCGCGTCGAGCAGTACTGCAACATCGAGCTGCAGGATGCGGTCGACGAGCTGCCGCGCCGACGCACTCCCGCCCATGCCGCACCCCGCCGCGACTGCGCTCATCGTGTCGAGCGCGAGCTTGCCCGCGGCGTGCAGCATCAACTCGGGATGCGGTGCGTCGTAGGGTGGCGCGTCGCTGCCGAGGAAACCTGCGTGGACCTTGCCGGCGCCCGCGAACAGCGCGGCGCGCGCGGCGAGGATCGGCGCGCCGCACATGCCGGTGTCGCCGCCCACCACGGCGAGCGTGCCGAAGCTGCCCTTGTGGGTTGCGAAGTCGCGCGCGGGCATCGCCGCGGCGAACAGTACCGGCGCGTTAAGCAGCGCGGATTGTGCGGCAGCGGGTGCTATTGCGGGCGTGTCGATTCCCACATTCAGGCCCGCATGGAGACCGATCGGCGCCACGCTCACGGTGCCGGCGCAATCGCGGCCCACACCCGTATAGAGCCCCGGCTTCGCGGCGATGAAGGTGACGGTATGGGTCGCCCGCACGACCGGGCCGCCACCGACGAGGTTGCCAGTGTCGCTGTCGAGGCCGCTGGGCAGGTCGAGCGCGAGCACGTGGCCGTGGCTGCGCGCCCGTGCCGAGAGCCGTTGCGCAAGCGCGCCGAACACGCCGTCGAGCGCGCGGGCGAGGCCGATGCCGAACAGGCCATCGACGAGCCAGCCGTATGCGTCGAACGACGCGGGCGGCGCGGTGGTGATCGGTACGCCCGCAGCGCGTGCCTCGGCGAGCGCCCAGCGCGCATCGTCGGGCTTCACTTCCACCGGCATGCAGACTTCGACGGCGACGCCTGCGCGCTTGAGCCCGGCGGCGGCCACGAGTGCGTCGCCGCCGTTGTTGCCGGGGCCGGCGGCGAACCAGACGGGCTTCGCGCTGGCCGGTGACGGGGCATGGGCGATCTGCTCGCGCAGAAAGTGGGCCGCCGCGGCGCCGGCCCGCGCCATCAGCGTGTGCGCGGGCAGCGCGGCCTGGGCAGCTGTTTCGGCCTTGCGCAACTGCGCGACGGTCAGCAGCGCCACGGCGCGATCGTGAGGATTGACGAGCGTGGGAAGGGGCGGGGTAAGCGTGGCGTCTGTCATGGCGGCGAGGGCAGCCGCAGGAAGGCTGCGGCGCGTACGAGGAGTCGACAGTGCAACGATACCCGAGCACCGTGGGCCTGGTGTCGGCGCTCGCGCGATCGCTGTCGCTGACACGGCGTCAGCGGCGCCTGAAGATCATCCATCAAGCGGAAATGGCAAACGGACAGAGGCGCGAGTGCGCCTCAATCGCGCCTCAATCGCGCCCGGGCCAGAGCGCCTCGATGGTCTCGGCGGGCAGATCGGGCGCGGTGTTCGAGATCTGCGCGGCAACGAGGCGCGCAGATCCCAGCGCGAGCGCCCAGCCGGCCGGGCCGTGCCCCGCGTTCACATAAAGGCGCGCGTGCCCTGCGTTGCCCACCGCGGGCATGCCGTCGGCGGAGAGCAGTTTCATGCCTTCCCACGCGAGCGCCGCCGAAATGCGCGCGGCGCCCGGCGCCCAATCGCGCGAGGCCTCGCCGAGCAGGGCGAGAGCTTCTTCGGTGAGTGCCTCGGGCAGTGCCTCGTCGAGCTCTTTCGCGTGCTGAAGCACCGCGCCGCCCGAAATGCGCAGCCGGTGGTTCGTGCGCGTGATCGCGATACGCCGCGCGGCGTCGATCAGCGTCGTGTGCGGCGCGCATTCTTCGTGCGCGACGGGGGCGTTCAGCGTATGCACGCGCACGGGATAGAACGGCAGCTTGAAGCCGAGTGGCGCGAGCAGCTTGGGCGTTTGCGCGCCTGCGGCGACGACCACGGCATCGGCGGAAATCACTTCGACTTCGCGCTTGCGGGCCGCTTCGTCGAGGCGCGGCGCAAGCTCCACGGCCGCGCGCGCGTTCTCGAGGCGGATCGCTTTGACGGTGCGCCCGGTCTGGAACTGCACGCCGCCGAGCGTATCGAGCACTTGCTTGAGCTGCTTGACGAAGAGCGGGCAGTTGGCCACGCGCGCCTGGTCGAAGCGTACGGCTCCGGCGAACGGCGGATCGGCGGGAATCGTGTGTTCTGCTGCCACGCACTCGTGGGGGGTGAGGACGTGGTGCGGCGTTTCGAAATGGCGCAGCAGCTCGAGCGCGGGTTGCGTGAGCGACCACTCGTCGCTGCCGCGCACGAGGTAGAGCAAGCCTTCGCGCTGCTCGTATTCGAGCTGGAAGCGGCCTTCGGCGTCATCCAGCACGTTTTGCGCCGATTCGATCAGCGGACGCAGCAGCGTATAGCGCGCGGCGAACGCTTCGGAGCCATGCAGCGCCGCGAGGCGCTTCACGAAGGCGCGCGCGTGGCCCGTGAAGCCGGTCTTGCAGATCACCCCGCCCGACGACTGCCGGCCGTTGCGCAAAAAAGTGGGGCCAAACCAGACGTCGAGCGGCGTGGGCAGCACGACGCCGCTATGACCGTAGCTCGCGCCTTGCGCAACGGTGGCGTGGCGCTCGACCACGCAGACGCGATGGCCCGCCGCGCGCAACTGGTAGGCGGTGGCGACGCCGGCGATTCCGCCGCCAATGACGATGACATCCATGATGATTCGATCTGCAGGCAGGCGGCGCGCCGAGGAGCGAGGGCGCCCTGCCGAAGAGGGTGAGGCATGCGGCGCGGATTGCCGCGCCGATCGGGTGAAACGCGCAATCATAGCAGCCAAACCGGCCCGGTCGCCATGTGCGTTGCCTGCGAGCACGCGGGTCGCCGGAGCGGGCAACCCGCGTGCAGGGCGCCGCCAGCCAGGCGAGCGACTAGCGCGAGAACGCCTCTGCTGTCGAGAAAACGTCCATGACGCCGCGCGGATCGTCGTGACGCCATACGCACGTGTCGCAAAAAGACGCACGAGCGTGCCGCTTCAGGCGCGTTGTGCCTGCCTCGAAGGGCGGCCGGACGGGGTCTTCCGGGTTATAATCGCGGTCTCCTTTCATCGCCCGACGTCGGCCCGACGTCACCGCCTGCGTGCGGCGCTTCGCTACCCCGCGAGACGCCCGTGCGAGGCGAAGGCGCGACGCAACTTCGACGCAACGCCCCAGTCCATGGCCCACTTCTCGTGTTTCCCCGGTGCTTCGGCCCTCTCCGATTTCCGCCAGACCCGCCTCATCGAAACGCTTCAGCGTATCGATGCGAATATCGTCGGCGTGCACGGTCAGTTCCTGCACTTCGTCAACTCGGCCACGCCACTTATCCCTGACGACAGCGCGAAGATCGAAGCGCTGATGCACTACGGCGCGCCGTTCGCGGCCCCGCAGGAGCGCGGCAGCGCAGTGACGTTCCTCGTGGTGCCGCGCTTCGGCACGGTGTCGCCGTGGGCAAGCAAGGCCACCGACATCGCGCATCACTGCGGCCTCGAGCAGGTGCGCCGCATCGAGCGCGGCGTCGAGTACACCGTGATCCTCAAGAGCGGCCTGCTCGGCGGCAAGAAGACGCTGCCGGAAGAGGCGCACGCTGCCGTCGCGGCAGCGCTGCACGACCGCATGACCGAGAGCGTGGCGGCCTCGCGCGACCAGGCGCTGCATCTGTTCGACGAACTGCCGGCGCGCCCGATGCAGACCGTCGACGTGCTCGGCCATGGCCGCAAGGCGCTCGAAACGGCCAACGCCGAACTGGGCCTCGCGCTCGCCGACGACGAGATCGACTACCTCGTCGAGAACTTCACGAAACTCGAACGCAACCCGACCGACGTCGAACTGATGATGTTCGCGCAGGCCAACAGCGAACACTGCCGCCACAAGATCTTCAACGCGAGCTGGACCATCGACGGCCAGGACCAGGATCTGTCGCTCTTTGCGATGATCCGCAATACCGAGAAGGTGAGCCCGCAGGGCACGATCGTCGCTTACTCGGACAACTCGTCGATTATGGAAGGCGCGGTCGCGGAACGCTGGTTCCCGCGCAAGAGCAACGCCGGGGTTGACCCTGCGGGCAAGCCGGGCGAACAGTACGGCCGTCACACCGAACTCACGCACACGCTGATGAAGGTGGAGACGCACAACCACCCGACCGCGATCTCGCCGTTCGCCGGCGCGGCCACGGGCTCGGGCGGCGAAATCCGCGACGAAGGCGCAACGGGCCGCGGTGCGCGCCCGAAGGCCGGTCTCACGGGCTTCACCGTGTCGAACCTCGACTTGCCCGACGCGCGCGAAACGTGGGAAAACGCCCGCGACGCGGCCACGCCGCTCGCGCACCGCAATCCCGCCGACACGGGCGTTGCCTACGGCCGCCCGGACCGCATCGCCTCGCCGCTGCAGATCATGATCGACGGCCCGCTCGGCGGCGCCGCGTTCAACAACGAATTCGGCCGCCCGAACCTCGGTGGCTACTTCCGCACCTACGAGCAGAACGTCGCGGGCACCGTGCGCGGCTATCACAAGCCGATCATGATTGCGGGCGGCATCGGCAACATCAGCGCGAAGCTCACGCACAAGCAGGACCTGCCCGCGGGCACGCTGCTGATCCAGATCGGCGGCCCCGGCATGCGCATCGGCATGGGCGGCGGCGCGGCCAGCTCGATGGCCACGGGCACCAACACCGCCGAGCTCGATTTCGACTCCGTGCAGCGCGGCAACCCCGAAATCGAGCGCCGCGCGCAGGAAGTCATCAACGCGTGCTGGCAGCTGGGCGTTGACAACCCGATCCTCTCGATTCACGACGTGGGCGCGGGCGGTCTTTCCAACGCTTTCCCCGAGCTCGTCGATGGCGCTGACAAGGGCGCGCGCTTCGAATTGCGCAAGGTACAGCTCGAAGAGTCGGGTCTCTCGCCGCGCGAGATCTGGTCGAACGAGTCGCAGGAGCGTTACGTCCTCGCGATTCCGCCCGCCGATCTGCCGATGTTCGAAGCGATCTGCAAGCGCGAGCGCTGCCCGTTCGCCGTGGTGGGCGTGGCGACCGCGGAGCGCGAACTGAAGCTGATCGATACCGACGAAGCCGCGCTCGCCGCGAAC
>DATEJU010000341.1:0-11681 GCA_035277805.1 Paraburkholderia sp. | reverse complement strand
GATCGTACTCGGCGCACGTAAAGTGTTCGATCCATCGGTGCGCCCAGTCCATCGCGCATTGCTTCGCCGCTTCCTGCGCCACGAATCGCGGACCCACCAGACCTGAACGCCCAATGCGCTTGCCGTCGCGCATGATCTCCGCCCAGCCTCTGAACATCTCACCACGCACCATGTCGGCCGCGACGTAGATGACAAACCCTCGTTTGTCGGCGACCCGGCTGCCTTTCGCCGTGAGCCCCATCCAAAACGCCCCTTGCTGATAGTCGCGCCCGCCGGTGGGCATCAGATGTTCGGGCACACGCGCATCGTTGGATGCGATCGCGAGTCGCGAGTCGCGAGTGCGTATCGTGTACCTGTCGCGTCCCCGCAAGAGCCGCCACATGCGAATCGCGATCGACCTTGTCAGCACTCGACGCGTGCCATGACTCCTGGCTGCGCCAAACCACCCGCGGCAACCCGCTAACGCCGAAAACACACACATGGCGTTTGGCCTCGGGCTTCTTATTCGACTGCGGCTCGTCGGGAATGTATCGAAAGCGGCGCCCCGTATTCGACAGCATCCGGATCATCTCTGCGAGTTTGCCATTCTGAAGCCATTCGTCGAAGCGGCATCGACAGGTCTGCTGTGATGGATATTGCGCGGGCAGCTTCGACCACGCTTCTCCCGTCGTCAGCACCCAAAGCACTGCATTGGCCACAACGCGTGTCTGCACGCGTGGGCGTCCGCGTCTCAGGATACCGACAAGATGTTCGCCGTTGAGTATCGGTCCGACGAGAGACCATTCCTCATTGGAAATCTCTTCAAATTGCATACCATCCTCCGCACCGCTCGTGCCTGTCAATCAGCATCCAACGGCCTAAAGCATCGTGCCTCGTGACCCGGGCGATGCGGCTCGCGTGAGATACGCGACGATTGTGAACTTTGCCCGCTTTGATTAACACGAGACGACGTGCGACACAGCGTACCCTCTGATCGCGATAGACTGTACCCGTGCCTTGATTTCGCTTCTGTCGGCAGACACCGCCAGCGCCAGCGAGCCGCGAAAGCCGAACGAGCACAGCATCTGGGAAACAGAGGCCTAGCCTCTCGATCCGCGCGGGCGTGAGACCGGCGAGGACGTCGGCGATGTGGACAGGCAAACGGAGGCGTTGCGTCTCGCCGCCTCGATCCCCCGTAACAACTGCTGACTCAGGACAAGATATGCGGCGTTGAGATTCCTGATCAGACTGGGAGTGTCGTTCGAACTCATTCATTCTCCTTGGGCCCGCGCTCCAGTTACCGTGGTTGTCGTGCGAAATCCATTTCGCATGACAGAGCGTTGGGGCAGACATGTCACAACAGAAGAACACGTCGTCTCCTCGGATTGCCGTGATGGTATCGTCCCGATCCGCCTGAAGACGGCGAATTCGCGTTGGTTCCATGCGGCGCGGCAGATCGAGATTTAACGTTTGCGCGTAAGAAGGATTAATCCATACAAGAAAATTCGGCGCAGTCAGGAAGCCCCCCAAGGGTGGCAAGGTATCCGCCGAATATTGTGTAAGGAAACCCCTACCGGATCGAAACCTTGCTTGAAATGGAGGTTCGGTTTGGAATTGCTGAGCCGCAGAGCGGAGTCTCGTCAGTAGTTTTGCACCGCATTCAAACCGGCGAATCGCATATGGGCAAACAGGTAGCGGTCGATGTAAGACTAACAGACTGACGACGCTTGCCGCGCTCTTGTGTGGTCACGCCGTCACCAGAGGAGTCGCCGAGATGCGAGGTGCCACAAGTGACGCCACCTACTATGCTGCGACGCCCATCGTGCCCCGATAGCGCGTCCATGAGTTTATCTAATCAATTCGCGGCCAAAGAATCGTTTGTTGTCCCCGTTTCGCACTTCGATAATTTTCACCAATCCCGGCCTTCCGAAGGCCTTGGTGAAACAAGTCACGCGAGCGTGCAAACGGAGACAATACGATGAACGCCCCCACCGAAATCAAATACTTCCCCATCGCCCAGCTGCAGAAGGTTCTCAACCCAATTGAGCAGGCTACCGGCCTCGGCAACGAGTTCTACACGAGCGAGCAGTACTTCCATGTCGAGCGCGATGCCGTGCTGAGCCAGGACTGGGTATGCGTCGGTTTCGCAGACGACCTCAAGACGCCGTCCAGCGTGCAGCCCGTCGATTTCATGGGTCTGCCGCTGCTCATGACGCGCAATCGCGAAGGCGTGTTGCAAGTGTTCCATAACGTCTGCAGCCATCGCGGCATGAAACTCGTGCAGGAAGCCGGGGAAATTCAGGGCGTCATCCGCTGCCCGTATCACTCGTGGACTTACGACCTGAGCGGCACGCTCAAGGGCACGCCGCACGTGGGCGGCATCAACCAGCACAAGGATGAGCGCGTGCCCTGCGAGAAGCACGGCCTGAAGGCACTGCGCAGCCATGTCTGGATGGGCATGGTGTTCGTGAATCTCTCCGGCACCGCGCCCGATTTCGAGGAAGTCCTGCGCCCGCTGACCGAACGATGGTCCGAATTCCTCGGCGACGACGGCAACGCACTCATGAACGCGCCGCGCGAAGGCGGCGCATGGTCAGTCGAGGTTAAGTGCAACTGGAAGCTCGCGGTCGAGAACTATTGCGAGGCCTATCACTTGCCCTGGGTCCATCCGTCGCTGAACTCGTATTCGCGCCTCGAAGATCACTACAACATCGCCTTCGCCGACCAGTTCGCCGGTCAGGGCAGCTATGCCTACAACCTTGCCGACGTCGAAGGGACGTCCTTGCCTACCTTCCCCGCCTGGCCCGCTGACCGTCTGCGCAACGCCGAATACGTCGCGCTGTTCCCGAACGTGCTGCTCGGCATCCAGGCCGACCACGCGTTCGCGATGATGCTGCAACCCCTGGCCGCAAACCGCACCGTCGAACATCTGCGCCTGCTCTTCGTCGGCAAGGACGCCGCCGACGCGCCGCAATATGAAGCCAGCCGTCAGGCCGTGCTCAATGCCTGGCGCGTGGTCTTCTCTGAGGACATCGGCGCAGTCGAAGGCATGCAGGCAGGCCGTCAGTCGCCGGGTTTCAAGGGCGGCGTGTTCTCGCCGGAAATGGACCAGCCGACACACTACTTCCATAAGTGGATGGCCCGCCGCATCCTCGCGAACGGTCAGAGCCAGGCGCAAGGTCAAGACCACCAACGCGCGGGGTGAGTCATGGAACGTACGATCGGTCATCACTGGCTCAACTACATTGACGGCGAATGGGCGGACAGCCCGACCCGTCTCGACGTCGCAAACCCGGCGAACGGCGAGCCGTTTGCGAGCATCGCGCTCGCCAGCGTCGACGACGCCCAGCGCGCGCTTGACGCCGCTACGCGCTGCGCTGCGAGCGGCGAACTCACTCGGCAGCGGCCCGCAGAACGCGTGCGCTGGCTGCTGCGCATCGCCGATGAAATCCGCGCGGTGACGGAAGAAGGCGCGCGCATCCTGTGCCTCGAAAACGGCAAGCGCCTTAGCGACGCCCGCGACGAATTCGCCGAAGCCGCGCGCTACTTCGAGTACTACGCGGGTCTCGCTGACAAGCTCGAAGGCATCTCAGTGCCGCTCGGCGATGATTACGTCGACTTCACGCGCTACGAGCCGATGGGCGTCTCAGTGCAGATCGTGCCGTGGAATTTCCCGGTATCAATTTGTGCGCGCTCGCTCGCACCCGCGCTCGCAGCCGGCAACGCCGTTATCGTGAAGTCGCCCGAGCTTTCGCCGCTTGGCATGTGCGTGCTGTTCGAAGCCATCGCGCGGGCTGGCCTGCCGCGTGGCGCGGTGCAACTGCTTTGCGGTCTGGGCCGCGATGTCGGCGCGCATCTTGCCGCCAGCCACCAGACCAAACAGATCGTTTTCACGGGTTCGGTCGCAACTGGCCGCTCGATCCTCGCCGCAGCCGCGCAATGGGCCACGCCCAGCGTGATGGAACTCGGTGGCAAATCGGCAGCAATCGTCTTCGCCGATTCGGACCGCGCGCAAGTGCTCGCCAGCGTGAAAAGCGGCATTTTCTTCAACTCGGGGCAGGTCTGTTCGGCGATGTCACGTCTCGTGGTGCATCGTGACATCTACGACGAAGTCGTCGCCGACGTCGCGCAGCTCGCTCGCGGCCTCGCCATCGGTCCCGGTGAACAGGACCCGGATCACACCCCGCTCATCAGCGGCCAGCAACTCGAGCGCGTTGTCGCCATGTGCGAGGAGGCCATCGCTTCGGGCGCGCAGGCGGTCACGGGCGGTGCACGTGTCGCCAACCGCGCGGGCTTCTACATGCAGCCGACTGTCTTCGCGGGCGTGAGTCCCGAAATGACCATCGCCTGCGAAGAGGTGTTCGGCCCGGTGCTCAGCGTCATTCCCTTCGAGTCAGAGGAAGAAGCCGTCGCCATCGCCAACGGCACGCCGTACGGCCTCGTCGCGGGCGTGTTCACGCGCGATGTCAATCGCGCGTTGCGCTTCGCGCGGCGCCTGCGCGCGGGCCAAGTGTTCGTCAACGAGTGGTATGCGGGCGGGATTGAAACGCCGTTTGGTGGCGTGGGGCTGTCCGGTTTCGGCCGTGAAAAGGGCCAGGAAGCAATCTACAGCTATGTGCAGACAAAGAACGTAGCAATTCGGGTTGCCGAAGGTTAAGAGGTGCGACGATGAAAAAGTGGCTCTGTGTCATTTGCGGCCTCATCTACGATGAGGCCGAGGGCTGGCCCAAGGACGGCATCGCGGCCGGCACGCGCTGGGAGGACGTCCCAGACGACTGGAAATGCCCGGATTGCGGCGTTGGCAAATCGGACTTCGAGATGATCGAGATCCGAGAGGAGGCAGTTGTTGCTGCTCCTGCCGTGGTTCAACCCGTCGTCAATCCTGCTCCCGCGCCTTCAGTGGCTGCACCTCGCCATGAAGGCCCAATTGTCATCGTCGGCTCGGGCCATGCGGGCTATAGCCTCGCGCAAGCCATCCGCAAACGCGACGCGAACGCCGACATCGTGGTGCTCACGCGCGAATCGGGAGACCTGTATTCGAAACCCGCGCTGTCCATCGCCACGTCGCAGGACCGCAGCGCCGAAGCTCTCATTAGTGAGACACCGTTCGACGTCGAGCGTCGTCTGAAGATCCGTGTCTATCCGCGTTGCGAGGTTGAATCGATTGACGCCGCAGCGCACACCGTGCACACCCGCTACGGCGCAATGCCTTACTCCAGGCTCGTGCTCGCGCTGGGCGCGAGCCCGATCCGACTCGATGTCGCGGGCCGAAGCGACGCGCTTCTGAGTGTCAACAACCTCGACGACTACCGACTGCTGCGCAGCCGGCTCGACGGCGCGTCGCGCGTCGCCATCATTGGCGACGGGTTGATTGGCTGCGAATTCGCCAACGATCTCGCGAGGCGCGGTTTGAGCGTCAGCGTTATTGGTATCGGCAAATGGCCGCTCGAACGGC
The DNA here is from genome assembly GCA_035277805.1 of Paraburkholderia sp. GTDB lineage: Bacteria > Pseudomonadota > Gammaproteobacteria > Burkholderiales > Burkholderiaceae > Paraburkholderia. Next base: position 6,247 of record DATEJU010000341.1, on the reverse strand, counting down.
TCATGCCAGCCGAAGCCGGGAGCCATTTGCAAGATGCGCTCGCAGCGCTCGGTGTGAAGTGGCATTTGCAGAACTCCGTGAAGGAGATCGTGGGCACGCCCGGGGACTGGACGCTCCTGCTTGCCGATGGCGCGCGCGTCGAGGCCGAAGTCGTGATCTCGGCCGTGGGCCTCGCACCGAACGTTGCGCTGGCAGCAGCATGCGGAGCCGACGTCGGGCGGGGTATCCGCACCGACGCGCAACTGCGCACGAGCGTGCCCGACATCTTCGCGCTCGGCGATTGTGTCGAGATCGATGGCCGTCCCGCCCCCTATCTCGCGCCAATCAACCACGGCGTCGAGGCGCTCGCGCGCACCCTGACCGGTCAGCCGACGGACGTGCTTTATCCGCCGATGCCCGTGCAGGTAAAGACGCCTGCCGCGCCGTTGATGCTGCTGCCACCAACGGCACCGCACGGCGAATGGCGAGTTGACGCCACGGAAGACGGCTTTAGTTGTGGCCACTTCGACAGCAACGGCAAGATGCGCGGCTTCGCGCTGATCGGCCAGCGCGCCCAGGCCTTGCGCGGCCGCTGGGTGGAACAGTGCCATCCGGCCAAGTGACTACAGGACACATATCATGAATCTGCCCCACGACGACAAGACCTGTGGCTGGTACGCGGCATTGCCCCCGCCTGAACCCTCGCGCCGGCTGACTGGCCTTCAGAAGGCCGACTACGCTGTGATCGGCGCCGGATTCGCCGGACTCGCGGCTGCCCGCCGACTTGCAGAGCACGAACCAGACGCGCGCATCCTGCTCGTGGACGCCCAGCGCGTCGGCGAAGGTGCCTCGGGCCGAAACTCGGGCTTCGTAATCGACCTCCCGCACAAGTTCGCGCTCGAAAATCCCGATGCGCAATTCAAGCAGCGTCTGCTGCGCCTGAACCGCACAGCGATCGCGCAACTGCAATCGCTCGTCGACGAGCACGGCATCGCATGCCAGTGGTCACACGCGGGCAAATACCAGGGCGCGGTTGGAGAGCGCGGTCTTGCCTATCTTGCACACTTCGAAAAGTTGATGTCGGCGCTCGGCGAACCGTTCCATGCGGTCGAGGGCGACGAACTGGCGAAGGTGCTCGGGACCAGGCATTACAGCCGCGCGGTGTTCACTCCTGGCTGCTATCTGATGCAGCCCGCCGCGCTGGTGCGCGGTCTGGCGCGCTCGCTGCCCGAGAACGTCGAGCTGCTCGAAAACTCGGCGATCCAGCGCGTGGAACGAGACGGATCAGGCGGCTATGTGCTGCATGGCGCGGACGGCGAAATCCGCACGCCGCACCTGCTCCTGGGTACCAGTATCTTCACGCGCGAATTCGGTTATCTGCACAATCGCCTGCTTCCGGTGATGACGTTCGCAAGCTGGACCGCGCCGCTCGATGCCGCGCAGTGCAAGCGTTACAGCGGCACGTTCGACTGGGGATTGACGCCCGCCGACCACGCAGGTACGACTGTTCGCATGACCCAGGATCGCCGCATCATCATCCGCAACACCTACAAGCACGTGCCGAAGTATGGCCGCAGCATCGACGACAGCACACGCGAAAGCATCCGCGCCGAGCACCGCAAAGCGTTTCTCGCGCGCTTTCCGGACCTTGCCGATGTGCCCTTCACGCACACCTGGGGCGGTGTCTACGCCATCTCGCGCAACTTCACCAACTTCTTCGGTCAGCTGGAAGACGGCGTGTTTGCCTCGGCGTGCGACAACGGCGTAGGCGCGGCATGGGGCACAATATCCGGTACGCTGCTCGCGGATCAGGCGGTTGGTGCGACGTCCTCATTGCTCGACGATATTCGTTCGGTCACGGGCATGCCCTCACTGAATCCGCCAGAGCCGTTCCTGGGCATTGGCGTGCGTACGCGCATACGCCTCGCGGCATGGAACAGCCGGGCGGAAGTATGAGCGAGACGCCCGCAAAAGTGGCAACCTGCGTGCACCTCGTCGATCACGCCGATCTGGGCTTCGTCGTGCGCGGCGGCCCGCCTGGCGCCGCCTACGTCGCGCGGGCCCTGAGCGACGAGATCTCGCCGAATCTGGGCGTTGGCTTTGCGCGCTGGGAGGGCGCTCAGGTACGCTGGACGACGCTCTACGAAGAAGTGATATTCACGATCGAAGGGTGCCTGGAAGTTACGGCGAATGGCACAGTGCACCACGTGAAACCGGGGCAGGTATTGTGGATCCCGAAGTGCACCGCGCTCATCTACTCAGGCTTTGCTCTGTTCGGCTACGTCGTCTATCCCGGCGACTGGAAAAAACGCTGTGACGAGGCGTGCCCGGACGACCCGGCGGACTGCGCGCAACCCCGCTGAGTAAAGGCTTTCGCCTTCCCTCGTGACTTGACGCTACATGGCGTTAAGGCACAATTTCAGGTCTGAAGAAGACTCGCTCGACCGTGCGCGCTCGCCGAGGCTGACCACGCCTACGGCTCGCGCTCGTCGAGCGGTTCAGACATGAAAACGCGTTCAATCGCGCACATATATAAAGAAGTCTCCGGAGACAGCCCCTACCATGAGGATCCAGCCACTGCCACCGTTCAAGGCGCTGGTCGCGTTCGAAGCGACCGCACGCCTTGGCAGCTTCACACGCGCAGCCGACGAGCTCAGCGTCACGCAGGGAGCGATCAGCAGGCAAATTGGCCTGCTTGAGGATCTCCTTGGCGTGCACCTGCTCGACCGGACAACACGGTCAGTGCGCCTCACGCCTACGGGCGAACAATATTTTCAATCGTGCAGGGAAGCCCTGCTCTCGCTCGCGGACGCTACTCAACTCATCCAGCGCTGGCACGGCGATCAACAGGTGACGGTGGCGACCAGCACCGCACTAGCGTCGCTGTGGTTGCTGCCGCGCATTTCTGAATTCAATGACAGTCATGAAGGCATCGACCTGCGCATCGTCGCCTACGATCACGTCAAGGATTACCGCAAGCTCGAATGCGATCTGGCGGTGTACTACTGCAAAAGTCCCCCCGAACACATCAAATACACGCCCATCTGCAACGAGGAGATCTTCCCTGTGTGCAGTCCGGCCTACCTCGCGCGCCACGGCAGCTTGAACCGCGCGGAAGATCTTGCGTCGTGCACCTGGCTCTTGCTGGACGATTCCGAACGAGACTGGGTCACGTGGGGCGAATGGTTTCGCCGCAGCGGACTCGCGCCGGTCGCGCCGCGCAACAAGATCAACCTTAACAACTACTCAATGGTCATCCAGGCGGCAGTGAGCGGACGTGGCGTGGCACTCGGCTGGCGCAATCTCATCGACCCCTATCTGAAAGACGGCACGCTCGTGCGCCCTATCGCCGAAACGCTGCAGACCGAAGGGCAGTTTCTCGTGCTCGAACCCACCGGGCCGCACGAACGCAGAAAGAGCGTCGGAAGCTTCAGGGACTGGCTGCTTTCGCTGCGTTAGCCGCTGACAAAAACACTTAAAACAAGCCATTTTCATCGAGTTTTCTGTGCTGGACGCCCGCGCTGCGGGCGCGCTTCGCCACGCCTGTACAACGCGTCTTTCTATGACAAAAATTGATAAATACACGCACGAAATATCGTTTGTCCAGGTGCGCCGACTTCCACACACTGCTCATGGAGTTCACGCGGAACAAGGCTAAAAGAACCGGCTAACACACAAAGCGGACCGGCCTTTCTTCCCACAAATCATCAGGAGACAGCATCGTGCCCAAAAGCATCCCTCATACTTCCTCCCTCGCGGGACAGAAATCGTCCGCGCTCTCCGGCAAGCACCGCCGCTTCATCGCCCGCCTGACCATGCTCATCGGCGGCGGCATGTTCATCGACGGCTTTATCCTCGGCTGCATCGGCATCGTCATGCCGGCCATTACCGCCGATCTGCATCTTTCGCTCGCGTGGCAAGGGTTGATTGGTGCGTCGGCGCTGATCGGCATCTTTGTCGGAGGCCCGCTCGGCGGCTGGCTCGCCGACCGCGTGGGCCGCAAGCCGATGTTTACGATCGACCTCGCGATTTTCCTGGTCGGCTCCATCGCGCAGTTCTTCGTCAACGAGCCGTGGCAGCTCTTTGTCGTGCGGATACTGATGGGTATCGCAATCGGCGCCGACTATTCAATCGGCTGGCCGCTGCTCGCCGAATTTGCGCCGGCGCGCCTGCGCGGCAAACTGCTCGCGCTGCTGGAACTCGCATGGTATGTGGGCTATCTGGTGTCGTACGCGCTCGGCTGGATGTTGACCGAATCGCACGCAGCGGGATGGAACGTTATTCTCGGCCTGAGCACGATTCCCACCGTTATCGTCTTCCTAATGCGTCTGGGCACGCCCGAATCGCCGCGCTGGCTCATGAGCCGCGGCCGACGCGAAGAAGCGAAGGCGCTGGCCGCCGAGCACATGGGGCACGAGGAACAGCTCGACCTGCACGCTCAGGGCACGGTGGGTACGCAGGGCTTCGGACGCCTCTTCTCCGCCGATTACATCAAGACGACAGTATTCGTGTCGATCTTCTGGGTGTGCAACGTGACACCCTACTTCGCCATCGGCGCATTCGCCCCGGTCGTGCTGCAAAAACTCGGCCTCAAGGAAGGCTTGACGGGCGGTCTGGCGCTCAACAGCGTCGCCGTGCTCGGCACGCTCATTGCGGTCGTGTTGATCGAGCGTGTGGGCCGTCGCAAGCTTGGCGTACCGCCGTTCTTCATCTCCGCGCTGGCGCTCATGTGCGTGGCTCTGTTCTCGCACACATCGTCCACGCTGATTCTCGTGTGCTTCTTCACGTTCTCGCTCTTCAACGCGATCTCGACGACGCTATGCGGCGTGTATCCGGGCGAAGTGTTCCCCACGGAGATTCGAGGCATCGGCGTGGGCTTCGCGACGGCATTCTCGCGCATCGGAGCCGCAGCGGGCACCTTCCTGCTGCCGCTTATCATCGGCTCGTATGGCGTGGGCACCGCGATGCTGATCGCCGCGGGAATCAGCCTCTTCGGCGGTCTCGTGTCCTACTTCCTGGCGCCGGAAACCCGCGGCAAGCTGCTTAGCGAAGCGTCCGCGCCTACCCGCAAGATGAATTCACTTGCGACGCCGGGCGAGCTGAAATCGGCGCGATAAGCGTGTGTTTTTTGGCGGCGAATGAATCGGCGTCGCCGCCATTTCTAAAACCCCACATTCAATCAGGATGCCGAATCGATGGGCCTCTCGTCTCTGCAAGAAATCGCCCCGCACAAGATCGGTCCCGCCCTCACGCAGGATCGCTCGCCCGTCAAGCAGGCGGGTTTAATGAGCATGCCCGCGCTCGGCCCCGACAAGGCAACACTCGACGCCTGGAAGGGCGCCGGACTTGCCCTGCCCGATCTCGCTGCGATGCGCCGTTATCGTCTCGCACGCGTGCGCCAGCAGTTGATTGCGCACGACTATGCCGGCATCGTGCTCTACGATCCCGTGAACATTCGCTATGCCACCGATAGCAGCAACATGCAGGTCTGGACACTGCACAACGCCTGCCGCTATGCCTTCGTACCGGCGCATGGCCCGGTGATCCTGTGGGAATTCGATCACTGCGATTTCCTGAGCGATCACACGGAATCCGTCGACGAAATTCGCCCCTGCGTTCCGTGGTTTCATTTTTGCGCGGGCGCTCGCGTGCACGAACAGGTCGCGCGATGGGCCGATGAGATCGCGTCGGTCGTGCGCCAGCACGGTGGCGGCAACCAGCGTCTTGCGTTCGATCATTGCGATGCGGAAGGCGTCGCCGCGCTGGAGCGGCTCGGCATCGAGATCAAAAGCGGCGAAGCGTTAATGGAGGAAGCACGACGCATCAAATGCGAGGACGAAATTCGCGCCATGCGCTGCGCCATTCACGCATGCGAAACAGGCATTGGCGTCATGCGCGGGCATATGAAGCCCGGCATCACGGAACAGCGCCTGTGGAGTTATCTGCACGCAGAGAACATCGCGCGCGGCGGCGAATGGATCGAAACGCGGCTGCTAGCTTCGGGGCCGCGATGCAACCCGTGGTATCAGGAGTGCAGTAGCCGCGTGATCGAGGAAGGCGAACTCGTCGCTTTCGATACGGATCTGGTCGGCAGTTATGGTTTTTGTGTGGATACCTCGCGGACCTGGTTGTGCGGTGACAGGCCGCCCACGGCCGACCAGCGTGAAATCTATCGCCTCGCGTACGACCAGGTGCAGACGAATATCGACCTGCTGCGTCCCGGTTTGACGCATCACGATCTGAGCCATCGCGCCTTGTGTTATTCGCC
>DATEJU010000340.1:0-12012 GCA_035277805.1 Paraburkholderia sp. | reverse complement strand
AATGCGGCGAATGTCCAGACGCACCGACGAGTAGAACTTGAGCGCGTTGCCGCCCGTGGTGGTTTCCGGGTTGCCGAACATCACGCCGATCTTCATGCGGATCTGGTTGATGAAGATCACCATGCAGTTCGTCTTCTTGATGGTGCCGGTGAGCTTGCGCAGCGCCTGCGACATTAGACGCGCCTGCAGACCCGGCAGCGAGTCACCCATTTCGCCTTCGATTTCGGCCTTCGGCACGAGCGCCGCGACCGAGTCGATCACGATCATGTCGATCGAGCCCGAGCGCACCAGCGCGTCGGTGATTTCGAGCGCCTGCTCGCCCGTATCCGGCTGCGAGATGAGCAGCTCGGGCACGTTCACGCCGAGCTTGGAGGCGTACTGCACGTCGAGCGCGTGTTCCGCGTCGATGAACGCCGCCGTGCCGCCGAGCTTCTGCAATTCGGCGATCACCTGGAGCGTGAGCGTGGTCTTGCCCGACGATTCAGGACCGTAGATCTCGACCACCCGGCCGCGCGGCAAACCGCCCACGCCGAGTGCGATGTCGAGGCCGAGCGAACCGGTGGAGACCACCTGGATGTCCTCGACCGCCTCGCCGTCGCCAAGCCGCATGATCGACCCTTTGCCGAACTGCTTTTCGATCTGCGCGAGCGCGGCAGCCAGCGCCTTGCTCTTTTCAGCAGTCAGCCCAGCCGAGCCTTTCTTGCTATCTTCCATGAATCGTCCTTTGCTATGATGAACGGCGTCTGGTGACGACGCGCACGTGCCGCTGGTGACAAACCCGGGACACATACGCATGAACGCAGACACTGTATAAAAAAACAGTAGTTTTGGCAAGCCCGTTTTTAGCAAACGTGCGAGCCCAAACCGCGAATTTTCGGAGACCGCCGCCCGACGCCGCCCGGGCTCGCCCCCTGCCGCGAGACGCAAAACGGCAAAGCGCGGGCTGCAACGCACGGGCTTGAACGCGCTTCGAGGGCGGCGCTGGCGCACATGCGAATTCTCATTGCCGAAGACGACAGCATACTCGCGGACGGCCTCGTCCGATCACTCCGCCAGTCGGGCTATGCCGTCGATCACGTGCGTCATGGCGTGGACGCCGATACGGCCTTGTCGATGCAGTCGTTCGACCTCCTGATCCTCGATCTGGGCCTGCCGAAAATGCCGGGCCTCGAAGTGCTGCGCCGCTTGCGCGCGCGCAACTCCAACCTCCCCGTCCTGATCCTCACCGCCGCCGACAGCGTGGACGAACGCGTGAAAGGCCTCGATCTCGGCGCCGACGACTACATGGCCAAGCCCTTCGCGCTCAACGAGCTGGAGGCGCGCGTGCGCGCGCTCACGCGGCGCGGCGCGGGCGGCGGCCCCACGGTCGTGCGCCACGGCGCGCTCGCGTTCGACCAGGTCGGGCGCGTGGCGCGCATCAACGACCAGGTGCTGGATCTCTCGGCGCGCGAACTCGGTGTGCTCGAAGTGCTGCTGCAACGCCTGGGGCGGCTCGTCTCGAAGGAGCAGCTCGTCGACCATCTGTGCGAATGGGGCGAGGAAGTGAGCAACAACGCGATCGAGGTCTACGTGCACCGGCTGCGCAAAAAGCTGGAGGCCGGCGGCGTGCGCATCGTAACCGTGCGCGGGCTCGGATATTGCCTCGAAAAGGAAGCGAATCCGGCGAGCGCAGCTGCACCGGCTGCGGCGAATCCCGCGACGGTGGCGGGCGTCGATACGTCGGACACCGCTGCGCCCCCCGCCATGCCGGCCAGCCACCACTACAAGTAGCCAGGCGCGACGATGGCCGAGCCCGCTCCCGCCGCACGCTCCGCGCCGGCCGCATCCGGCGCCTCGCCGATGTCCGCCGCGCAGTCCGCAGCCGAGGCCGGCGCGCTCGACGACGAGGCGCGCGACGCCCGCTACGCCAACCCCTTCGCACCGCCCGACGAAGCCGAAGCCGCCGCCGCAACGCGTCCGCGCTCGCTGTTCGGCGAGATTCTCGACTGGATGCTCGCGCCGCTGTTGCTGCTCTGGCCAATGAGCATCGCGGTCACCTATCTCGTCGCCAAGTCGATCGCCAACGGCCCGTTCGACCGTGCGCTCGAAACCGATGCCTACGTGCTCGCGCGCCAGATCCATCCGGTCAACGGCGTGGCGGAGCTCTCGCTGCCCGACTCCACGCGCGACTTCCTGCGCGCCGACAACGTCGACAGCGTGTTCTACCAGGTGCTCGGCAGCCGCGGCGAGCTGGTGGGCGGCGACCGCGAGATGCCGCTGCCGCGCGATGAAGACCGGCCGCCCGCCGGCCTCGTGGAGTTCCGCGACGACATGCTGCACGGCATCGATATCCGCGTGGCCTACACGACCGTCGAGCTGACGAATCTGTCGGGCTCGCAGCCCGTGCTCGTGCAGGTGGCCGAGACGCTCGACAAGCGCCGCCAGCTCGCCAACGACATCATCAAGGGCGTGATCCTGCCGCAGTTCGTGATCCTGCCGCTCGCGATCCTGCTGGTCTGGTTCGGTCTCTCGCGCGGCCTCGCGCCCTTGCACGCGCTGCAGTCGAACATCCGCATGCGCCGCCCCGACGACCTCTCGCCGCTCGAAGCGCGTCGCGCGCCGCCCGAAATCGAGCCGCTCGTCAGGTCGTTCAACGATCTGCTCACGCGCCTCGAACAGAACATGCAGCTGCAAAAGCGCTTCATCGCCGATGCCGCGCATCAGATGAAGACGCCGCTTGCGGGCCTGCGCACCCAGGCCGAGCTCGCGCTGCGCCAGGACGCCCCCGCCGAAGTGCACCGCTCGCTCGAGCAGATCGCGACGAGCTCCGAGCACGCCGCGCGGCTCGTCACGCAACTGCTCGCGCTCGCACGCGCCGAGAACCGCATGTCGGGGCAAATCTTCATACCCGTCGACATCGCCGATGTGGCTCGTCACGCGGTGCGCGACTGGGTGCAGCCCGCGCTCGCCAAGCAAATGGACCTGGGCTACGAAGGCCCCGAGCGCAGCGTGCACGACCCTCACGACAGGCACGACGAGCACTCTGCCACGCCAGTGCAGGTCGACGGCAACCCCGTGATGCTGCGCGAGATGCTCTCCAACCTGATCGACAACGCGATCCGCTACACGCCCGCCGGCGGCCGCATCACGGTGCGCGTGCGGCCGGAGCCCGCGGCGCACGTGGTGCATCTGGAGGTGGAGGACACCGGCATCGGCATTCCCGCGGCCGAGCGCGAGCACGTGCTCGAGCGCTTCTATCGCATCCTCGGCCGCGACGGCGAGGGCAGCGGCCTCGGACTCGCGATCGTGCGCGAGATCGCGACGATGCACGGCGGCACGCTCGCCATCGACGACAACGTCTACCAGTTCGAACCGCGTCTTGCCGGCACGCTCGTGCGCGTGACGCTGCGCCTGCGCGGCGCAAGCTGACAGCAGTCGGCCAAAACTGACGGCAGAGCTGTCAGGATCGGGGATGGGATTTACCCTAAGCCGGCGCTCACCCACCCCGCATGAATTCGATCGATAGAGACAACTGACCGGGCGTTAGCCGTCATTTGCCGGAATTACAGGCAGTTAGCAAACCACAGAAAGCCCGGAACGGCCCGCGAAAAAGGCCCCCCGCCGTCAGAACCCCGTAAGTTTCCATTCCAATAATGCTCCGCAGGACCGCACGAGCCCTGGATCGCCGGCCGGGCGGGCCATACAACACGTCGGCATATCAAAAATGGAGACACATATGGCAACCGTTGGCGGACAAGTCTCACACGCGCCGATGACCAGCGACGAAAAACGCGTGATCTTCGCGTCGTCGCTCGGCACGGTGTTCGAGTGGTACGACTTCTACCTGGCCGGCTCGCTCGCGGCCTACATCAGCAAAAGCTTTTTCTCCGGCGTGAACCCCACCGCGGGTTTCATCTTCACGCTGCTCGGCTTTGCGGCGGGCTTCGCGGTGCGGCCGTTCGGCGCGATCGTGTTCGGCCGGCTCGGCGACCTCGTGGGCCGCAAGCACACGTTCCTCATCACCATCGTCATCATGGGTCTCTCGACCTTCGTGGTGGGCTTCCTGCCGGGCTACGCGTCGATCGGCATTGCCGCGCCGGTGATCTTCATCGCCATGCGCCTCCTGCAGGGTCTCGCGCTCGGCGGCGAATACGGCGGCGCGGCCACCTACGTGGCCGAGCATGCGCCGCCCGGACGCCGCGGCTTCTACACCTCGTGGATCCAGACCACGGCGACGCTCGGACTGTTCCTCTCGCTGCTCGTGATCCTCGGCGTGCGCACCACGGTCGGCGAAGAGCAGTTCGCCTCGTGGGCGTGGCGCATCCCGTTCATCGCGTCGATCCTGCTGCTCGCCGTTTCGGTGTGGATCCGCCTGCAGCTCGACGAATCGCCGGCCTTCAAGCGCATCAAGGCCGAAGGCAAGGTCTCGAAGGCGCCGCTCTCCGAAGCGTTCGGCCAATGGAGGAACCTCAAGGTCGTGATCCTCGCGCTGATCGGCGTGACGGCGGGTCAGGCCGTGGTCTGGTACACGGGCCAGTTCTACGCGCTCTTCTTCCTCACGCAGACGCTCAAGGTGGACGGTGCGAGCGCCAACATCCTGATCGCGCTGGCGCTCCTGATCGGCACGCCGTTCTTCCTGTTCTTCGGCGCGCTGTCGGACAAGATCGGCCGCAAGCCCATCATCATGGCCGGCTGCCTGATCGCGGCGCTCACCTACTTCCCGCTCTTCAAGGCGCTCACGCACTACGCGAATCCGGCGCTCGAAGCCGCGGAGACGCGCGCGCCGATCGTGGTGATCGCGAATCCGGACGAATGCTCGTTCCAGTTCAACCCGGTGGGCACCTCGAAGTTCACGAGCTCGTGCGACATCGCCAAGGGCGCGCTCTCGAAGGCAGGCCTCAACTACTCGAACGTGGCCGCGCCGGCGGGCACGCTTGCGCAGATCAAGGTAGGCGACACGACGATCGACACATTCGACGGCAAGGCGCCGGGCGCGAAGGAGGCGGGCGCAACGTTCGAGAAGACGCTCTCGGGCACGCTCAAATCGGCGGGCTACCCGGCCAAGGCCGACCCGGCGCAGCTCAACTGGCCAATGACCGTGGTGATCCTGACCATCCTCGTGATCTTCGTGACGATGGTGTACGGGCCAATCGCGGCGATGCTGGTGGAAATGTTCCCGACACGCATCCGCTATACGTCGATGTCGCTGCCCTATCACATCGGCAATGGCTGGTTCGGCGGCTTCCTGCCGGCAACGGCCTTCGCGATCGTGGCGGCCAAGGGCGATATCTATTCGGGGCTCTGGTATCCGATCATCATTGCGCTCGCGACCTTCGTGATCGGCATGCTGTTCGTGAAAGAGACCAAGGACTCGGATATCTATGCGCAGGATTGAGGCTTGCAATCACTGCGTGCCGGCGGTCTTGAAAAAATAGGAGATAGTGCTTGACAGGCCGCAGGGATACAGCCATAATCTTCCTTCTACGGCGAATTAGCTCAGTCGGTTAGAGCGACGGAATCATAATCCGCAGGTCCGGGGTTCGAATCCCTGATTCGCCACCAAATGCAAAAGCCGCTGTTCCGCGAGGAACAGCGGCTTTTTCTATTTCGGCGCTGCGGGTTATCCGCGAGCCATTTTCTTTTATCGGCCCCTCACGATGAAATGCGCGGCGTTACGCGGCGCGGCGTCAAACTGCAGCTCTCCTACCCTTCGATACGCTCGCGCGTGACGCGCAGCAGCGCCGCCATCGCGGCGTTCGCTGCGTGCGCATCGCGCCGGCCGATGGCTTCGAACACCGCCGTGTGGTCGGGCAGCGCCGCGTTGAACACGTCCGCGCGCTTCGCGTTCACGCGCAACTGGCCTTCGAGTGTGCGCTCGATCAGCGTGCCGAGCGGCACCAGCAGTTCGTTGCGGCACGCCGCCAGCACGGCCAGGTGAAAGCGCAGGTCGGCGCGCACCCATTCGTCCACGTTGCGCGCTTGCGCCATCGCTGTATGCGCCTGCACGAGCCGCTCGAGCGCGGGAGCGTCGTGCGCGCCCGCGGCGAGACCCGCCGCGAACGGCTCGATCATCTCGCGCATCTGCTGGAGCTTGAGCGCGAACGCGAGCGGTGGCGCGACGCGCGCGTACCAGTCGAGCACGTCGGCATCGAGCAGGTTCCACGCCGCGCGCTCGCGCACCCGCGTGCCCACCTTCGGGCGCGACTCCACGAGCCCCTTCGAGGTGAGCGTGCGCAGCGCCTCGCGCAACACCGTGCGGCTCACGTCGAAGGCCGCCATGAGTTCGGCTTCGCGAGGCAGTATCTCGACGGGCGCGTAGTCACCGCGCAGGATCGCGCTGCCAAGTTCGAATGCCACCGTTCCATGCAGATCGCGCTGAATCGCCGTTCTCCTTGGTGTTATGTACGCCGTCAAAGCCCAGATACTGGGAGTCACGAAGAAGTAATACTATTAATAGCACTTAAAAGCGATTTTTGCAGTAGCATGAGCTCCTCGATGTGACGATGTGGCCGCGCGCCGCGCAACTTGACTGCTCAGCTTTGCATGGGACGGGACTCGGCGCCAAAACGCCAGGTCCCATCGACAAGGAGACACCGCATGAAAATCACCAGGCTCGAAACTTTCGTCGTGCCGCCCCGCTGGCTCTTTCTCAAGATCGAAACGGACGAGGGGATCGTCGGCTGGGGCGAGCCGGTTGTCGAAGGCCGCGCGCATACGGTCGCAGCCGCCGTCGACGAGCTCGCCGACTATCTGATCGGCAAAGATCCGCTGCTCATCGAAGACCACTGGCAGGTGATGTACCGCGCGGGCTTCTATCGCGGCGGTCCCATCTCGATGAGCGCAATCGCGGGCGTGGATCAGGCGCTGTGGGACATCCTGGGCAAGCATCATGGCGTGCCCGTGCACGCGCTGCTCGGCGGCCAGGTGCGCGAGAAGATCAAGGTCTACTCGTGGATCGGCGGCGACCGTCCGAGCGACGTCGCCAACAACGCGCGCGCCGTGGTCGAGCGCGGCTTCAAGGCCGTCAAGATGAACGGCTCGGAAGAGCTGCAGATCATCGATACCTTCGACAAGGTGCAGGGCGTCATCAACAACGTCGCGGCGGTGCGCGAGGCCGTGGGCCCGAACGTCGGCATCGGCGTGGACTTTCATGGCCGCGTGCACAAGCCGATGGCCAAGGTGCTCGCGAAGGAGCTCGATCCGTACAAGCTGATGTTCATCGAGGAGCCGGTGCTCTCGGAGAACGTCGAGGCGCTGCGCGACATTGTCAATCAGACGAGCACGCCGATCGCGCTAGGCGAGCGTTTGTACTCGCGCTGGGACTTCAAGCACATCCTCGCGGGCGGCTATGTGGACATCATCCAGCCCGATGCCTCGCACGCGGGCGGCATCACCGAGTGCCGCAAGATCGCCGCCATGGCCGAGGCCTATGACGTCGCGCTCGCACTGCACTGTCCGCTCGGGCCCATTGCGCTCGCGACCTGCCTGCAGATCGACGCGGTGAGCTACAACGCGTTCATTCAGGAGCAAAGCCTCGGCATCCACTACAACAAGGGCAACGATCTGCTCGACTACATCAGGAATCCCGAAGTCTTCAAGTATGAAGACGGCTTCGTGTCGATTCCGCAGGGCCCGGGTCTCGGCATCGAGGTCAATGAAGAGAAGGTGCGCGAGATGGCGAAGACGGGCCATCGCTGGCGCAATCCGGTTTGGCGTCACGCGGACGGCAGCGTCGCCGAGTGGTGAGCCCGAAGCGAATCGGTCGCGCATGCCGCCGTGCCGCGCGCGTTACGTGACGCCCTGGCGCGGGCGCGTTTCAGCGCCGTAACGTTTCAGGTCCATTCAAGGTTGGACAGCCGCACCGCGCCTTCGGGCGCGTGCTGCGAACGGCGCTTTCGCACACAGCGAAAGCGCCTGTGAAGGCTCGTCGCGCAAGGCGAGCACGCCCTTCACGCACTGCGCGCGCGCAACGTGCGGCGCGACCCGGCCCTCTCTGGCCTGCTCCTTGCTGAATTCCCTGCGCCCCCCATACCCAGCCGCAGGGAATCACATGGAAGCGATGCTCCCCGACTATCTGATCCGCGAACAGGCCGCCGTCGGCGCCCTCGTCGTCTTTGGCCTGTTGCGCGTGATCGTTGCCGCCGTCGCGTGCTCGCGTGGCTGGCGCATCCTCGTTGTCGAGCAAAGCTTTATCGGCTTCGCGGTTCTATGGTGCGTGCCACAGCTCGCCGACCTGATCGCGCATCCTTCATCGGTGCTCGCGCTCGCCGAACTCGAGGGCAAGGCGATCGGCTGCGCCATCGCGCTCTTCTTTTCGCCGATCCTCAGTCACCGGCTCGGTTACGAGTGACGCTGCGGTAGCGCGCGCATCGCAGCGAACCCGCGTCGCTGCGAACCCACTCGCGAGCGATGCACGCGCCCAAGCAACGCGTAACGAACGTGGGCGTCACCAGGCGTTTCAGCCCTGCAACACATAGCCTGGCACGCTGTGCCCAAGCACGGCCGCGACGATGAGCACGGCCATCATCATCAGCGCTTCGAGGTGCAGCACGTTGACGAAGCGGCGCGCCGCGCCCGTAGACGCCGCGCGGCGCAGCTCGGGCATCGCCACCATGCGGTTGAAGCCGCCCAGCAGCAGGGCCAGCACGACGAGCACGAGTTTGGCGATGAGCACGTGGCCCCACGCGCTCGTCGTGAGCGCGTCGAACGAGCCGCCGGTGCCGCGCACGGCGTTGAACACACCCGTCGCGAGCACGAGTCCCACGGCGAAGAGCGCCACGTTCGATACCTGTCCCGATGTGCGGATCAGCACGCCGCGCGCCGTCGATGCGCCCAGCGCCGGCAGCACCGCCAGCCCGCCGGCCATCACGACGCCGCTCCATGCGCTCGCGCTCAGCACGTGCAGCGTCTGCACGCCGAGTGCCGCCGAGGCGAATCCGGCATCGGCGGCATGGCCGAGTCCCGCGCGCCCGGCAGCCGTGGCAATGAGCGCGAGCCATAGCACGCCGTCACGCAGCGCGCTGGCCGGCATCAGCGCCGTGACGAGCACCACCAGCGCGCCCGCGAACGCGACGCTCCACGCATGGCCCACGTGCGTTTGCGCGAGCACGGTCGGCACGACACCGAACGCGCCAGGCAGCGTCCCGCCGCTGATCGACGCGCTTTCGTACAACAGCCAGATCGCAAGCGCGATCACGAGCACGAGCGAGGCCGCCCGCAGCGATGTTTGCGCACGCAGCCATGCGGGCCGCGCAGGCGCGACCGCGCTGCGCGCGTCCTTCTCGAGCCACGCGCCATAGAGCGTCGAGCCCAGCGCAAACGCATAGGCGATGTTCACAAGGGCGGCCATCGCGACCTGCCCGATCCACAGCCAGTCAGCTTTCATCGGTGCGCGACCTCCCGGCGTTCACGACATACGGGGAGCGGGACGAGGCCTGCGGCGCGTGCTTGCGGCATCGGTGGGGAAAGTGCAATTGGAGTCATCGAGACGAGTGGCAAGGAAACAACAAGAAAACAAGGTGGAATCGACATCAACGTTGGCGCAACGACGCAACCGGGCCGGCGCGCACGCGTGCGCGCCAGTTTGAGACGTGCCTGCTTCGATAGCCGCCGCGCCGATCGGTTCAACTGCGCTTCGAGTACGCTTTCAACGGACTTCTGCCATGCATCGAACACGCTTCTGGGTCGTATCGATGCACACGGCATGCTGTCGCGCGCAAGCAGGGTCAATCCCGAGTCACGGATTGGCCAACAGGTGCAGAATCATAACCGGCGACGTTGCGACCCTCTGCCGCAATCGTGTTCGGGCAAGCCCGTGTAGGCGGTTCCATGGCGCATGTGGCAAATAGTCACTATCAGGCCGCGATGATAGAATCTGCTGCGTCGCCGCAGCGCGCACGGTCTTCTGCTTTCATCGCGCGCAGCCTACAAGCCGGGTCGTTCGAAGCCTGGTCAGGTCCACGATAAAGAATGGAGTCACGCGTGTCCCCAAGACGTATCTCCAGACCGCTCATTCCGCTCGCCGCGCCGCTTTTGGCCGCATTGCTGCTCGGCGCGACCGGAATCTTCAGCGCAGCGTCCGCCCAGACCCCACAGCCCAAAGCCCCCGACACGATAGAAGCGCGCGTGCAGGGCTGCACGGCGTGCCACGGCACGCACGGCCAGGGGACGGACAACGACTACTTCCCGCGTCTCGCCGGCAAGCCGACGGAGTACCTGTACAACCAGTTGATGAATTTTCGCGAGGGCCGCCGCAAGTACCCTCCGATGAATTACCTGGTCACCTATCTCTCCGACGACTACCTGCACGAGATCGCGACGTACTTCTCGCAGCAGCGGCCGCCCTATCCGCCGCCTTCGAAGCCGACGGTGAGCGCAAGCACGCTCGCGCACGGCCGCGCGATCGTGCTGCACGGCGATCCGGCCCGACAGGTGCCCGCGTGCGCGGCCTGCCACGGCGCGAAGCTCACTGGCATGGAGCCTGCCATTCCGGGTCTCGTCGGCCTGCATTCGGACTACATCAGCGCGCAGATCGGCGCCTGGCGCTCGGGCTCGCGCCACGCCAAGGCGCCCGACTGCATGCATGAGATCGCCACGCGCCTCACGGACGACGACGTGAACGCCGTCGCGGCCTGGCTCTCGACGCAAAGCGCGCCGCAAAAACCCGTGCCGGCACCGGCTGGCTCGTTGAAGACGCCGCTTGCCTGCGGCAGCGAACCGCAATAAGGCGCCGGGGGAGACAGCCATATGAACCGCAAGTCCCTGTTCGCACTTTCCGCAGTTGTCGTCACCGCCGCCGCCGCGCTCGTGCCGGTGCTGTGGACCGGCAACGACTATCTGCACAACAGCTCGGCGCAGGCGGCCACGCCCGTCGATCAGTCCGAGCTCATCAAGAAGGGCGAGATGCTGGCCCGCGCCGGCGACTGCATTGCCTGCCACACCGTGCGCGGCGGCAAGACCTTCGCGGGCGGCCTGCCGATGGCGACGCCGTTCGGCACGCTCTATACGCCAAACATCACGCCCGACGACCAGTACGGCATCGGCAAATGGAGCTCCGACGACTTCTATCGCGCCATGCACACGGGCCGCTCGAAGGATGGCAGCCTGCTCTACCCGGCCTTCCCGTTCACGAGCTACACGAAGGTCACGCGCGCCGACTCCGACGCGATCTACGCGTACCTGCGCTCGGTGCCGCCGGTGAACGTGCCGAGCCGTCCGCACGAGCTCAGGTTCCCGTTCAATAACCGCAATCTGCTGATCGGCTGGCGCACGCTGTTCTTCCGTGAGGGCGAGTACAAGCCCGATCCGACCAAGTCGGTCGAATGGAACCGTGGCGCGTATCTCGTCGAGGGCCTCGGTCACTGCGGCATGTGCCACACGTCGATCAACATGATGGGCGGGCCGGTCAACTCGTCGGCGTTCGCGGGCGGGCTGATCCCGCTGCAGAACTGGTACGCGCCCTCGCTCACCTCGAGCGAAGGCGGCCTCGGCGACTGGGATATCAAGGACATCGAGAGCCTCTTGAAAACCGGCGTCTCACAACGCGGCGCGGTGTTCGGCCCGATGGCGGACGTCATTCATAACAGTCTGCAATATCTCCCGGAAGACGACATCCAGGCGATGGCGACGTATCTCAAGACGATTCCTCAGAAGAAGGAAGCGCCTGAGACCATGCAGATGGAAACATCTGAAGCGTTCGGAGGCGAACTCTTACAACAAGGTCAGAAGATCTACCATGACCAGTGTGCAAAGTGCCACGCGGAGAACGGCCTCGGCATGCCGCCGAACTTCCCGCCGCTCGCGAACAACCAGTCGATCCAGATGCATTCGGCTGTGAATCCGATCCGCATGGTGCTCAACGGCGGCTATCCGCCCAGCACGCAGGGCAATCCGCGCCCGTACGGCATGCCGCCGTTCGCGCAATCGCTGTCCAACCAGGAAGTGGCGGCGGTCGTGACGTTCATCCGCATGTCGTGGGGCAACAAGGGCACGCCGGTGTCCCCGCAGCAGGTGGCCGATCTGCGCTCCGCGCCG
>DATEJU010000339.1:0-4560 GCA_035277805.1 Paraburkholderia sp. | reverse complement strand
CGCGCGCTCTTGGCCTGCCTGCGGGCATCGTGCTTGCGGCCGGCGCCGGCGATACGCCGTGCGCGGCGCTCGGCAGCGGCCTGCACGAAGACGGCGACGCGCTGCTGACCACGGGCACTGGCGGCCAGATCGTCGTGACGTCGCTTGGCGAGCCGCCTGCCCGGCGCGGTCTGCATCGCTACCGGTCGGCCACCGGCGGCTGGTACGCGATGGCCGCGATGCAGAACGTGGGCGTGGCGCTCGAAGCGGCGCGCGGCTGGCTGTCCTGCGGCTGGAACGAGGCCTACGAAGAGGCCTTCGCCGCGCCGCCTTCGCAGACGCTCGCGTTCCTGCCGTATCTGAGCGGCGAGCGCTCGCCGTGGCTCGACCCCGCGGCGCGCGGCGGCTGGCTCGGCGCGGGGCTCGGCGATACGCGCGGCGTGCTGATGCGCGCCGCCTTCGAAGGCGTGGCGTTCGCGTTGCGCGCGGGGCTCGATGCGTTGCGCGGCGCGCCGGGGGCCGATGGTGCCGATGGCGCAGGCGGAATCGGCGCAGAAGGCACGCCGCATGCGCCGATCGCTGCGCTCAAGCTGGCGGGGGGCGGCTCCGTCGATGCGCGCTGGCGGCAATTGCTCGCCGACGTGCTGGGCGCGCAGCTCGACGCCATCGACTGTCCGAACGCGGCCGCGCGCGGTGCGGCGTTGCTGGGCGGCGTCGCTTGCGGGCATTGGCGCATGGACGAGCTCGCGGCGCTCGCGCCCGCAGCAACCCGGGTGGCCGAGCCGCGCGCCGACGCCGCGCTGACGCAGCGTTACGCGCGCTTCATCGATCTGTATGGGCGCGTGCGGACGTGGTTCGCGCCGGTGTCGTAACCAGATCAACGAGGGCTTCGACCTGATGAACAAGGACGAGTCGATTCGCCCGGTTGTCCTTTACTCATTTAACCGCGAGGGCTAGAGATGCTGGACCAGATTGAAGAGCACGCCTGCTACGGCGGCGTGCAGCGCATCTACAAACACGATTCGAAAACGATCGGCCTGCCGATGCGCTTTTCGGTGTATCTGCCGCCGCAGGCGCGCGAGCGGAAGGTGCCGGGGCTGTTCTATCTGGCGGGGCTGACCTGCACGGAGGAGACGTTCCCGATCAAGGCGGGCGCGCAGCGCTTCGCCGCGCAGCACGGCATCGCGCTGATTGCGCCCGACACGAGCCCGCGCGGCGCGAATGTGCCCGGCGCAGCCGAGGCCTGGGACTTCGGCGTGGGCGCGGGCTTCTACGTCGATGCCACGCGCGAGCCGTGGTCGAAGCACTGGCGCATGTACTCGTACGTGCGCGACGAGTTGCGCGAGGCCGTGACGGCGAGCCTGCCCGTGGACGGCGCGCGGCTGGGCATCTTCGGCCATTCGATGGGCGGGCACGGCGCGTTGATGCTCGCGTTGCGCAACCCCGATATCTATCGCTCGGTGTCGGCGTTCGCGCCGATTGCCGCGCCCACGCGCTGCCCGTGGGGCGAGAAGGCGTTCAGCGGCTATCTCGGCGACGACCGCGAAGCGTGGAAGCAGTACGATGCGAGCGAGCTGGTGGGCAAGGCTGCGCACAAGTTCGAAGCCGGCATCCTCGTAGATCAGGGCATGGCCGACGCGTTCTTGCCGAACCAGTTGAACCCGGACGTCTTCGAAGCCGCGTGCAAGGCGGCGGGGCAACTGCTCACGCTGCGCCGTCACGAGGGCTACGATCACGGCTACTTCTTCATCCAGAGCTTTATCGAAGACCACCTGGCGCATCACGCGCGGGTGCTCCTGAAGTGACAGCGGTAACAACGCGCTCGCCGCTTTCGCATGCGCACGCGTCAGCTACAGCCAAACGCGCTCAGCGCCGCCCGATCAGGCTCGCGCCATAGACGAGCGCCGCGAGCGCGGTGATCCAGAAGCTCGTGGGCCAGTCGGTGTAGTAGGCGAGCGTGACGCCGATCCACGCCTGCGCGAGCGCAAGCAGCGCGGCGAGCACGAGGCCGGCCGAGAGGCGCGTGGTGAGATTCTGCGCGGCGGCGGCGGGCCCGACCATCAGCGTGAAGACGAGCAGCACGCCGACGATCTGCGTGCACGCAGCCACGGCGAGCGCCGCGATGGCGAGGAACAGCACCGAGACGAGCCGCAGCGAGACGCCTTTGGCCTCGGCCAGCTCCGGCTGCAGCGAGGCGAACAGCAACGGCCGCATGATGGCAGCGAGCGCGGCGAGGCTCGCCACGGCCAGCGCCGCGAGGATGCCGAGCGTGTCGCGGCCCACACCGAGCACATTGCCGAACAGGAGCGCAGTGACCTGGGTGGCGAACGACGTGAAGAAGTGCAGGAACAAGAGACCAAAGCCGAGCGCAAGCGAGAGGATCACGCCGATGGCCACGTCGCGGCCCGCGAGCTTTTCACCGAGCGCGCCCATCGACACGCCCGCCGCGAGCGTGAAGCCCACCATGCCCCAGATCGGCGAGATGCCGAGCAGCACGGCGCCCGTGGCGCCGGTGAAGCCGACGTGCGAGAGCGCATGGCCCGCGAAGGTCTGTCCACGCATCACCAGAAAGTAGCCGACGATACCCGCGAGCACCGCGACGATGCCCGACGCCGCGAAGGCGTTCACCATGAAATCGTATTCAAGCATCGTGCGTGTGGCCGTGGGCGTTGTCGTTGTTGTTGCCGTGATCGTGGCTGTGGCTGTGGCCGTGCGTGTGGCCATGGTCATGCGCGTGATCGTGCTCATGTTCGTGGTCGTGCTTCTCGACCTCGACGTCGCCCGACATCACGAAGATACGGCCCTTCATGCGCATCACCTCGATGGGCGAGCCATAGAGCCGCGAGAGCACGGGCGCGGTGATCACCTCGTCCACGCTGCCGAGCGCCGCCACGCCGTTGCCGAGATAGAGCACGCGGTCGAGCGAGTTCAGGAGCGGATTGAGCTCGTGGGCCGAGAACAGCACCGCGATGCCGAGTTCGCGCTGCACGCGGCGCACGAGCTCGACCACGCCGCGCTGGTGATTCGGGTCGAGGCTGATGAGCGGCTCGTCGAGCAGCAGCAGCTTCGGGTCGCCGAGCAGGCATTGCGCGAGCAGGAGACGCTGGCGCTCGCCGCCGGAAAGCTCGGAGAGCGGGCGGTCGGCGAGCTTCGAGGCGCCCACGAGGTCGAGCACGCGCGCGACATCGGCGCGCGTGGCGGCGTCGGCGCGCGGCAGACCCCAGCGATGGCCGTCGGCGGCCATCGCGACGAAGTCGCGTCCGCGCACGCGGCGGCCGGCAAGCGCGGTGCGCGTTTGCGGCATATAGCCGATCTTCGCGTTGCCGCGCGCCACCGGCTCGCCGAGCACGCGAATCGCGCCGTGCGAAGCGGGCACGAGGCCGAGGATCGCGCGCATCAACGTAGTCTTGCCCGCGCCATTGGGCCCCAGCACACCGATGAATTCGCCCTGGTTCACCGCGAAGTTGGCGTCGCGCAGGATCGTGCGCTCGCCGAGCGCGAGCGTCACGCCCGCGAGCGTGAGCACCGGCTGCGCAGCACGGTGCGCGTGGTGCCCCGGATGCCCGGGGGCATGTGCTGCGTGCGCGTGGTGGGAGGGCGCGGCCTCGGTCATCGCTTCTGTTCCCTGCTGTGGACTGCGTTGTGGGGGCGTTGCCTGTATTGCAAGTGAGTTGCCACCTGACGGCTACTGCGTCGCTATTGATTCGCTACTGCGCTGCGACTGCCTTACTTTTGCGCGAGCGCCTTCGCCAGCGCATCGAGCTGCGTCAGCATCCATTGCTGAAAGTTCACGCCCGCGGGTTGCGTCTCGGTCACGCTCATCGTCGGCACCTTCGATTGCTGCGCGAGGCTCAGCATGCGCCGCGTGAGCGCTTCCGTCGCCTGGCTGTTGTAGATCAGCACACGCACGCGGCGCTCGCGCAGGTCGCGCTCGAAAGCCGCGATGTCCGATGCGCTGGCCTCGGTGTCGTTCATCGCCGCCATCTGGAAGCGCAGATTACGCATGTCCAGGCCGATCGCATCGGACATGTAGCCGAACACCGGCTCGGTCGCCGTCACGGGCTGGCCCTTGTACTGCGCGCGCAACGCCGCGACTTTGTCGTCGAGCAGCTTGAGCGAGCCGAGAAAGGTCGCAAGGTTGGCATCGTACACGCTCTTGTGCGCCGGGTCCGCCGCGCCGAGTGCGGCGCTCACGGCGCGCGCGACGGCGGGCATGGTGCGCGGGTCGTACCAGAGGTGCGGGTTGTCGCCGGCCTTCTTGCCGACCAGATCCGCCGCCACGACGATCGTGCGCTGGCCGCCGCTGCCGCTGCCCGTCGCGGTGAGCAGCCTGGTCATCCACGGATCGTAGTCGGCGCCGTTGTAGACCACGAGGCGCGCGTGCTGCAGCGCGCGCGCGGTCTTCGGGCTCGCCTCGAAGAGATGCGGGTCCTGGTCGGGATTGCTCAGGATGCTCGTCACGTTCACGTACGCGCCGCCGATCTGCTTGACGACGTCGCCGTAGAAGTTCTCCGCGGCCACGACGGTGAGCGCGGCGCCCGGCGCGTCCGCAGCATGGGCAGCGGCGCATGGGCCGAGCAA
>DATEJU010000338.1:0-2476 GCA_035277805.1 Paraburkholderia sp. | reverse complement strand
GTGCCGGCGTGTGCGCGGCACCCCGGGGCGCGCCGGGCGGGCGCAACCGGCGCTGGGGCGACGTGGCAGACGGCCATGCAGCCCGATGGGGCGGCTTCTCGTGCCCCTTCTTGCGCAGCGTCCTGGGGTTTTCGAGCGCTGATGTGGTGAAATACCACGTTTGCGCCCGCGCTGCAGCACGACGCGTTTGCGCAAACGTGTGCAACGGGCAAAAGAACGACGGCTGGAGGTCTTGTTTGGTGGGATGGGTGATCGAAGCGTTGCGTGCCAGGCGGCATCCCTCGCGGGTGACGCGGCACGGGCACGCCGCCGCGGGGGGCACCATCGGCGGGCGCGCCAGCCGGGGGCAGCCCGCAGTCCGCTTTCCAGCCTGCTTTTCGATCCGCTTTTCGATCCGCTTCTCAATGCGTTTTTCAATGCGCTTCGCCGCATGGCTTGCCGTGGGCTTCCTCGCCAGCCTCATGGCCGCGGCGCCCGCGCGCGCGGACCTCGCAAGCCTGTTGCCGTGGTCGCACAAGCGCACCTACTACGACGTCGATATCCAGACCTCGCCGCGCGAGCTGCGCAAGCTGCTCGAAGCGCATCTCGACCTCGCACGCTTTGCCACGCGCCCCGGCGTCAGCGACGACCAGTTCGACTTTCTCGTCACCGCCACGCCGCAGCAGGTGCGCGATCTGGCGTCCACGGACGGCTATTTCACGCCGGTCGTGCGCACCGACGTGCGCACCGGCGAAAACGGCAAGCGCCGGGTGACCGTGTATGTCGACGCGGGCCCGCGCACGCGGATCTCGGCCGTGACGCTCACCTTCACTGGACCCGTGCAGACCGAAGACCCGGCACAGGAAAACGCCACGCGTTTCGCGTTCTCGCTGCGCGAAGGCGACGCCTTCACGCAGTCGGGCTGGGACGGCGCCAAGAACGCGGCGCTCCGGGCGCTGCAGGCGCGCCGCTACCTGGGCGCGAAGATCGTGCATTCCGAGGCCCGCGTCGATCCGCTCGCGCATGACGCGAAGCTTTCCGTGACATTCGACAGCGGCCCGACTTTCACAATGGGGCAGGTCGATGTCTCGGGCACGCGGCGCTATCCGCAGGACATCGTGGCCAACGTGAACCCGATCTCGCCCGGCGAAATCTACGACGTCAACCGCGTGACCGAGCTGCAGCGCCAGGTCCAGAACACGCCCTACTACGCGAGCGTGGCCATCGACGTGGACGACAACCCGCAAAAGCCCCTGCTGACGCCGCTGCACGTGAAGGTCAGCGAGTACCCCTATCACAGCTTCCGGGGCGGCGTCGGCTACTCGACCGATACCGGCGCGCATGTACAGGGTTCGTACACGTATCTGAACACCTTCGGCTCGGCATGGCCGCTCCAGCTCTCGGGGCGGCTCGACCAGATCCAGAAGTACGGCCAGATCCAGCTCTCGATGCCGCCGGGCCCGCGTGCGTGGACCAACAGCGTGCTCGCGTCCTACACGACCACCGACGTCTCGGACACCAACATCTACAGCCTGCGCGCGGGTGTGCAGCGCACGCGCACCTCGCAGAACATCGATTTCGCGTACTCGCTGCTCTACTACCAGGACCGCCTCTACCAGAATGCCGGGCCGCCCACCATGGCACGCGCGCTCATGCCCCAGTGGTCGTGGACACGTCGCAACGTCGACGATCCGCTCTTTCCGCGCTCGGGCAACGTCGTGCGCGTGGAGGCGGGGTTCGGCGTGAAGGGCGCAGGCTCCGACGCGACTTTCGTCCGCGGCTACATGCGCGGCCAGCAGTATCTGCCGATCGGCCGTAACGACCTCGTGCTGTTTCGCGCCGAGATGGGCGGCGTATTCACGTCGAGCAGCTCCTCGGACGTGCCCGCCTCGCTGCTGTTCCGCGCGGGCGGCTCGAACTCGGTGCGCGGCTACGCGTTCCAGAGCGTCGGTAACGACGTCGACGGCTCGATTCTGCCGACCAAGTATCTGGTGACCGGGTCGGCCGAATATCAGCACTGGTTCAATCGCGACTGGGGCGGCGCGGTCTTCTTCGACGTCGGCACCGCCACCGACACCTGGGGGGAAAGGGTGTTCTTTCCGGGCGCGGGCTTCGGCGCGCGCTGGCGCAGCCCCGTCGGCCCGGTCAATCTCGACCTTGCGTATGGTTTTCGCGACCGCCGGGTGCGGCCTTACGTGACTCTCGGTATCGCTTTCTGATGATGACGCTTGCCACGCCGCGCGCCGCTTCGGTGCTAACGCTCGCCAGAGGGCGCACTGCCGGAGGGAGCTCCACCGGAGGATGTGCCTCCGGAGGAGGCGTCGCATGAGTGCGCATGAACGCTTCCGTTGCGCGGGTTGGCTCGTGCCCGCGATGACGCTTGCGGCGCCTTCGGAGGGCGGCGGTGCGCCGCCGGAACCGCCGCGGCCACCGGGCGGTGCCGGCACGCATGGAGCAAACGGGGCCGATGGCGCGGGCGAGCCGCCTGCCGGCGAAG
>DATEJU010000337.1:0-3914 GCA_035277805.1 Paraburkholderia sp. | reverse complement strand
CGGCAGGCCCGCGGCCGGCGGCAGCTCGGTTGGCGCGCTCGCCCACGGCGCACGGCCGGCGAGGACTTCGGCGGCTTGCGGCCAGCCGGCGAGGCCGGGCCCGATCAGGCCGATGCTTTCGATGGAGGCGCGCAATTTCATGACGGGCTCACGCTCGCGGCTCGCGCAGCGCATGGTCCGCGCGGCCAAAAATCAGGCTGCAATTCGTGCCGCCGAAGCCGAACGAATTGCTGAGGACGGTGTGCAAGTCCGCTTCGCGGCTCTGCAACACGTAGTTCAGACCCAGCGCCGGGTCGGGCTGCGTCGTGTTCACGCCCGCGGGCACGAAGCGGTGGCGCAGCGCGAGCGCGGCCACCACGGCCTCGAGCGCGCCCGCCGCGCCCAGCGTGTGGCCGGTCGCGCCCTTGGTCGAGCTGCATGGCGTGCCTTGCTGGAAAAGGGCGCGCACCGCGCGGCTCTCCGCGGCGTCGTTGCTCGGCGTCGCGGTGCCGTGCAGGTTGATATAGCCGATCCCCGCCGGGGCGACGCCCGCCGTTGCGAGCGCCTGCTCGATGGCCGCGCGCGCGCCGAGCCCTTCCGGATGCGGCGAGGACATGTGATGCGCGTCGCTCGACTCGCCCACGCCGAGCAGCAGCACGGCATTTTCGTCGACGGTCTCCCGCGCCTCGGGCACCCGCTCGACGAGCGCGAACGCCGCCGCCTCGCCAATCGAGATGCCGTTGCGCGCCGCGTCGAACGGCTTGCACGGCTCGCGCGAGAGCAGCTCGAGCGAGTTGAAGCCGTACAGCGTGGTGAGGCACAGCGAATCGACGCCGCCCACGACCGCGGCGTCGATGAGCCCGGCTTCGATCATGCGGCGCGCGGAGCCGAACACCTTGGCGCCCGACGAGCACGCCGAGGAGATCGCCACGGCCGGGCCGCGCAGCGCGAAATACGCGCGCACGAACGCGGCCACGGAGTACGGGTTGTGTGTTTCCGCGTAGCGGAACCCCGTGGGCAGTGCCCCCGTGTTCGGATCGCGCTGACGGTAGGCGTGCTCGGTTTCGAGGATGCCGCTCGTGCTCGTGCCGACGAACACGCCCACGCGCTGTGCGCCGTATCGCACGATCGCCGCCTCGACGTGCGCGGCGAAGCCATCCTGCGCGAGGCCGAGTTGCGCGAGCCGGTTGTTGCGGCACGCGTAAGCGGCAAGATCGGCGCGCAGCGGCTCGGCTTCCACGCCCTCTACCGCACCGATCCAGGTGTCGAGCTCCGCACGCTCGAAATCGCACGGCGCGAGGCCGCCGCGCTGGCGGCGCAGCGCGTCGAGCGTCGCGTCGAGCCCGCGCCCGAGGCAACTGGTGGCGGTGAAGTGCGAGAGCAGTAAAGGTTTCACGAAGGTCGAATCCGGTGACTGAAGCGCGCCGCGGGGAAACTCAAACGGAGGCCCGGCGAAGCATTGATCCTCATCAAATTTTATCAAACGGGGAGTGGCCAGCCCCATTCCGGCCGGGGAGCCCGGCTGGCGGGCGGGTGCCATCGGTTTGCCGCGCCAGCCGGGCGCCGTCCGCGGCTGCCGGCGCCGTTGCCGGATTGAGGGCCGGATTGAGCGCCTCGCGCAGCGTCGTCCAGCGCAATTGCGCGCTGGCGGCGGCGCGCAGCACCTCGGGCAGCGCTTCCAGCACCACCGGCTGGCCGTTCGACCCGCGCGCCGCGTGGCCGTCGTGCACGAGCAGGATGTCGCGTGGCGCGAGGCCGTGCAGCAGGCCCTGCGCCACTTTGCGGGCGTCGCGCTCGCGCGTGTCGAAGCCGCGTCGCGTCCAGCTCGCCAACTGGAGGCCGAGCCCGCACAGCACCGGCTCGAGAAACGGATTGCGCAGGCCCGCCGGGGCGCGGAAAAAGAGCGGGCACATACCGGCGATCTCGGTGAGCGTGCGCTGCGCGGTGTCGATTTCGCGCCGCAGCGCACCCGGCCCTGAGAGCGAGAAGGTGTGCCGGTGCCGCTGGCTATGGTTTTCGACAGCGTGGCCGCGCGCGACAATCGCCTCGATGCAGCGCGGGTGCCGGCGCGCCAGATCGCCGACGCAGAAGAACGTCGCGCGCGCGCCGTACTGGTCGAGCAGATCGAGCACGCGCGGGGTCACTTCGGGGTCGGGGCCGTCGTCGATGGTCAGTGCGATGCGGCGGTCTGTGCCGCCGTCCGCGTCGCGGAGTCCACTCGTCGATTCGGACTCCACTTCGCGCATTTCAGGCAGGCGCGTCCAGTTGGGGCCGAGCAGCGCGCTCTTCGGCCAGAGTCCCGCCGCGGTCAGCGCGAGATGCGAGGCGACCACGCCGCCCGCCGCCCACGGCCATGTGGACGGCTGGGCCAGCAGTGCCGCCGCCGCGCCCGCGTGCAGCGCCGCCGCGCCCGCGATCAGCGGTGCGGGTCTCCAGCGGCGCGCGGCACCCACGGCAGCGCTTGTTTGCGATGCAAGCGGTGAGGGCGCGTTCATCGGCTTTCTCCCTCGCGGCCGGACGGCGCTGCGTTTAAGGAGTTGCCAGCTTGCGACACCAGCGGCGGCAGCGTGTTCATGCGCGCCCTCCTTCGCGCCGGGGCAGCGCGGCAGCCGAGGCCTTCGCGTGCGCGGCGCGCGGCGCCTGCGGCGCGAGAATCGCGGCAAAGGCGAGCGCGAGCATCGCGCCCGGCCCGACCGTGAGGCCGAAGGTTTCCAGCAGCGGCACGCGCGACAGCGCAAGCAGCCCGAAGCCCGCGACCGTCGCGAGATTGGCAATCAGCAGCGAGACGAGCGTCCGGGGCGTGACGCCCGACGCGCCGGCTTTTTCGCCCACGCCGCCCTCGGGCTTGCAGAAGAACAGCGCATAGTTCGAGCCCACCGCCACGATCAGCAGCATCCCGACCAGATGCAGGATCGTCATCGGCACGCCCGCGAGCGCGAAGCCCGCGGCCACCACCAGCACCGCCGCGACGAGCGGCGCGAGCGCGCGCGCCGCGCGCAGCGGCGAGCGCAGCGCGAGCGTCAGCAGCACGGCGATGGCCGCGAATCCCGCGAGCGAGAGATGGATGTCCTCGCGGACGTAGTTCACGTAGAGGCGGTCGGCTTCGGCCTTCAGGTCGACGAAC
Organism: Paraburkholderia sp.; assembly: GCA_035277805.1. Taxonomy (GTDB): domain Bacteria; phylum Pseudomonadota; class Gammaproteobacteria; order Burkholderiales; family Burkholderiaceae; genus Paraburkholderia. The sequence continues at coordinate 811 of DATEJU010000337.1, read as the reverse complement.
AGCGCGCCCGGCACGCCCGCACGCGCGACGGCGGCGCTGATCGGCGCGGTGTCGAGGCTCGGGCCGGTAACAGCCGTGGCGTTGCTGGCGTGGTTCGTTGTGTGGCTTGCAACCGTGCCGGATGCGGATGGGGTTGCTGCAGCGCTGCCGCCGGCAGTCTGCGCCGCCGCAGTGGTCCCCGCTGTGGTCCCCGCAGTGGTCCCTAAAGTGACCCCCGCAGTAACCGCCGCGCCGCCGGCTGGCGCGCGCAGCGCGAGCATCGCGCTCCAGCGGCCGTCCCGCTCGGTCAGCAGGGCATCGACGGCCAGCGCCATCGAGGTGCCGCGCAAATCCGCGCGCGTGATCAAAGGCGCCTTGCGCGCCGCCTCGACATCGGCGACGAACGGCGCGAACACGTCGGGCTTGATGCCGATGGGCTGGTCGGCGACGGCCTCGCGCATGCGCGCGGTGAGATCGGCGGCGTCGGGCAGGCTCGCCTGGCGGGCGCGCTGCGCGGCGTCGCTCGGTAGATAGCGTGCCGGGCTTTCGAAGCCCGCGAGCACGCCTTGATCGACGAGCGGCTGCAATTGCGCACCGATCTTCTCGGCGCCTTCGAGCGCGGCCTGCTCGCTCGCGGCGGGAATCTCGACCAGATAGCGCACGTCGGGCGCGCCCACGTCGGCGCGCAGCCGCGCATCGAGCGCCTGGCTTGCCGCCGGCACCGGGCTCAGCGAGGACAGCTCGCGGCTCCACAGATCGTTCCGATGCAGCGCGAGGACCGCGACGGCACCCAGCGCCAGCGCCGCGAGCGGCCAGCGCAGGCGCGGCGCGG
>DATEJU010000336.1:0-6760 GCA_035277805.1 Paraburkholderia sp. | reverse complement strand
GCCGCGCACGGCGCAGGTGAGCGGCGCGTCGGCCACGCGCACCGGCACGCCCAGTTCGGCGGCGAGGCACTGGTCGAGGCGGCCGAGCAGCGCGCCGCCGCCCGCGAGCACGATGCCGCTCTCGGCGATATCGCTGGCGAGCTCGGGCGGCGCCTGCTCGAACACCTGGCGCACCACGCCGATCACCTGGCGCAGCGGCAAGGCAAGCGCGTCGGCGATGTCTTCGCTCGTGACCTCGACGGTGCGCGGCAGACCGTCTTCGAGGCTGCGGCCCGTCACGCGCAGGCGCCCGATGGGCTCGCCGCGCAGCGCGCTGCCGATGGTCTTCTTGAGATGCTCGGCGCTCTGCTCGCCGAGGATCACTCCGTAGAGGCCGCGCACGTGCTCGATGATGGCGCGGTCGAACTGATCGCCGCCCACGCGCACCGAGCCGCTGCACGCCACGCCGCCGAGCGCGACCACGCCCACCTCGGTCGTGCCGCCGCCGATATCGACGATCATGGAGCCCGTTGCCGAGGCGACAGGCAAGCCCGCGCCGAGCGCCGAAGCGAGCGACTCGCCAATCAGCTTCACGCTCGCCGCGCCGGCCGCGAACGCGGCGTCGCGAATCGCGCGGCGCTCCACGCGCGTCGCCGCGCCCGGCACGCACACCGTGAACGCCGAGCGGCGGCCAAATGCGCGGCGCGGGCGCGCCATGGCCACGAAGCGGCGCATCATCTGCTCGGCGGCGGCGAAGTCGGCAATCACGCCGTGCCTGAGCGGCTTCACGGTTTCGAGGTTCTGCGGCACGCGCCCGAGCAGCGCCTTTGCCTCCACGCCCACTGCGGCGACGGCGATTTCCCCGCCCTTGCCGCCTTTGTCGCCCCTGCCGCCACCCGCGCCGCGCTCGCGACAAACGACCGAGGGCTGATCGAGCAGGATGCCCCCGTCCTGCGTATAGATCAGCGTATTGGCGGTGCCGGGATCGATCGCCACATCGTGGCGGGAGCGGGACAACCGGTGCAGAAACGAAGCGTGCCGTGCGGCTCGGGCCATGTTGTCGTTGTTCGTCTTGTAAGGTCGGCGCTCCGCCTGCCGGCGGGGCGCCCCGGAAATCGACCCCGGCGGCAAACGTTTGACCAGCCGGCGGCAGGACCGGCTGAACGTTGCGTGCGGTGCGGCGCTGCCCACTCTGTGCAATGCCGCGCGCCGGGCGCAAGGGGCCATGGCGGCCCACACACGCCGTTTACGGCAATACAAGCGCAAGACTTTAGTGGCGCACGCCGGCGACACGCGCTAGCCGTGCCCGTTAGCAGCGCCTTCCCGCGCCGGGCGCTACCCCAGCGTCCGCACGAGCGCGTCGCGACCGAGCATCGCGCCTTGCGCCGTAATCGTGTGGCCGACGCCCGGCAACGCGAACGCCGCCACGGCGAAACCCGCGTCGCTGAACGCGGCGGCGGCACGTTCGAGCTCCAGCACGGGAATCACCTCGTCGTCCTCGCCGTGCACGAGCGTGATCGGCGTCCGGCTCTTCGCGACGACCGGCGTGACGAGACGCCCGGCGTAGGCGACCACGGCCGCCGCGCCCTCGGGCTGCGTCGCGACGTGATAGAGCGACATGATCGAGCCCTGCGAGAAACCGACCAGCGCGAGGCGGTCGTAGCCGAGGCCCCAATGCGCGAGTTCGTCGGCGAGGCGCTTTTCCAGCACCGGCGCCGCCGCGGCCACGCGCGCCGCACGATTCGCCTCATTGACGTCGCGCAGCGTGAACCACTGGCGTCCGCCGAAGCCGCCGTCGAACGGCTCGTGGCCATCGAGCGAGGCAAACGCGACGCCGGGCAGCGCATCGCGCCAGGCGTCGGCGAGCGGCATCAGATCGCGCGCATTGCTCCCCACCCCGTGCAGCAGCACGACGAGCGCGCGGGCCGCGCCCTCGGCGGGCGCGAGGCGCCAGCCGCCATCGAATTGTTTCCAGCTCATTGTCTTGATCCCCTCTTCCCGTGTCTGCGGGTTGCCAACCCGCATACTCATCGATGCGCCTATCGGCCCGCATGACTGCCGCAAGCATACGCTGCCCTTGCGCCGCGCGCATGCACATCCGCCACTCGAAAGCTCAGCGCAAGAGCGCCTGCCGCCCGCGCTCCGACGATGCCCCTCCCGCGCCTGGGGCTGCTTTCGCGCCCGCCCATGCGGTTGCGCGATTGCAGGTATCCTTGCCGCAAATCCGGTCCGCCGCGCGGACTCTGTGCGTTTCCTGCCGCCCCCGAATTTGCGGAGAAAAAGCTTGAGCCAGCCCGCCTCCCCGTCCTCATCGTCTCCTCCGCCCGCACCGCCGCCCCCGCTCCACGGAGGCGGCCTGGTCCTCGGGACCGTCGCGGTCTCGCTGGCGACCTTCATGAACGTGCTGGACACCTCGATCGCCAACGTGGCCATCCCGACCATCTCGGGCAACCTCGGCGTCTCGGTGGACGAAGGCACGTGGGTCATCACGGTGTTCGCGGCGGCCAACGCGGTGTCCATTCCGCTCACCGGCTGGCTCACGCAGCGCTTCGGCCAGGTGCGCCTGTTCGTGTGCTCGATCCTGTCGTTCGTGCTGGCTTCGTGGCTCTGCGGCATCGCGCCGACCCTGCCGATCCTGCTCGTCGCGCGCGTGCTGCAGGGCGCCGTGGCAGGCCCGCTGATTCCGCTCTCGCAGGCGATCCTGCTGGGCTCCTGGCCGCGCGACAAATCGGCCAGCGCGCTCGCGTTCTGGGCGATGACCACCACGGTCGGCCCGATCGCGGGCCCCGCGCTGGGCGGCTGGATCACCGACAGCTACAACTGGTCGTGGATCTTCTACATCAACATTCCGGTGGGCCTGTTCGCCGCCTCGATCGTGTGGTCGATCTACCGGCGCCGCGAGTCGGCCACGCGCAAGCCCCCCATCGACGTGGTGGGCCTGGGCCTGCTGGTCGCCTGGGTCGCCTCGCTGCAGATCCTGCTCGACAAGGGCAAGGACCTCGACTGGTTCGCCTCGCCCGTGATCGTGACGCTCGGGATCGTCGCGCTCGTGAGCTTCGCGTTCTTTCTGGTGTGGGAGCTCACCGAGGAGCATCCGATCGTCGACTTGCGGCTCTTTTCGCAGCGCAATTTTCTCGGCGGGACCATTGCGATCTCGGTGGCCTACGGCGTGTTCTTCGGCAATCTGGTGCTGTTGCCGCAATGGATGCAGGAATACCTGAACTACCGCTCGGTGGACGCGGGCCTCGTGACCGCGCCGCTCGGCATCTTCGCGCTGCTGCTTTCGCCCGTGGTCGGGCGCGTGCTGCCGCGCTCGGACGCGCGCGTGATCGCGACGGTGGCGTTCGTGCTGTTCGCGGTGGTGTTCTTCATGCGCTCGCAGTACGTGATCGAGATCGACACGTGGCATCTCGTGCTGCCCACGCTGCTGCAAGGCGTGCCGATGGCGCTGTTCTTCGTGCCGCTCACGGCGATCATCCTCGCGGGCCAGCCGGCACAGCGCATTCCCGCCGCGGCGGGGCTCTCGAATTTCGTGCGCGTATTCTGCGGCGCCGTGGGCACGTCGATTTCGACCAACGCCTGGAACAACCGCACGATCCTCCATCACGCGCGCCTCACGGAGCAGGCTTCCATCGATAACCCGATCTTCACGCAGTCGATCGCGCAGACGCAGGAAGTGCTGCACCTGAGCGAGCCCTCGGCGCGCGCGCTGTTCGATTTCCAGCTCACGACCCAGGCCGCGATGATGGGCATCAACGATATCTTCTATATCTCGGCGATCATCTTCCTCGCGATCATTCCGCTCATCTGGATCACGAAGTCGACGAAGGGATCGGGCGGAGGAGGCGGCGCCTCGGGCGCGCATTGAGCCAGAGCCTGGTCGCGCCAATAGCAGACCCTACGCAAATCGCTGCGGCAAATAAGGCCTCGGGTCCGTGAACGGCGTCTCGCCCATGATCTGCTCCGCAACGAGCCGCCCCGTGACCGGGCCCAGCGTGAGGCCGTGATGGTTGTGGCCGAAGGCGAACCACAGCCCCGCATGACGCGGCGCGGGCCCGAGCACCGGACGCATGTCCGGCGTGCAGGGGCGCATGCCCATCCACGGCGTGTCGTCGAGCCGCTTGCCGAGTCCGAACACGGGCCGCGCCACGCGCTCGGCCGCATCGAGCTGCGCGTAATTGGGCGGCCGCTCGCGCGTGGCGAGCTCCACGCCCGTGGTGAGCCGCAGGCCGCGGTTCATCGGCGCGACCACGTAGCCGCCCTCGATATCCACCACGGGACGCGTGAGCGGCGCGCGCGCCTCGCTCGCGTAGTGCATGTGATAGCCGCGCTTCGCCATCAGCGGCACGCGGTAGCCGAGCGGTCCGGTCACGAGATCCGACCACGGACCGAGCGCGACGACAGCCAGTTCCGCCGCCAGCGGCCCGTCCTCGGTGCGCACCTGCCAGCCGCTGCCCGCCGCGCGCAGCGTGAGCGCATCGCCCTGCGCGAAAGTGCCGCCTTCACGCAGGAACAATTGCGCGTAGCCCTTCACGAGCGCGCCGGGATCGGCCACGCTGGCCGGATCCATCCAGTGAATCGCGCCGGCATAACCTTCGGAGAGCGACGCCTCCGCCGCGCGCAGGCCGGCCGCATCGAAGGCTTCCATGCGCAGGCCATGCTGCCCGGCCACGCGCTGCGCATCCTCGCGCTCGCGCTCGAACTGCGCGGGCGAGCGGTACGCCTCCAGCCAGCCGACCGGACGCACGAGCGCGCGCAGGTCCGTACGTGCAAGCAACGCCTCGTGCTCGGCAACGCAGCGCTCGATGAGCGGCAGCATGTCGTGCGCCGCACCCGCCAGCCGCGCGGGCGCCGACTCGCGCCAGAACGACGCGAGCCAGCGCGCATACGCGGGCATCGAGCGCAGGTCGTAGCGCAGCATCGTCGAGTCGTTGCGCATGAGCCGCAGCAGCGTGCGCCAGTCGCGCGGAAAGCCGTACGGCACCACCGACGACGCCTCGATCAGCCCCGCATTGCCGAAGCTCGTTTCCTCGCCGGGCGCGCGCCGGTCGACGAGCGTCACGCGCACGCCGCGCGCCTGCAGATGCAGCGCGACGCTCACGCCGACGATGCCCGCGCCGAGCACGATCGCGTCCTTGCTCATGCCATTCCTCTGGAGTCCATAGGTGCGTTCCCCGCGCGCATCACTTCGCAACGATGTCGCGGCCGAAATACTTCATCGAAAGCTTCGTGAGCGTGCCGTCCTGGCGCAGCGAGTCGAGCGCCGCGACCACCTTGGCCTTGAGCGCCGCGTCGTTCTTGCGCATGCCGAAGCCCGTGCCTTCGCCGAGCGTGGCGGGGTCCTTGAGCGGCGTGCCCGCGAAATCGAAGTCCTTGCCTTGCGGCTTCGAAAGGAAGCCGTCGGTGGCAGTCTGCACTTCCTGGACCGCACCGTCCAGACGGCCCGCCGCCAGGTCCGCGAAAATCTGGTCCTGATTCTCATACGTGACGATCGACACGCCCTGCGGCGCCCAGTGCTTGCGCACGTAGTCCTCCTGCGTCGAGCCTTGCAGCACGCCGATCTGCTTGCCCTTGAGGCTCGCCGGCGTGGGCAGCAGCCCCGAGCCGCGCTTCGCCACCATCTGGATCGGCATCACGTAGACGGCCGGCGTGAAGTCGATCTGCTGGCGCCGCTTGTCGGTGATGTTCATCGCCGAGTTGATGACGTCGAACTTGCGCGCCTCGAGCGCCGCGATCAGGCCGTCGAAGCTGTTCTCCACCCACACGCACTTCACCTGCATGCGCTGGCACACCGCGTTGCCGATGTCGATGTCGAAACCCTGCAACTGGCCGGACGGCGTCTTGCTCTCGAGCGGCGGGTAGGAGGCCTCCACGCCGAAACGCAACGTCTGCTGCGCCTGCGCGCCCTGCGCGTGCGCCGCGCCCGCCGTCATGCCGAGCCCCGCGCCAAGCACACCAGCCAGGCCGGCCAGGCCCGCAAAGCGGATGGCTCGCGCGTAGCGATTCATCTTACTGTTCATCGTCGTCACCATAGTCGTTATGAGGTCGGGCGGCGCCCATCGCGTGAATCCCGCGGCCGCCCGACAAATATAGACGAAAAATAAAAATAAAGTCTAGAATGGACAAAAATGTCTACATCGGGAATCGCCCGGATTCGTCCTGTCGCCAGGTCGCGTTGGTTCCCGAATCACTCATGGAGCACAGCATGTCCGAAACAACCCTCACCCGCGCGAGCGCCGCAGGATCGTTCGTGGTGCCGTTCATCGCCGACGCCGCGCAGGTGCGCGCGGCGCTGCCGGCCCTCGACGTGCGCGGCGTGCTCGCGAGCATGTTCGCCGCGCTTGGCCGCGGCGAAGCCGTGCAGCCGCCGCAGACGCTCGCGCTCTTTCCGCGCGAGGCGGGCGACTTCATCACCTACCTGGGCGTGCTGGCCGACGTGGGCGTGTTCGGCGCGAAGCTCTCGCCGTACATTGCGGGTACTGCGGGCGCGAAGCCCGTCATCACGGCCTGGACCGCGCTGTTGTCGATGCAGACCGGCCAGCCGTTGATGTGGTGCGATTCGGCACAGCTCACGACCGAGCGCACGGCGGGCACCACGGCGCTCGCCGTCGACCAGCTCGCGCCGCGCGAGGCGCGCCGCCTCGCCGTGATCGGTGCGGGCGCGGCGGCGCTCGCGCACATCCGCCACACCGCGCCGCTGCGCGCGTGGGAGCAGATTCGCGTCTATTCGCCGAAGCTCGCCGGCGACGCCGAACGCGCCGCCAGCGTGCGCGCCGCCGAC
>DATEJU010000335.1:0-7867 GCA_035277805.1 Paraburkholderia sp. | reverse complement strand
CGCGACGCTCGTGATCGTCGTGAACCTGTTCGTCGATCTGCTGTACGGCGTGCTCAATCCGCGCATTCGACATACGAGGTAATCACGCCATGACGATGCAAACCCCGCAATCCATTCGCCGAATCGTGGAGGCATGATGGCTGACATTCAGAACACCGTGCCTGCCGCCGTTACGCCGCCCTCGGGGCGCGCGCTCGTGCTGCGCGAATTCTGGGCGAACTTCTCGCGCAACAAGGGCGCCGTGGGCGCCGGCGTGATCGTGCTGCTGCTCGTTTTCGTGGCGGTTTTCGCGCCGCTGATCGCGCCGCACAGCCCCATCGAGCAGTTCCGCAGCTACGTGAAGATTCCGCCCGCCTGGCTCGACGGCGGCAACTGGAAGTTCATTCTCGGCACCGACGAAGCGGGCCGCGACATCCTCTCGCGCCTGATGTACGGCGCGCGGCTGTCGCTGTGGATCGGCTGCGTCTCGGTGATGCTCGCGCTGATTCCGGGCATCGTGCTCGGGCTCGTGGCCGCGTTCTTCGAGAAGTGGGCCGACACGCCCATCATGCGTCTCATGGACGTGCTGCTCGCGCTGCCCTCGCTCTTGCTCGCGGTGGCCGTGGTCGCGATCATCGGCCCGGGCCTCACCAACACGATGCTCGCGATCGCGATCGTCGCGCTGCCCGGCTACGTGCGCCTCACGCGCGGCTCGGCGCTCGGCGAGCTGCACAAGGAGTACGTGACCGCCTCGCGCGTGGCCGGCGCCGGCACGCTGCGGCTGATGTTCTCGCAGGTGCTGCCCAACTGCACGGCGCCGCTGATCGTACAGGCCACGCTCGGCTTTTCGTCGGCGATTCTCGATGCCGCCGCGCTGGGCTTCCTCGGCCTCGGCGTGCAGCCGCCCAAGGCGGAGTGGGGCGCGATGCTCGCCTCGGCGCGCGACTACATCGACAGCGCCTGGTGGATCGTCACGATGCCTGGCCTTTCGATCCTGATCTCGGTGCTCGCAATCAATCTGCTCGGCGACGGGCTGCGCGACGCGCTCGATCCCAAGCTCAAGCGGATGGCCTGAATGAAAACGACCCCCACGCTCCTTACAGTCGCTGCCCCCCGAGGGGGCGTCAGTCCTCTTGGGGCGGCCCGGCGAGGACTGACATGACGAAAGAACTGCTTACCATCCGCAATCTGGCGGTGAACTTCAACGGCCTGCCGGCCGTGGACCGCGTGAACCTTTCCGTGGCGCCGGGCGAGGTGCTCGGTATCGTCGGCGAATCGGGCTCGGGCAAGAGCGTGACGATGATGGCGCTGATGGGCCTCATCGACGCTCCCGGCAAGGTGAGCGCCGACTCGATCACGTTCGATGGCCGCGATCTGCTCAACGCCACCGGCAAGGAGCGCCGCAGGATCGTGGGCAAGGACATCGCCATGGTGTTCCAGGACGCGCTCACGAGCCTGAATCCGAGCTACACGGTCGGTTATCAGATCAAGGAAGTGCTCAAGCTGCACGAAGGCCTGCGTGGCGCGGCACTACACGCGCGCGCGCTGGAGCTGCTCGACCAGGTCGGCATTCCCGACGCGAAGAACCGCATCGACAACTTCCCGCACCAGATGTCGGGCGGCATGAACCAGCGCGTGATGATCGCGATGGCCGTGGCGTGCAACCCGAAGCTCCTGATCGCCGACGAACCGACCACTGCGCTCGACGTCACGATTCAGGCGCAGATCATGGCGCTGCTCGTGCGCCTGCAGAAGGAGCGCGGCATGGCGCTCGTGCTGATTTCGCACGATCTGGCCGTGGTCTCCGAAGTCGCGCAGCGTGTGGCCGTGATGTACGCGGGCGAGATCATCGAGACCAACCGTGTGCCCGACATCTTCTCGCGTCCGCATCACCCGTACACGGAAGCGCTGCTCGCCGCGATTCCCGAGCACAACAAGGGGGCGATGCGTCTTGCCGCGCTGCCCGGCATGGTGCCCGGCCGCGACGACCGGCCCGGCGGCTGTCTGTTCGCGCCGCGCTGCAAGTACGTGGTGGACGACTGCATGAAGGCGCGGCCGGCGCTCGGTCCGGTGGCCGATCGCATCGACCAGAACGCCGGCTACGCGCAAGTGCGCTGCATCAAGCCGCTGAATGCGGCCGTGACTCAAGCCAACGGAGGCGCGCGATGAACGCAGTCCAGCAACACGCGGCTCGCGAGGACCATCAGGACGACAAGGTTCTCGTCGCGGACAATCTCAAGAAGCACTACAGCGTCAAGCGCGGCATGTTCGGCACCGGCACCGTGAAGGCGCTCAATGGCGTGTCGTTCTCGCTCACGCGCGGGCGCACGCTCGCGGTGGTGGGCGAGTCGGGCTGCGGCAAGTCCACGCTCGCGCGACAGCTCACGATGATCGAGCCGCCCACCGCGGGCAAGCTCACCATCGACGGCGAGGACGTCGCGCACGCGAACCGCGAGAAGATCGCCGCGCTGCGCCGCCGCGTGCAGATGGTGTTCCAGAACCCGTTCGCCTCGCTCAATCCGCGCAAGACCGTCGAGCAGACGCTTGGCGAGCCGCTCGCCATCAACACGAAGCTCACGGCAAGCGAGCGCGCCGACCGCATCGCCCACATGATGCGCATCGTGGGCCTGCGGCCCGAGCATGCGAAACGCTATCCGCACATGTTCTCGGGCGGGCAGCGTCAGCGCGTGGCGATTGCGCGGGCAATGATCCTCGATCCGCAGATCGTCGTGGCCGACGAGCCGGTCTCCGCGCTCGACGTCTCGATCCAGGCGCAGATCCTCAATCTCTTCATGGACCTGCAGGAGCAGTTCCGCACGAGCTACGTGTTCATCTCGCACAACCTGTCCGTGGTCGAGCACATCGCCGACGACGTGATGGTCATGTACCTGGGCGGAGTGGCGGAGCTCGGCAACAAGGAGACGGTGATCGGGCGGCCGCGCCATCCGTACACGCGCTCGCTGCTTTCCGCGACGCCCGCGATCTTCGAAGCGGACCGGCACGTGAAGATCAAGCTCGAGGGCGAGCTGCCTTCGCCGCTGAACCCGCCTTCGGGCTGCACGTTCCATCAGCGTTGTCCATACGCGATCGAGCGGTGTCGCAAGGAAGTGCCGATGCTTCGCGAAGTGGATGGGCGTCAGGTATCCTGCCATCGTGCAGAGGAGGTAGGGGATTCGGATGCCTGAAGCGACGGCGGCGCGTCGTTTTACGCGCCGCCAGCTAAGGGGCGGCCGTCGCGCCGCATTGACGATGCAAAACCGGGGGCGCGCCATCGCGCTGGTCTGGGCGCTGTCACGGGTGCGCACGCGGGCGCGTTCGTGGCTGCGCACGGCGCTGGCTGCGGCGCTCGCGCTGGCCGTTGCCCTCGGGCCTTCGCTCGACCGGCCGCTGCGGCTCGTGTGGCCGCAGGGCTGGGTGCATGACGGGGTCCATGGCGGCACGGCCCCGGCGTGGCACGCGCGGCTGGCCGCCATGTCCGTTTTCAGCGGCACGTTGCCGCAGATGCGCGCGTTCATGCCGAGCGCGCTTGCCGCGGCTGCCGTGGCCAACACGCCCGGCGTGCATCCGGCCATCCCGGCGCCCGGCCTGCCTTCGGGCGGCGGCCTGCCGGGCTTTCACTCGCCCCCCCCCATGCCGAGCTACGCGTCGGGCACGACGGCAGGCGGTCCGGTGCGCACGCAACCGGCGCGCATGCCGTTCTACGTCGCCACGCGCGGCACCACCACGATCTACGTGCTCGGCACGCTGCACGTGGGCGACCCCGCCGACTACCCGCCGAACCAGCCGTTCCGCGCGCCGATCCTCGCGGCGCTCAACGCTTCGCCTACGCTCGCGCTCGAACTCTCGCCCGACGACCTGCTCGTCTCGCAGGACGACGTCTCGAAATATGGCGTGTGCCGCAAGCCGTGTCTGCAACAACTTCTGCCCGAGCCGCTGTGGGCGAAGCTGGCGGCGCGTTTGCGCGGCAATCCCGAGGCGCTCGCCGAGATCCGCAAGATGAAGCCGTGGCTCGCCTCGCTGCTGGTGGAGACCTACGATTCGCTGAGCGCCGGGCTGCAGACCGAGTACGGCACGGAGGCGCAACTGCAGAACGTGTTCCTGCGCCTGAAGGGGCGCCGCATCGTCGGGCTGGAAACGCTGTCCGAGCAGATGCGCGCGTTCACGTACCTCAACCTCGCGCAGCAGCGCGAGATGCTCGCGCAGGATCTCGCGCAGACGCCCGCGCAAAACGTCGCCGATGTCCAGACGCTGCTGCGCCTGTGGCGCGTGGGCGACGCCGACGCGATCGCGGCCTGGGAGTCCGCGCGCACCGAAAAGCTCGCGCACGACCCGCGCGTGGCGGCTTCGGTCGATAACCGCATCGTCTACGAGCGCAACCGGCGCTTCGTCGCGCGCATGCAGCAGTACGCCGCGCCCAACAAGCCGCTCTTCGTCGCGATTGGCGCGCTGCACCTGGGCGGGCGCAAGGGCGTGCTCCAGTTGCTGCGCCAGCGCGGTTTTACGGTCGATCCGGGCTGACGTCGAGGTCGTCGTTGGTCGCCTGGTCGGCCACTGCGGCCACCTTGGGGGCTTTCGGTGCCTTCGGCGCGGATTTTCGCGCGCCCGCGCTGCTTGCGCGCCTGGAGTTTTCGGTGAGCGCTTCGCGCAACTCGCCGATCGCCGCCTGCCAGTCGCCCACTTCGCGCTGGCGGAAGAGCCGCGCCGTGGGATACCACGGTGAATCCGCGCGTTTTTCGAGCCAGCGCCATTCGCCGTTCGCGGGCACGAGGATCCAGACCGGCTTGCCGAGCGCACCGGCCAGATGCGCGACCGAGGTGTCCACGGCAATCACGAGATCGAGGTTCATGATGAGCGCGGCCGTGTCGCCGTAATCGCGCAGATCGTCGGTGAAATCGTGGATCGTGGCGTCGCCGGCCAGCGCCGCGAGCTGCGCGCGGGCCGCGTCGCCCTTTTGCAGCGAGAACCAGCTGATCTTCGCGACATCGAAGAGCGGTTGTAGCGCCGCAAGCGGCACCGAGCGATTGCGATCGTTGTAGAAGGTCGGGCTGCCGCCCCAGACGATGCCGATGTTGCGGTAGCCGGCGGGCTTGCGCACGCCCGCTTTTGCAGCGGCTTCGAGCGCCGCCCGCGGAGCGCCGCCCGCCTGGCCGGCCTGGCGTGCGAGGTCCGCGCGCATGGCGGCCTGCACGCGCGGCGTCCACGCCTGAATGTCGACGTCGCGCGCAAACAGATAGGGCACCGTGGCCGGAATCGTGTCGAGTTCGGTACCGCATACCGACGGCGCACTCATCACGTATAGCCAGTAGTCGTAATCGCCCGTCGGCGTGCCGCTCCACGCGCGGTGCACGCCCGGCACCGACTGCGCGAGCAGTTGCAGGGCCTGCGGCACACACACGTCCACACTTGCGCCGCGTTCGGCGAGCGTGCTCGCGTAGCGCACGAACTGGATCTGGTCGCCGAAGCCCTGTTCGTGCACGAGCAGGATGCGCTTGCCGTCGAGCGGCTCGCCTTGCCACTCGGCCATGCCTTCGATATCGAACGGCGCGTAGTCGCAGGCACGCCAGCGCCGCGCGTATTCGGCCCAGCCCTCGCGATACTCGCCGCGCTTGAGCTTGAGCCAGACGAGGTTCTGGCGCGCATCGGCATGCTCCGGGTCGAGCTCGAGCGCGCGCCGGTAGTAGGGCTCTTCCTCGTCGTTGCGTCCCTGCGCGCCCAGCGCAGCGCCGAGGCACACGAGATTCGCCGCGTTCGGCTCGAGTTCCACCGCCTGGCGATAGCACGTTTCCGCAGCTCGATAGTCGCCGCTCTGGCCCAGCGCGGTGCCGAGATTCACCCAGGCGGGCGCATAGCCGGGCGCCAGCTCGACGGCCTGACGGTAATGGGCGATGGCGGCGGAATCGTCGCCGAGCGCGCGCTGCGCGTTGCCGAGGTTGAAGTGGATGGCGGCGTCGGCGGGCGCGCGCACGAGCGCTTCGCGGTAGCTCGCGAGCGCTTCTTCGTAGCGTCCGAGCCTGGCGAGCACGCTGCCCAGATTCACATGTGCGTTCACGAAAGCCGGCGCCAGCGCGAGGGCCGCACGGCAGTGGCGCTCCGCGCCCGCGAAGTCGCCCGCTTCGCGCAGCGCGATCGAGAGATTGTTGTGCGCATCGGCGAAACCGGGCGCGAGGCGCAGCGCTTCGCGCAGGCTTTGCGCCGCCTCGGCGTGCCGGCCGAGCGCGAGCGCGGCAAGGCCGCGGTTGCTCCAGCAGACCGCGTCGGCGGGTGCATGCGCGAGCGCGCGGTCCATCAGCGCGAGCGCGCCTCGATGGTCGCCTAGCTGATGGCGCACGACGCCCCAGTAATGCAACGCGTCGGCATGAGCGGGGTCGCGCTCGACCAGCGCGCGATAGACGGTTTGCGCTTCATCAAGCCGTCCCGCGCCGTGGGCTTCGAGTGCGCCGGCAAGGCGCGCGGCAGGCGAGGCGTCGGGCGCGCCGGGATCGGGGTGTTCTGCGCGTTCGTCGGGAGCGCAGGAATCGGCGGAAGCGGTGGCGTCGGCGGTCATGGGAATATGAGACGGATCGGGCGCGTCAGGCGATGGAATCGCATCTGATCGGATTGGAGATAGCCGTACAAGGTAAGGGTCCGGTCCCGTCATATCGCTAAGAAAATTCCCAAAGCGACGTGACCGATGATCAAGTCACGCAACAAACCCACTGCGGGCCCGCGCTTTAGTGGTTTTACGATTCCGGTTCGCATGAGGCGGTTCTACGATGCAATTTTTTGTCTGCCCAGGACCGCAACATGACGAATTCACCGATCGGCAGGAGCGACGCCCCCGTTGTCAGCGTCATCACGCCCACCAGGGGACGCGAGGCCATGCTGCCGCATGCGTATCGATCGTTCGCGCATCAGGACTTGCGCGCGTGCGAGTGGATCGTGATCGACGACAGCGAGCGGCCCAGCGCGTTCATGCAGGGCCTCGACGATGCGCGTGTGGTGTATCGCCATGTGCCGCACTGCATGAGCACCGGCGCCAAGCGCAACCTCGCGGTGGCGCTCGCGCGCGCGGAGGTCATCGCCCATTTCGACGACGGCGAATACTATGCGCCGCATTATCTGCGCACCATGTGCGCGCGGCTGAGCGGACGCCGCGCGGATGTCGCCAAGCTCAGCGCGTTCTTTCTGTACAGCTGCGCGTACGGCCAGTTCGCGTGGTGGGATTTGCTGCGCAGGCGCGGGCTGCATTTTCACTGGAGCCCGCGGCCGATGGCGGCGCTTAATTTCCCCGCCGACCACAAGGCGTTCGCCGACAACCAGTCCGGCTACGGCTTCAGCTACGTCTACACAAAGCGCCTGTGGGCCGCGGGCCCGTTCGAGTCGTGCTCGCCCAACGAGGACAGCCAGTTCCTGCAGGCCGCGCTCGGGCGCGGCGCGAGCCTCGCGCACTTCGCCGACGACGTCGGCCTGTGCCTGCGCGTCCTGCACCCGCACATCACCTTGGCGAGCTTTCCGCAGTACCTCCTGCCCGAAGCGCTCGTGGCGCGGCATTTCCCGCAGTTCGCGCAGTTCGTCGAGGTGCTGCGCGCCGCGCCGCCCGACCCGCAAGCGTGAGCGAGCGGGCTCGAGAGCCGCCCCTCCCGGCGCTCGAGCCGCAGCGGCCAGAGTCGCTTAGAACCCGAGTACGTTCAGCAGCACGATATTGGCCGCGAGAATGCAGAACCCGGTGGGCACCTGCACGCGGATCACCGCGTTTTTGTCGGGCAGTTCCAGCAGCGCGGCGGGCACGATGTTGAAGTTCGCGGCCATGGGCGTCATGAGCGTGCCGCAGTAGCCCGAGAACATGCCGATCGCCGCCATCATCGCCGGGTTCACGTGGAAGACGCCCACCAGCACGGGCACGCCCACG
>DATEJU010000334.1:0-7691 GCA_035277805.1 Paraburkholderia sp. | reverse complement strand
GAACAGGTTCTGGCCGTCCTTCCAGATCGACTGGTGAACGTGCATGCCCGAGCCGTTGTCGCCGACGATCGGCTTCGGCATGAACGTCGCCGTCTTGCCGTACGTGTGCGCGACGTTGTGGATGATGTACTTCATCTGCTGTGTCCAGTCCGCGCGCTGAACCAGCGTCGAGAACTTCGTGCCGATTTCGTTCTGGCCCTGGCCCGCCACTTCGTGGTGGTGCACTTCGACCGGAATGCCGATCTGCTCGAGCAGCAAACACATTTCCGAGCGGATGTCCTGGAACGTGTCGACCGGCGCGACCGGGAAGTAACCGCCCTTCACGCCCGGACGGTGGCCCGGGTTGCCGCCTTCGATTTCGCGCGACGACGACCACGGTGCTTCATCCGAGCCGATCTTGACGAACGTGCCCGACATGTCCGTGTTCCACTGGACCGAGTCGAAAATAAAGAATTCCGGCTCCGGGCCGAAGAAGGCCGTGTCGCCAAGGCCCGTGCTCTTCAGGTACGCTTCGGCGCGCTTGGCGAGCGAGCGCGGGTCGCGCTCGTAGCCCTTGCCGTCGGCCGGCTCGACCACGTCGCAGGTGAGAACCAGCGTCGATTCTTCGTAGAACGGGTCGATGAAGGCGGTGTTCGCGTCCGGAACGAGCAGCATGTCCGAGGCTTCGATGCCCTTCCAGCCGGCGATCGACGAGCCGTCAAACGCATGGCCCGACTCGAACTTGTCTTCGTCGAATGCCGACAGCGGCACCGAGACGTGCTGTTCCTTGCCGCGCGTGTCCGTGAAGCGGAAGTCGACAAACTTGACGTCTTCGTCCTTGACGAGTTGCATGACGTCGGCCACGGATTTACTCATAACCTATTCTCCTGATTAACGATTTCGGCGAACGCTGCCCGCCGTCCAAATTCTGTTGATCCATGCTGGCCGCTCTGTCACACCTCGAGCCGGCCGGCCGCGAATCGATCGCGACATCTAAAGCAGCTTCTGTGCCAAGTGTGCGCCACGCTGGCGCAAATCCAATCCGGGCGCGCACCTGGAGTGAAACGACGTGCGCCGCAAACGTGCCGGCCCCACCAACGAGCCGCTTGTTGCGCCATTGTCCGCACCATTTCCGTGCAATCCCGAATTTGGCGCGCGAAACACACGCCATTATGGTGCATAAAATCCTCTTTGCACCAATCCGATGCAAACCCCTCGAAACGACGCAGCGCTCGCGTCGGGCCGGCGTGCGCGTGCCATGTACTTTAGCGCGCCGGCGCCCCTTCAACGCTCATCCACGCGTCACGGACGCCCACTTCCCGCACCCATGCAGCGCGCTAGAATGATCTTTTGGTCCAACACGAGAAACAGGAGATCTGCTGTCATGAGTACGCTCGAACAGTTGTACGCCCAAGCCGACAAGCGCCGCGCCGAGAACCAGTTGCCCTACGCGGGCGCGGTCTCGCCCGCCGAGGCGTTCGAGCTTCTGCAACTCGATCCGCGCGTGAAGCTCGTCGACGTACGCACGCGCGCCGAGCTCGACTGGGTCGGCCGCCCCGTGGTCGGCGACGGCCAGTATGCCCATGTCGAGTGGACGCGCTATCCGGGCGGCGTGCCCAATGCCGAATTCCTCGCCCAGCTCAAGAGCGTCGCCGATCCCGAAACGCCCGTGCTGTTCCTCTGCCGCAGCGCCGCGCGCTCGAAGCTCGCGGCCATCGAAGCGGCCAAGGCTGGCTTCACGCAGGCGTACGACCTGCTGGAAGGCTTCGAAGGCGACAAGAACAGCGAAGGCCATCGCAAGACGGTCACGGGCTGGTGCTTCCGCGGCCTGCCCTGGCTGGGCGCCTGAGGCAAGCGCGGCTTGACTGGCCGGATCGGCTGAATCGACAGCTTGCAGCCGCGGTTCCGGTCCGCCGGCGCGAGCCCGACGGACCACTTTGAGCATCACATGTGACACGGCGATGATGGCGTCGCGCCCCCCTCGGCACCCCCGCGGCGGCGCCCATCGCGGAGAAATCCGCCGCCGCCCGTACCAGCGTTAGCGGCCCGGCGCGGCGCTCGCGGCATTGGCAGCCTTGGCCGGCTCGGGCGGCTCCACGACGTCGCCGCCCAGCAGATGCACGCCTTCGCGCAGCTTCACGAACGCTGCCGCGACTGCCTCCGGCTCCCCCTTCACGCCCAGATCGATATGCCGGCGCGCATAAATGCCGCCGCGCTCCGCGTCGCCCACGCTCGGCAGGCTGAACACGCGCACGCCCGGGAAATCGCGCTCGATGCGCTCCATGAGCGGCGTGAGCGTCGACTCCGGCAGCTCGAACACCAGCAGCGACTTCTCCGCATGCGGCGTCTGATGATGCAGATGCGCGTACTTCGTATCGAGCACCCATTCGATCATCGGCCAGGCCATCACCGGAAAGCCCGGCACGAAATGATGATCGCGAATCGAAAAGCCCGGAATCTTGTTGTAGCCGTTCGGGATGATCTCGCAGCCCTGCGGGAAGGTGCCCATCTGGAAGCGGTGCTGGTTCTCGGGCGAATTGAAGTCGACTGGATCGGCGAGCGTGTGCATCTCGCGGATGCGCTCGCGAATCGCCGCCTCGGCGTCCGGGTGCAGGGCGAGCGGCACGCCGAGCGCGGCCGCGGCGCACTGGCGCGTATGGTCGTCCGGCGTCGCGCCGATCCCGCCCGTGGAAAACACGATGTCGCCCGACTCGAAAGAGCGCTTGAGCGTCGCGGTGATGCGCGCCGGGTCGTCGCCGACGTAGTCGGCCCAGTCGAGCGCGAGGCCGCGCGCGCCGAGCAGTTCGATGACCTTCGGCAGATGCTTGTCGCTGCGGCGGCCCGAAAGAATCTCGTCGCCAATGATGATGACGCCAAATGCCATGAGTTGCCTCGTCGTAATCGCAAGAATGGGGTTAGGGTCTGCTCGCGCGAATAACCGGCCCTAATGAACTTCAGTGCACGATGGTCACGTCATGCCCCGACTGGGGCACCTCCTCCGTGCGCAGGCGCTGGAGCGCGCGCAAGCAGTAGTGGCCGAACCAGAGCGCCGTGAACACCAGGATGAACGCATAGATCCAGATGGTCGCCACGGCAACGAACGGGAAAAACAGCAGCAGCCACGCGGAGGCGATCCAGATCGCCGTAGGCAGCGAGCTGAGCAAGCCGCTCGCCACGCCAATCGCGAGCAGCGGCAGGCGATGCCGGCGCACGAGCTCGCGCCGCTCCTCGGCGCTGGCGTGCAGCGCGAGCGCGTCGTAGGTCATCACCCGATAGGTGAGCCAGCCCCACAACAGCGGTGGCACGAGCGCGAAGAACGGCGGGAAAAACCAGAACGGCAGCGAAACGCACAGCAGCACGATGCACACCACCGTGGTCCAGAGCGAATGGAACACGCTGCCGTACCAGCTGCCGCCGTGCCGCGCCTCCAGCATGGCGTACTGGCGGAGCGTGAGATGGCGGATCACGCGCGGCATCGAGATCCCGACGATCAGCAGCAGCACGGTAATGACGATGAGCGGCACCGACAGGACGATCACCACGAACGGCCCGATCATGTTGCGCAGCGCGCCGTAGCCCAGCAGGTCGAACAGATGGTAGAGGTACGCGGTGGCCCACCAATGTTCGAGCGCGGGACGCAGCGCGTCGACGAGCGGTTGCCAGAACGCGTAGAGCAAGCCGCCCCACACCCCCGCCGCCACGAGGAACGGCACGAAGGTGAGGAACAGCATGGAGGGGTGGAACGCGCCGGCAAGCGCGCGTCCGAGCGAGCGCAGCAGATCGTTCATGCGAGGGAGAAAGCAGCGGTCAGACGAGCAAGCATCGTGAGGCCCACGGGTTCGGTGCGTCAAATCGACAGCATAAACCACGGCGCGGCGGGCCGGCGAAACTCACACAGCGCACGAAGCCATCGTATCGGCGAGCATCGGCGGGAAAGCGGCAGAACGGGAGAAACTTCGAATCAGGCGGCGCGGGTGTCGTCGCGGGTTTCGGCTTTGGCGCGCCGCTGCGCCGCGAGCCGCCGCGCGACGCGCCGGAACGCGAGCCCTTGCTGCGCCCAGAAACCTTCGCCGTAGCGTGCGCCTTCGAGCTGGTCGCGAATGCCGGTGGGCTCGATCTCGCGATTGAACGACGCGCTGCCGAACATCATGTCCCACCAGGGAAACAGCACGCCGAAATTGCAGCCATAGGTCGTGCCCTCGTGGCCATAGCCGATGGCGTGGTGGCGACGGTGAAAACGCGGACTCACGAGGAGCCGCTCGCCGAGCCAGCCGAAATGCACGCGGATATTGGCGTGCTGCACGTTCTGCACGAAGTTCGTGAGCGCGACGAGCACGACGAATTGCGCCGGCGGCACGCCGATCACGAGCGCGATGCCGGCGAACATGCATGACTCTCCCAGCACGTCCAGCAGGTGATTGCGGTTATCGCACCAGAACGACATCTTGCGCTGGCTATGATGGACCGCGTGCAACTCCCACCAGATGCCGAAGCGATGCGAGAGCCGGTGATACCAGTAGCCGAAGAAGTCGAGCACGACCAGATAGATCGCGAACGTGACGATCGGCACAGTCGTCACGCCGGGCCAGAGATTGTCGATGTCGACGCTCATCACGCCGTGCAGGCGCAACCAGCCCTGCGCGCGGTCGAAAACCGGCTGCAGTGCGAAGAAGAACAGCAGGTTGAAGATGCCGAGCCGCGTGATCCAGGTATAGAGCGCGTCCACGCCCACGCCCTTGCGGTCGCGCCATTTTTCCGCCGGCATGACCGCTTCGAGCGGACGCAGGATCGCGTACATCGCGGCCATCCCCAGCACGCCGACGATCACCCAGTAGAGCGCATCGAACGTGTCCTCGTCCACGTCCATGAAGCCGGCGTAAAAGAGCAGCGGCTGCAGAACGTTCACATACACGAGCGTCTGAAGCCACGACACGAGATCGTCGGCGCCGGACGCTACCCAATGTGCGCAGGAACTCAGGAAATCAAGCATGTGTGGCGGCAATCCATCGACGAGGCACGCACCGAAGAAGCGGCTGACTCAGGCGCCATTGGGCGACATCACCGGCGCGCGGTCGTAGAAGTAGATGCCATGCGGCGAGCGGCCCACGGCGATCGTCTTGATGAGCTTCTTCGTCTGCATGTCGATCAGGCCGATGCGCCTCGCGAAGCGGAACGTGACCCACAGATAGCGCTTGTCGGCGGAGAGCTCCATGTCGTCGGGCCCGGGCAGCAGGCCGTTGATCTCGCCCACTTTCTCGAGCGACTCTTCGTCGATGATGCTGATGACGTTCGAGACGCGACTCGACACCAGCACATGGCGGCCGTCCACCAGCGAGCGGAAGTTGTGCGCTGCCTTGCCCACCTGGATCGTCTTGATCACCTTCTGGTTGCGCCAGTCCACCACCGCGACATAGTCGGCGCCCGTCATGCCGACGAGCAGGTACTTGTCGCCGGGCGTGAGCCACAGGCCCGCGGGCGCCGCGCCCACTTTCATCTTCCAGAGCACGCGCTGGGTGGGCAGATCGACCGCTGCCAGCTCGCCCGACACCTGCAGCGAGACGAACACGATGTTGCTGTCCTTCGTGAACGCGAGGTGGCTCGGCATGGCCGAGAGCGGCAGGCGTCTGGCAATCGTGAAATTGCCGGCACCGCCGTAGCGATAGATATCGAGACGGTCAAGACGCAGGCCCGTGGTCACGAACCACTTGTTGTCGGGCGAGAAGCCGAGTTGATACGGGTCTTCGATATTCTCGATCCAGCGCTGCGGCTTGCCGGTCTTCGGGTCGACGAACAACAGGTTGTTCGACACCGAATTCGCGACGATGAGCGAGCTGTTATCGGGCGTCGGGAAAAGATGGTGCGGCTCCTTGCCCGTGGGCACGGTGCCGACCACCTCGTGAGTCTTGTCGTCGATGAGGCTCAGCGTGGCCTCGCCCGAATTCAGCACGATGATGTTGTTCGCGCGCGCGACGGTTGCGCTCATGCCGGCGAGCGCGGCACAGGCCAGCGCAGCGCAAGCGGCCTTTACAACGAGGCGGCCCGCGGCGCGGCGAAATGATTGATTACGCATGGAGAGTCGTTTCCGGACAGGTTCGTGATTGTAGAACGTCTACCTTCCCGCAAGGTTGACGTAGGGCCGATGAAATACTGCGGTGTGCGACACCTGGTCCCTGTTTTGCTCTCCTGCGCCGCCGTTTTCGAGCTCTTTCGATTGTCCGGAACCGCGTCGTGCCGGACGGCCCGCAACGTGCCACGAAGGGCCGCGGGCCGTCGCCTGTCTTCAGCGCAGCATCGACTCCCAGACTTTGTGGAGCCGCTTGACCGACACCGGCATGGGTGTGCGCAACTCCTGCGCGAAGAGCGAGATGCGCAGCTCCTCGAGCAACCAGCGGAACTCAGCGAGGCGCGGATCGAACACGCCGCCACGCTGCGAGAGCGCGCGCTGATACTGCTGCGCAAGCGGCAGGAGCTCGGCCGCCTGACGCGCGTCGCGGGCCGGATCGGCGCGCAGCTTGTCGATGCGCAGCGCCACGCCCTTCAGATAGCGCGGGAAATGCACGAGTTGCGCGTAAGGGGTCTCCAGAATGAAGCGCTTGCTGATAAGCGCATCGACCTGCGCCTGCATGTCCGCCGCCGGCGCGCCAAAGGCCTTCGCCTGCACGAGCTTCTTTGTCAACGCGGCATATTCGGCGAGGATCTGGCCCACGAGCCTCGCGATCTCCTGGGCGAGCAGCGAAAGACGCCCGCGGCCTTCGTCCTTGCGCGCGTGGAAGCTCGCATCGTCGTCGGGCAGCGGATCCTGCAGGCAGGCGCGATCGAGCGCGAGCTCGATCAGCTGGTCGCGCAATTCCTCCTGCGTGGCCCGCGCCATGAACTGCATCGCCATTTCGCGCAAGCCCGGCAGGTTCTTCTCCATATAGCGGATCGGCTCGCGCAGCTGCAGCGCGAACAGGCGCCGCAAACCCGCGCGATGGATGCGGGCGGCTTCTTCGGGCGAATCGAACACTTCGACATCGCAATGCGAGCCGCGGTCGACCAGCGCCGGATAGCCGAACAGCGTCTGGCCGCCGCGGCGAATCTCCAGCAGCTCGGGCAGCTTGCCGAAGTTCCACGTCGTGAGGTTCTCGTACAGCGCGGTTGCCGGCGCCGAGTCGATGGACGCGGGCGTGTGCGGCGCGTTGCCCGGCCTCGCTCCGCTCTTCGGCACGTTCGCCGGCGTGTCGGCGCCGGGCTGCGGCGCGTCTTGCGCAACGGTGCGCGGCTCCCCTGCCCCGCGCGCCTCCAGCGCCGCCAGCGCGGTCGCGCTCGCGAGCTTCTGGAACTGCTGCTGCGCCTGCGCGCCGAGTTCGCTGCGCAGTTGCGCGAGATTGCGGCCCATCGCGAGCTGGCGACCGTGCTCGTCGATCACCTTGAAGTTCATGAAAAGGTGCGCCGGCAGCAATTCGAGCTTGAAATCGGACGACTTCAAAGCGATCTGCTTCTGCTCGCGCACGTCGGCGATGAGCGCCTCCACGAGCCCGCCCGCGCCGAAGCGTTCGCCGCCCACGCGCTCGGCGAAGCCCGCCGCGTATTCGGGCAGCGGCACGCAATGGCGGCGCAGCTTCTGCGGCAGCGACTTCAGCAGCAGATGCGCCTTCTCCTTGAGCATGCCCGGCACGAGCCACTCGCAGCGGCGCGCGTCCACCTGATTGAGCGCATAGAGCGGCACCGCG
>DATEJU010000333.1:0-2287 GCA_035277805.1 Paraburkholderia sp. | reverse complement strand
AGGTCGAGCACGAGCGCGCTGTCGCGCACGCTGCGCGACACAGCGAGGTCGACGCCCAGGGCGCCCGGCGAGGGCGGCACGTCCGAAGGCGGCTGGTTGCCGCGCGAAGGCTTCAGGCCGAACAGCCCGCAGCACGACGCGGGAATGCGGATCGAGCCGCCGCCGTCCGAAGCATGCGCGAGCGGCACGATGCCGGCCGCGACCGAAGCGGCCGCGCCGCCGCTCGAGCCGCCCGGTGTGTGATCGAGATTCCACGGATTGCGGCACGGCCCGAACAGCTCGGGCTCCGTGTACGGCATCTGGCCAAGCTCCGAAGCGCTCGTCTTGCCGAACAGATTCAGGCCCGCGGCGCGAAAGCGCTCGACCACGGGAGCGTCCGCCGCCGGCACGTAATGACGGTAGTGGCGGCTGCCGAGCGTCATGCGCAGGCCGGCGCCCGCCGCGCCCAGATCCTTGACGAGAAACGGCACGCCCGCGAGCGGACCCTGCGCGAGGGCATCGACGCCGTTGCCGCCCGCCTCGATGCGCAGCGCGCGCCTGCGCGCGGCGTCGTAGTCTTTGAGCACGATCGAATTGATCGCGGGATTGGCGGCCTCGGCGCGCGCGATCGCGGTGTCGAGCAGCTCGCGCGCGCTCACTTCGCGGCGTTGCACGAGTTCGGCAAGGCCGATGGCGTCGTATTCCAGATAGTCGGACTGCAAGGCGCGCACTCCTTGGGGGCGTCGTGGGATTCGGGGCCTCGCGTTCGACAGCTCGACGGCTCGATGAGCCGCCGGCGCTCCAGCGCTGCGGGCGCAATGCAACGAAAGCGGCCATTGCAGCGATTCTGCCGCAATGGCCGCCCTGTGCGCGTATGCCGTGCGAGCCGGGCTTGCGCGGATCAGCGCGAATTAGAGGTTTTGCGCAAGAAACGTGAGCGTGCGGCCATGCGCGAGCGCCGACGCATTCTGGTTGTACGACGCGCGCGCCGAGCAGTTGAAGCCGTGATCGGCGCCCGGGTAGATGTGGAACTCGGCATTGTCGCGGCCGGCGAAGCGCTCCTTCACCTGCCCGACCGCGTCGAGGGGAATGCCGTGGTCGAGCTCGCCGTAGTGGAACAGGATCGGCTGCTTGATCTTGTCGGCGAACTCGAGCTGCGTGTGGATGCCCCCGCCGTAGTACGAGACCGCCGCGTCGACCGAACGCGGCCCGACCGAGCCGCTCGCCGCGGCGAGGTACGCGAGACGGCCGCCGAGGCAGTAGCCGATGGCGGCGACCTTGCCGGTGCACTCGGGCAGCTTGCGCAACGCGTCGGCCGTCGCGCCGATGTCCTCGACGACGAGGCTCATGTCGGTCTTCTTCATCAGCTCGATGCCGCGGTCGCGATCCGGGCCCACGTAGTCGAGTTCGACGCGCGGCGCGGTGCGCCAGAAGATGTCGGGTGCGATCGCCACGTAGCCGTCGAGCGCGTATTGCTCGACCACATCGCGAATGTGGCCGTTCACGCCGAAGATCTCCTGAATGATGACGATGCCCGGGCCCTCGCCGCCCTTGGGCAGGGCGAGATACGCACCGAAGCTTTCCTTGCCGGCGGGAATGTCGATCCACTTGGTCGATACGCTCACGTTGCTCTCCTTCTACGCGAATGGGGTGGTGCAGGTGGTGCGGTGGTGCCTTGAGGCCTCGAGGCCTGCCACGGGCGCCCACTGGCTCCAGAACGGGGAGCCAGTTTGCCACGCCGCCGCCGAGCCTGCAGCGCGCATCGCCGGTCATGCTT
The DNA here is from genome assembly GCA_035277805.1 of Paraburkholderia sp. Classification (GTDB taxonomy): domain Bacteria; phylum Pseudomonadota; class Gammaproteobacteria; order Burkholderiales; family Burkholderiaceae; genus Paraburkholderia. Next base: position 531 of record DATEJU010000333.1, on the reverse strand, counting down.
TCGCGCTTGCCGCGCTTTCCGGATGAGAGAAAACCCTGGCGCGCGCAACGATTCTTGTGGCCTGCGGATTAATCGAAAGCTGACTTTAATTTCGACTCATCCCGAGGCCCGCGGGAGCGCTCGAAAAGCAAACGTTGGCGTATCCCGCGCAGTGCATTTCTCCCCCGCCGCATAACCCGCCAAAAATCCCGAAAAATATTCGGGCGCACCCTGGAAAATGCTTTCTAAAGGATTGCAAACTTCTTCTCGGACCCTTGCGGCACAAGGCTTTTGGGCCGATTGACCAGGCTTTCGAAGTACTCGGGTGAAAGCCTATTGGTACTCGCCCCGATATCTGAAAAAAATCCCTCAAATTAATTTGATCACCTACACTTGCGCGCAAGTATGGACGGGCGGTCCGCCATGAACGGGCTTTTCGCCATACGGGCCAGGTGCATCAAGGATGCATCCTGCGTGGTCGTCCGCACGGGGAGCGACACGTTCGGGGCGCGGGAGCACAGGGCGATTACGTTGCTTTTGGGTTCGAAACTG
>DATEJU010000332.1:0-12441 GCA_035277805.1 Paraburkholderia sp. | reverse complement strand
GCGCTGCGGAGCTTCCCGGCACATCAACGTCAGGTAAGGCGCGGCGAAGCTCCATTCTTCATCGGAAACATCGGTCGGGTAAGGCTTGCGTGGTCTCATTCCACCAGGATACCAGGTCCGACCTGAAGTTCCTAACACGCTACAAGGGCTTCCCCGTTGAGCACAAGCTCAATCGAGGTTCGCTGTTGATACATGCTGCAATGCCGCGCTAGCGCATGTGAGAAGGTGAAGGACTGCGGTTCTACAACCGGTCATGTTGGGCCAATGGCCCGGACCCTGATGAAAGACGCGCGCAGGGGCCTCATTCTCTAGCCGGGAATGGATATCCCCGCCGTGTTAGCCAGGTACGCCCCGCGCGGGTCCAACCCGCTTCACATCACCGCTGGCAGTGCAAAGTGATCGTTTCTAGGTGCTCATGATGTCCTTGCTCAGGTCTAGGCGTCGCTTGAACGACAGCTCTAATCGAACTCACTCTGCCGAAGGTTCGAGCTTGAAGTCCTCGCCATATTTCAACGAGGCCCACGCCAACCTCGCGTTCTTTGCGGCAATCGCGACGGCGGCCCGCCAGTAGCCCCGGCGCTCGACCAGGGTTCGGACCCATCGGCTGAAGCGATCCTGTTTCTCGCCGAGGCTGGCTATAACGGCGCGGGCACCGTTGACCAGCAGGCCCCGCAGATAGGCGTCGCCGGCCTTCGTGATACTGCCCAGCCGCGCCTTACCGCCACTGCTGTATTGACCGGGCGTGAGTCCGATCCAGGCTGCGACCTGTCGACCGTTTCTGAAGTCGTGCCCGGCACCGATACTGGCGAGCAATGCACTGGCCGTGGTTGGGCCGATGCCGCGCAACTGCATCAGCCTCTTGCTGCGCGCATCCTCACGTGCGATCTCTGCGATCGCACGGTCGTATCCGATCAGACGATCCTCGATATTGCCGGCATGCTCAAGCAGATCGCTGATGCTGCGCCTCGCCCAGCCTGGCAACATGTCGAGATGTTCCGTGATGTGACTGCGCAACTTCTCCGGGCTCTGTGGCAGCACCACGCCGAATTCCGAGAGTAGGCCTCGCAACCGGTTGTAGGTCGCGGTCCTCTCTTCGACGAAACCTTGTCGTGTCCGATGCAGGCAAAGCGTCGCCTGTTGATGTTCGTCCTTCAGTGGCACGAAACGCATACTCGGACGCGTCACTGCTTCGCAGATCGCAGCAGCATCCGCCGCGTCATTCTTGCCGCGCTTGCCGGACATGCGATAAGGCGCCACAAGGTTGGGTGCCATGAGCTTGACCGTATGGCCGTGCTGCTGGAACACGCGAGCCCAGTGATGAGCGCCGGAGCACGCTTCCATCCCGATGAGGCACGCCGGCAACTGTGCGATTAACGTCGCCAGCTGATCGCGCGGAACACGCGGCTTGATCAGCATCGCTTTGCCGGCCTCGTCCACGCCGTGAATGGCGAATATATTCTTGGCAAGATCAATTCCGATAGTGACAATAGGCATGGACTTCCCCTCTCGCTGGTGTCGATGAACGTTCGCAACTTCATCTTGGCACATTGATGCCGACTCGCGGCTTCCGCCGCAGCCTCGGGACGGGGAAGTCCCTTCTATGAGCACCCGTTTGTCAAGCTGCTCAGCAGCTTGACAAACGGTTTGGCCTCTAATGTTTTGGATTGCATATCATTTGGCAAAATCGAAGTTGTCAATGATAGAGCAGACTAACCGTGCACTACGAATCTGAGGCCGATCAATCGCGCTCGTGAGACCTTATAGTCTGCACTCACCTTCTATCCGCTGGCCTGCTGTGTGACCAGCCTCATCCTGCATGCGCACTTCGCCCAGACTTCTCCGGGGCACGCGTCCCATCTTTCAATCGGTTACCAAACAGGTAACCAGGGACTTCCACGGACGCGTACACTTCAGATCTTTTATGCTGGCGTAGCCTGCTGACCAGTTGTTGCGCTTGGTCTAATGTGCGGAGCTATGCCGACTTGAGCTGGGCACCTTCTGGCAGGACGCCGTCCTTCAGATAACGCCACAGGGCAATCGCGAGTCGGCGCGCGACTGCTACGATCGCAACTCGCCGAATTCTGCGACTCGAGGACATAGCCTGCGTGCGCTGATAAAACCAATTGGTGAGTGCGCTGTCGGGTTGATATCGCAACCACGACCACGCGATTTCGATCAATAACGCGCGCACCCGTCGATTCCCCTGTTTGCTGATCCCCTGATCTACCTGACTGTCGCCACTATCGTACGGTTGTGGCACAAGGCCCACGCAGGCGCCGACTTGGCGACGATTATCGAAGGATCTCCAGAACAGTTCGAGCGCGAGTCGTTGGGCACCGACTCGGCCAATGCCCTTGAGGTTGGTGAGATGCTCTACCCGGCTGGATGCCGCCGCGGGCAAACTGCCATGTAACGCGGTCTCAAGCTCAGCGAATTGCCGCTCGACGAATGCCAGCCGCTCGCACTCACGCAACAGCCGTTGGCTCAGTTCTGGCGGCAGAGGTGTGCCGTCGTGACATCGCACCTCATTTACGGCGAGGCGGCTGGCGAAACCCTTGTGCTCGACGTTCTCCCAGCAGCCGAGCGTGGCCAGCAGTTTGCGGATGCGATCTCGGTGTTGTAGCACCTCTTTCTGCAACTGAGCCCTGTCACGCATCAGATGACGGGACGCCTCGTCTTGGGGTGACGGTACTCGAACTACGCGCATGCGGTCGCGCTCGCCGCGCAGCCATGCACGCAAGTTGATCACCAGCTTGATCGCGTCGAGCCGGTCGGTCTTCGCGCGCCTCTTATAGCGTTCAACGGGGATACTCGCGGGATCGACCACATAACACTCGATCCCGCGAGCCCGCAGCGTGCGATAGATCCAGAACGCATCTGGGCCGGCTTCGTAGCTGACGACGACACGTACATCCGGCGGCAAAATCCACTTGACCTTGTGCCGCTCGATGAGGTCCAGCACGGCCTGCAGCCGCCCCTCAGCGTCTCGCTCCGTCGCAGTATGCACAGCTGGTCGGCTACGCTGCCCGTCATGTAGCGCGACCTTCCATTTGGCCGCGGCAAGCTCGAGCGACACCGCAAGCACGATTGGCTCTGTAACCGTTTTGTATGCTGGTTCTGCGTGCATGATTCACTCCTATGAGCCTGGGTCGACGCACAGATTTTAGGCGTCGACTAGGTCGTCGAGGCAGCCATGCTTCATAGGATCTTTCATTCTCTAAGTCGCCGGGGGCGGCGTGCCCCCTTTTCTCCGCACTGTTCCGGCCCGCAAAGCCGGAGCAGGACACACAGGCATTTGCGCCGCCAATAAAAATGCATTAGCACAATCGAATTGACGGCGGGCTGCCTGCTGGCGAACACTACGATGCGTAGCTCATTCGCACGAACCGGAGACATCACGATGCCATCCCTCGAAGATGCACGCCCGCCCATCACGGCGCACGATTACCCGCCCGACGAATGGGCAATTCGCGTCGACCTCGCCGCGCTGTACCGCCTCATCGCGCATTTCCGCATGACGGACATGATCGACACGCATATTTCCGCGCGCCTGCCCGGCGACACGCCCACGTTCCTGATCAACCGCTACGGCATCCTGTTCCATGAAATGCGCGCGTCCGATCTGGTGAAGATCGACCATCTCGGCCATGTGATCGACGAGCGCGCGCAAACCGATCCCGCACGCTTTCGCGTGAACGCGGCCGGCTTCACGATTCACTCGGCCGTGCACATGGCGCGCGAAGACCTGCATTTCGTTGTGCATACGCACACGGCCGCGGGCATCGCGGTGGCCGCGCAGGAACAAGGGCTCTTGCCGATCAGTCAGCACGCGCTGAAGTTCTATGGAAGGCTCGGCTACCACGACTACGAAGGCATTGCGCTCGACCTCGGCGAGCGCGAGCGGCTGGTTCGCGATCTCGGGCCGCACAACGCGATGATCCTGCGCAATCATGGTCTGCTGGCGGGCGGTGCGAGCGCCGCCCAGGCGTTCCACGAGATTTATTTCCTCGAGCGCGCCTGCCAGGCGCAGGTGCAGGCGATGTCCGGTGGCGCGAAGCTGATCATTCCGTCCGAGGAGGTTTGCCGGCGCACGGCCGCGCAGTTCCAGCGCGACGACTCGGACGACATCACGGATACCGCCTGGCGCGCCGCGCTGCGCCTCATCGACGATCCGGCCGCTGACTACCGGTGCTGAACGCTGCCATGACGCAGCGGCCGACAAGGCAGCGCGCATAGGTGCGCAGCTTGCAGTCCATCCGCGGCGGGTTGGCGATTCGCGGCACGAGACAGCTATCGGCTGGCGTCGGTTACGCGCCGAAGCACGACGGTCCGGCATCGCTCGCTTCGGCATCCTTACTTATGACGCCGGTCACCGGACGCCGACGCCGCAAGGTCGATCACAGGAGCGCCCTGCTCGATAAGGAAGTCGCGAAACAGACCGGTTACCTGGGAAATGCGCCGGTCGGCCAGCGTCACCACGTACCATTCGCGCTCGACCGGATTGCCCGGAAACGGCAGCTGCTTCAGCAACCCCGCGCGCAATTCCAGCGCGCACGCATGACGCGACAGGAAGGCCACACCGAGCCCGGCTTCGGCCATCTGCTTGATGGCCTCGTTGCTCGATAGTTCGGAACCCACATGAAACCGGTGGCCGGACGCTTTGAAAAGACCCTCGACGGTCGTTCTCGTCCCGGCGCCGCGCTCGCGAACCAGCAAGTGCGCCGACTCCAGATCCTTCATTGAAACGCGCTTGCGCTGCATGAGCGGATGCTCCGGAGCGGCGACGAACACCATCGGATGCTTCGCGAACTCCGCGGCGTGAGTGCGCAGCTCTTTCGGCGGACTGCCCATGACCGCCAGATCGATTTCATGCGTGGCAAGCATGCGGATGATCTCCTCGCGATTGCCCACCTTGAAATACGTCTTGACGTGCGGGCGCGTCGCCGTAAATCTGACGAGCAGCGGCGGAATCAGATATTCCGCGGTCGTGATTGCGCCGATGCGCAGCATGCCGCCCAAATCGCCCTTCAATGCGGCCACTTCGTCGCCTGCGTCCCGCCACAGGTGAAGGATCTCGCGCGCATAGCGGCCCACGATCTCACCCGCCGTCGTCAGCTCCACGCCGCGCCCCACGCGTTGCAGCAACGCCGTGCCGACCGCTTCCTCCAGCAAGCGGATCTGCAGCGACACGGCCGGTTGCGTCAGATGCAATTCCTGCGCCGCGCGCGACACGCTGCCCGTGCGCACGACCATGTCGAGGGCCTTCAGTTGCCGGAACGTCGCCGCTTTTCCTATTAGTGAATGCATATAGGTCGCCTATAAACATTAAATTGTTCTTTGGTACCTGAAACGATATCCTGGAATCCAGCAGCGAGACATTCAAACCGGTTTCATTCTGGGAGACGACGATGGCCTCCATTCCTGGCATCTTCTCGAAGGCGCGCACGACAAGCGCCGCGCGCATTCTGATCGTCGGCGGCGGCGCCGGCGGCCTGCAACTCGCCACGCGCCTCGGCAGCACGCTCGGCCGCCGCGGGCAAGCGCAGATCGTGCTCGTCGATCGGCTGCCAACGCACTTCTGGAAGCCGCTTCTGCACGAAGCCGCATCCGGTCACCGCGATCCCGCCTCGCACACGATCGAATACGCGGCGCAGGCGAGGCGCCATGGCTTCGAGTTCGTCCAGGGCGAATTGCGCTCCGTCGATCGCGCGCGCCGCATCGCCACCATCGGCGCCGTGCTCGACAGTGACGGCATGCAGATCGTTCCGCAACGGGAAGTGCACTATCACGATCTGGTGCTGGCCGTTGGCAGCGTAACGCACTTCTTCAATGTGCCCGGCGCGTCGCGCCACGCCCTTCCGCTCGAACATGTCGGGCACGCCGAGGATTTCCGCAAGAAGTTCCTGGCCGCGTGCGCGAAGGTCAATCACCTCGCCGATGCCCCCGGCGCGCCGCCCGTGCGGCCGGTGTGCATCAACGTGATCGGCGCGGGCGCGACCGGCGTGGAGTTGGCCGCGGCGCTGCGGCACGCAGTGGGCCAGCTCGCGATGTATCGCTTCAAGGCGCTCGATCCCGAGCGCGACGTCCGCATTCGTCTGATCGAAGGCGCGGCGCGCGTGCTGCCGGTACTCGATCCGCGCATTTCGGCGCGCACGCAGGCACAGCTCGAGCGCCTGCATATCGAGGTGCTGACCGGCACGCGCGTGTCGAGCGTCGAGGAAGATGCGACCGTGACCTCGAGCGGCGAAAGACTGCCCGCCGACATGACGATCTGGGCCGCGGGCGTGGCCGGACCCGCGATGCTCCGCACGATCGAAGGCCTGGCGCTCAGCGCGTCGAATCAGGTCATTGTGACCGATACGCTGCAGACGCCCGACGATCCGCACGTGTTCGCGTTCGGCGACTGCGCGGCCTGCCCGTCCGGCGACTCGAGCGCGTATCTGCCGCCGCGCGCCCAGGTTGCGCACCAGCAGGCGGTCTACCTGAGACAGGCATTCGCGCGGCGCCTGGCCGGCAAGCCGGTCGCGGGGTTCGTGTTCCGCGACGCCGGCACGGTGGTCTCGCTCGGCGAGTCCGGCGCGCTCTACCAGGCCGACCTGCGTGTGCGCGCGCGCTCCGTCATCGTCGATGGACCGGCGGCAACGGGGTTATACCGGCTGCTGTATCGCAAGCACCTTTGGGGCGTGCATGGCGTCGGACACACGCTGCTCCAGGCGCTGGGGCAATTGCTGCATAGCTACGGCCGGCCCTCGATCAAGCTGCACTGAAAATGGCGAACGGCGCGGCGTGCAGCGGATTTACCGTCCGCTGCACGCCGCGCCTTTCTCGTTTCGCCGCCACGCTAATGCAGATCGAGCGTGGCGAATATCCGAGGTTTGAAACGCTTACATCGGGGCCGGGCGATGTGACGAAGCCGCCTTGGCCGCGATAGCTGGCAGCGCCGCCAGCGCGCGCTCCCAGATCTGCCGCGTGCGTATCCACACGAGTTCGCGCCCGTCGGCGTCGGCGGGCAGGAACGACTCGAACAGCGCACTTTCGTATACTCCCCAGCAGTATTGCCCTATACTCGTCCCCAGTATCCGAAACAGCCGCTTTCGCCCGAACCATCGGGCGAGTCGCTCCGAACGATTGTTCACTGCTCACGCGCCTTCAAGGAGACACACCATGGCCATTGCACTGCATCCGACCGTCGATCAGGACATTAAAAAGGGGAGCGAGAATTTCGCGGGTGGCACGCTGCGTTGCCAGTGCGGCAGCGACCCGGTTGAAGTGCAGGTTGCTTCACAGGTGCTGTTCAACCACGCATGCGGTTGCACCAAATGCTGGAAGCCCGCGGGCGCGCTGTTCTCGGTGGTGGGCGTCGTGCCGCGCGAGAAACTGTCGGTGGTGGCGCACGGCGAAAAGTTGCAGGTCGTCGACGAAAAAGCGCCCATCCAGCGCCATGCCTGCACCGCTTGCGGCACGCATTTGTATGGCCGCATCGAGAACAAGGACCATCCGTTCTATGGACTCGATTTCATCCACACGGAACTGTCGAGCGACGACGGTTGGGACGGCCCTGGTTTCGCGGCGTTCGTTTCGTCGATTATCGAGAGCGGCACGCCGCCTTCGCAGATGGCGCAAGTGCGGCAAACCCTGCGCGACAAGGGCCTGGAACCCTATGATTGCCTCAGCCCGGCGCTGATGGACATCCTGGCCACGCACGCGGCCAAGGCGAAGGGCACTTACCGCGAGGCTTGATCCGGGGCGAGCCGAGTTCGCTCGCGGGCGCGTTGCCTGTACGCGCGCGCGAGCGAACTCGCCCGTGATTTCAAACTAGCGCTGCCTTCTACGAAAATCCAGAGCGAGCGCGAAAAGAATCAGAAAGACGACGAAAACCGGCTCAGCAAAATGCGCGGTCTTACTGGCAAAACCACCGAAAGCCAAATCCGCCGAGACGCTCGCAAGCAGAAAAAATACAACGGGATATATCACTTCGCTATCAAACGCATATGGACTAAACGACGGAGCCAATCATGAATTGTCTGGTCAATAAAGTCCAACGAGAAAAATCGATCCGCTCCATTAGGTAAGCCGATAATCTCACGCTTGATTCATTCATTCGCCGCGAATTCTGGAAGGCTGTCTTGCGCGTCAAGCGCTTTTCTCGCTATCGCGTCTATGTTACTCGCGCGTATTAACAGACAACCTTCGACAGACAACCTCTCTCGTTCGCGGCGGACATGGATGCCCCATTCGATCAAATCTCCACGCGCGCACCCAATTCGATGACCCGGTTGGCCGGCAGCTTGAAGTACGCCGCGATATTGCCGACGTTATGCAGCATGACCGCGAAGAGGCAGCCGCGCCAGAACGCCATGCCACGCCCCCGCGCCGCCACCACCAGCGCGTGGCTCAGGAACCACGAAGTCTGCTCGGGGTCGAGCGCGAGCCCGGCCGCTTTTGCGCCCGCGAGCGCTTGCGGCAAGTTCACATCGTCCTTGAAGCCATAGGCCAACGTCACCTGATAACAGCCCGGCTCCAGCAGCACGACCTTCAGCCGCTCGCTCTCGGGCACATGCGGCACGCTTTGCGTCAAGACCGTCAGGAAGACCACGCGCTCGTGCAGCACCCGGTTATGGCGCAGATTGTTGATGAGCGCATGCGGTACGGAATTGGCGTCGGGCGTGAGGAATATCGCGGTGCCGCCGACGCGCACGGGCGAGCTCGCGAGCAGCGCGGCGAGGTAAGGCTTGAGGGGCTTCTTGCCCGCGCGTGCGCGCGCCTCGGCCATCATCATTTGCCAGCCGCGGCCCCACGTCGCCATGATGGTGAACATGACCGCGCCGATCGCCAGCGGGAACCAGCCGCCCTGCACGATCTTCAGCAGGTTCGCCGAGAAGAACAGCGTGTCGATCACGAGGAAGAAGGCCGTGGCCAGCACGCACAGTGTCCAGTTGTAGTGCCAGGCGTAGCGCACGACGAAGAACGTGAGGCAGGTGGTGATGAGCATCGTGCCGGTGACCGCGATGCCGTATGCGGAACCCAGCGCCGCGGAGGAGCCGAATCCGACCACCGCCGCCACCACGGCGGCCAGCAGGATCCAGTTGATGCCGGGTACGTAGATCTGGCCGATCTCGCGCTCGGACGTGTGCACGATGTTGATGCGCGGCAGGAACGAGAGGTGCATGGCCTGCATCGCCATCGAATACGTGCCGGAAATCACGGCCTGCGAGGCAATGACCGTGGCGATGGTGGCAAGCACGATCATCGGAAAGATCGCCCATTGCGGAAAGAGCCGGTAGAACGGGTTCTGCACGGCGCCAGGATTGGCCAGCAGCAGCGCGCCCTGCCCGAGGTAATTGAGCGCGAGCGCGGGAAACACGACGCCAAACCAGGTGAGGCGAATCGGCCGCTTGCCGAAATGGCCCATGTCGGCATAGAGCGCCTCGGCGCCCGTGAGCGAGAGCACGACCGCGCCCAGCGCGACGAACGCGAGCCAGACGTGGTGCAGGCAGAAAGCCAGTCCGCGCAACGGATTGAGCGCCACCAGCACCACCGGCGCGGCGGCGATATTGGCGACGCCCGCCACGCCGATCACGACGAACCAGAGCACCATCACCGGCCCGAACACCGCGCCAATGCCGCCGGTGCCGCGCTTTTGCGCGATGAAGAGCACGATCAGCGCGGCGAGCGTCACCGGAATCACGAAGGTCTTGAGCTGCGGCGCCGCCACTTCCAGCCCCTCCACGGCGCTCAGCACCGAGATGGCCGGCGTGATCACGCTGTCGCCGAAGAAGAGCGCCGCGCCCATCACGCCCACGACGAGCAGCGCATGGCGCAGCCGCGGTTTATGCGAGACCGACGAGGCGGCCAGCGCGAGCAGCGCCATGATCCCGCCCTCGCCGTGGTTGTTCGCGCGCAGGATCAGTACGACATACTTGAGCGAGACCACGATCATCAGCGACCAGAAAATCAGCGAGATGATGCTGACAATGTTGAAAGCATTGAGCGGGAGCCCGTTGCCCGGATCGAAAACCGTGGAAAGCGTATAGAGCGGGCTCGTGCCGATGTCGCCGTAGACCACGCCAAGGGCGGCCAGCGCGAGGCCGCCAAGGGCCTGCCGATGCGGTTCTTCGGCGCCGTGCGTGGGGCCGGCCGCGGGTGCGGCGGATGAGGAGTCTCCCATGTCTGTCTCCTGGCTCCTGTGAGCCTGAGACGCCGGCATTTCGCTTGGCTTGCGATGCCCCTGCAAGCGCGGCGGCGAACTCAGGCACTGTAAATTATTCTAGTTTTATAGCCTTATCTGCCGCCATTTTCGATGAGTTACATTTTTTAAACCGATGCTCCGCTAGCGCCGCTACCGCGCAGTCTCCGCGCCGTCCTCGCCCTCGCCGCCTTTGTCGTCCGATACCTCGAGGCCGTAGCGCTTGAGCTTTGCATAGAGCAACTGACGATTCACGTTGAGCCGCCGCGCGGCGTCGGTGCGATTGTTGTTGCTGTGCACGAGCGCGCGGCGAATGAGCATTTCCTCGAGACGCGCGAGCGCCGAAGGCAAGTCCTCGTCGGGCCAGTCGAGCACCGGGTCCGCGCCCGAGCGCTCGCCCTGGAGAAACGCGAGATCGGTCGAGTGAATGTACTCGCCGCGCACCATCACGGCCACGCGCTCCATCGCGTTCTTCAGCTCCCGCACGTTGCCGGGCCAGCCATAGCGGATCAGATGCGCCGCGGCGTCGGCGGAAAGGCGCTTGCGCGTGCCCACGCGCGCGAGGAAATGCTCGGCGAGCGGCACGATGTCGGAGATGCGCGCCGCGAGCGGCGGCAGATGGATCGGCACGACGTGCAGCCGGTAGTAGAGGTCCTCGCGAAAGCTGCCCTCGCGCACGCCGCGCATCAGGTCGCGGTGCGTGGCGGCAATCACGCGCACCTGCACGGGCACGGGCCGCCCGCCCACCGGCGTCACCACGCGCTCTTGCAGCGCACGCAGGATCTTGGCCTGCATCGCCATGCCCATGTCGCCGATCTCGTCGAGAAAGAGCGTGCCGTGCTCGGCCTGGCGAAACGCGCCTTCGCGCTCGGCGGCCGCGCCCGTGAACGCGCCGCGCGTGTGGCCGAACAGCTCGCTCTCCAGCAGGTCGGGCGGAATCGCCGCGCAGTTCACGGCCACGAACGGCCCGCGATTGTGCTGCCCGTGCTCGTGGATCGCGCGCGCGACCACTTCCTTGCCCGTGCCCGTTTCGCCGGTGATGAGCACGGTGGCGTCGCTGTCGGCGAGCACGCCGATGGTCTTTTGCACCGTGCGCATCGCCTCGCTCGAGCCGATCAGCGTCTCGGGCTCGGGGCTCGCGGCCAGCGGCCGCGGCTCGACGATGCTCGCCAGCATGCGCTCCAGAACCTGCGCGAGGTCGTTGCGGCCGATGGGCTTGGTGAGATGGTCGAAGGCGCCGAGGCGCATCGCCTCGATCGTGTTGGATGCCGTCGCGTGCGCGGTCAGCACCGCGACGCTCGGCGCGGACGGACGCTCGCGCAGGCGGCGCAACACTTCGAGCCCGTCGATGCCGGGCATGCGCAGGTCGAGAAACATCGCGCTCACCGGCTCTCGCTCGACCAGTTCGAGCGCGATGGTGCCGTTCGCGGCAAGGCAGACGCTGTGGCCGAGGTCGCGCACGACTTCGGCGAGCGCGTCGCGCATGGTCTCGTCGTCGTCGACGATCAGGATGTGGGCCATGGCAGCACTATTTCAAAGGTCGTTCCGTGGGCGCCGGGCGCGGGCTCGCGCAGGCGCGCCGCGCCGCCGTGCGCTTCCGCCACTTCGCGCACGATCGAAAGGCCGAGGCCCGTGCCGTCCGGCCGCCCGGTCACGAACGGCTCGAACAGATGGTCGAGGATCGCGGCGGGCGGCCCCGCGCCCTCGTCGTGCACGGCGAACACGGCCCCTTCGGGCGCGTCGCGCGCGGCCACTTCGATGCGGCTGCCCGGCGGCGCCGCATGGATCGCGTTGAGGATCAGGTTGTCGAGCGCACGCTGCATCTGGTCGGGATCGAAGCGGGCCTCGCGCAAGTCGCCCGTGCGCGTCATCGTAACCTGCTTCGCGGCCGCCACGTCGACGTGCTGCGCGAGGCACGCGTCGAGGAACGGCCCGAGCGCCACGCGCTCGCGCTTGGGCTCGTCGTGCTCGGTGATGCTGAGCAGGCGCCGCACGAGCGCGTCGAGGCGCTCGATCTGCCCGAGGATCACGTGCAGCGCCTGGGGCTGGCGCTCGGGCCCGGCCGCCACGGCGCTCTCGGCTTTCAGGCGCATCGCCGCGATCGGATTGCGGATCTCGTGCGCGACGCCCGCCGCCACGCGGCCGATGGCGGCCATGCGCTCGGCGCTCGCCATCTGGCGCGCGAGCGTGTCGGCGCGCTGCCGCGCGGCCGAGAGCCTGCGCGCCGCCTCGTTCAACGCGCGCACGATGCGGTC
>DATEJU010000331.1:0-7490 GCA_035277805.1 Paraburkholderia sp. | reverse complement strand
CGCTCACCTGCGCCGTGCGCGGCGCGGGCGCGGCAGCGGCGGGCGCCGTGCCCGCTGGGCAGCCGGACTTCTACGCCTGCGATTGAGCGGCGGGCTGGGCGAAGACGAGGCCGGGACGCCGGGCGCGTCCCGTGCCGCCGTGCGACAATACGCGCCTTTCCAATGCCGCGTTGACGGCGGCGCGCGGGTGCGATGTCTTGCGCCCGCGTGCTCCCGCTTTCGTTGTCAGTACATCGTTCAGCCGTGAATCAAGCCGTATTTCCCGCGCCCGGGTCGTTCGTCGAACTGCCCGGCGGGCTGCCCATGCCGTATGTCGAACGTGGCACGGGCGAATTGCTCCTGTTCGTCCATGGGTCGCTTTGCGACTATCGCTACTGGCAGCCGCAGCTTGCGGGACTTGCCGCACAGTACCGCTGTGTCTCGGTGAGCCTCACGCACTACTGGCCCGCCGCCGATGCCGCGCGCGGCCAGCCGTTCAGCTGGAGCCAGCATGCGGACGAAGTGGCCCAGTTCATCGACGCCTTCGGTGCGGGGCCCGCGCACGTGATCGGGCATTCGCGCGGCGGCTCGGTTGCCTACCATTTCGCGCGCCGCTATCCGCAGCACCTGCGCACGCTCACGCTTGCCGATCCGGGCGGCCCGGTGCAGCAGCCGGGCCAGAGCCTCGCGAAGCTGCCGGAGACGATCAACGCGCTGCGCGCCCGCGCGGTGCAACTGATCGAGTCGGGGGAGGTGGACGCGGGGCTCGAACTCTTCGTCGATTCGGTGAGCCGTCCGGGCTTTTGGGCCAAAAGCACGCATGCGTTCCGCCAGATGGCCACCGACAACGCGCGCACGCTCGGCCCGCAATTTCTCGATCCGCTGGCCGCCTATACGCGCGAGGAGGCCGCCGAGGTGACGTGCCCCGTGCTGCTGATCGACGGGGCGCTGAGCCCGCAGGTGTTTCAGCGCGCCGCTGCGGCGCTGGAGGAATGGATGCCCGACGCGCGCCGCGCGACGGTGGAGGGCGCATCGCACGGCATGAATCTCGCGCGGCCGGCGGCATTCAATGAACTCGTCGACGGGTTCGCGAGCGGCCACGGGCGCTGACTGTCGCGAACCCATGCAAAACGGCCACACCAGGTGGCCGCTTTCGCAGAACTTCCAAAGTATCGCAGTCCGAACTTGTCGAGCTTATTCGCGGCCGTGCGCGTGCGCGTCGAGCTTGTGCTCGGCGGCTTCGCCCACGAGGCCCGCGTAGTAGAGATGCACGCCAATGGCGAGCGAGTCGTTGCGGATCTCGTGGAAGGCCTTCCATGCCTTCACCGGATCCTTGAACACGAGATAGTGCGCTTCCTGCGAGACGAGACGCGCGACTTCGTGCAGGCCGTGGCCGTGCAGGGCGTCGACGAGGGCGTCGAGGCTGCGGTGCGTGCGCGCGTCGGTGCGCGGGTAGAGCATGTGCAGGACCGCCACGCGCTCGGACGCGAGTGCCGCGGAGAGCGCAACCACGATGTCCTGGTGATTGAGCGCCGTGACGATGGCGTCTTCTGCAAGTTCGTCTTCTGCGAACAGGGTGTCGATCGAGATGTTCATCTGTTCATTCCTTACGTTTTGCTTTAATCGCGTGCGGCGGAAAAAAAGGGCCCGCCAAAAAAGAAGGCGGGCCATCTACAGCTATGCGAGACAGCTTTGCATGGGACCGGAGTAAGGCGCTAAAACGCCGACTCTGGATCGATAGGGCAAGTCGCTGCATGTCAAGCAGTATGTCAGAGCAGAACTCATCCATGTTGCGCTGCACCGGCAAAATATTGTTGCATAAATCGACGTTAAGGGAGCTGAAAGCATTCAATGTTGCTAGCCGGAAGAGGCATTGTTGCTGGCTTCGCTATCAATCGATGCTGCACTGCGCCGTAAAATGCGGCAGGTAGTCGCAGTGAAGCCGGCCCGGAAATTCGGGCGAGACGGGCGACGCCGTGCCTTCTGTCTCCTGCGAGGCGAAGGCAAATCAATGCAAGGACAAGACATGATCGATTCGAAGACACACGCCACACTCACGATCCCCGGCCACGCCGAAGGCGTCCAGTTGCCGGTCTACACGGGCTCGATGGGCCCGGACGTGATCGACATCCGCAAGCTGTACGGCCAGACCGGCATGTTCACCTACGACCCCGGCTTCATGTCGACGGCGTCGTGCAACTCGGCGATCACCTATATCGATGGCGACAAGGGCGAACTGCTCTATCGCGGCTACCCGATCGACAACCTTGCGCAGAACGCCGACTTCCTCGAAACCTGCTACCTGCTCCTGAAGGGCGAACTGCCCACGCAGAAGCAAAAGGACGAATTCGTCGCGATGGTCACGAACCACACGATGGTTCATGAGCAGATGCACTTCTTTTTCCGGGGGTTCCGCCGTGACGCGCATCCGATGGCGATTCTGGTGGCGGCGGTCGGCGCGCTGTCCGCGTTCTATCACGATTCGCTCGACATCAACGACCCGACGCATCGCGAAGTGTCCGCGATCCGCATGATCGCCAAGCTGCCGACGCTCGTCGCCATGGCGTACAAGTACAGCATCGGCCAGCCGTTCGTGTATCCGCGCAACGCGCTCTCGTACAGCGCGAACTTCATGCAGATGATGTTCTCGACGCCGAGCGAGGAGTACAAGGTCAACGACGTCCTCGTGCGCGCGCTCGACCGCATCCTGATCCTGCACGCCGATCATGAGCAGAACGCTTCGACCTCGACGGTGCGTCTCGCGGGCTCGTCGGGCGCGAATCCGTTCGCGTGTATCGCGGCCGGCATCGCGTGTCTGTGGGGCCCGGCGCACGGCGGCGCGAACGAAGCCGCGCTGAACATGCTGGAAGAAATCGGCTCGGTCGACAACATCCCGAAGTTCATCGAGCAGGTGAAGGACAAGAACTCGGGCGTGAAGCTGATGGGCTTCGGCCACCGTGTCTACAAGAACTACGACCCGCGCGCGAAGCTCATGCGCGAGACGTGCTACGAGGTGCTGAACGAACTGGGCCTGCACGACGATCCGCTGTTCAAGCTCGCGATGGCGCTCGAAAAGATCGCGCTCGAAGACGAATACTTCGTCTCGCGCAAGCTCTACCCGAACGTCGACTTCTACTCGGGCATCGTGCAGCGCGCGCTGGGCATCCCCACGTCCATGTTCACCTGCATCTTCGCGATGGCGCGCACGGTGGGCTGGATCGCGCAGTGGAACGAGATGATCGCCGACCCCGAGCAGAAGATCGGCCGTCCGCGCCAGCTCTTCATCGGCGCTACGCCGCGCGAAGCCAGGCCGGTCTCGGCGCGCTGAGGCATCGACGTTCCATGGACGTTGCATTGACGTTGCATTGATGTTGTCTGGCACCGCAATGGCAACGAAGCCTGCGTGACGTTTTCGCACTGCCACGCACGCTTGCGCAGTGCCCGGCGGGCGGGTGCATGTTCAATCGTGCGCCCGCCCGCTTTTTTTCTATCGAACCGGTGTGAACCTGCCGCGCGCGGCGCCGACAAACCTCTCGTACGATTTGTGCTCGAGCCACTACAATCGAGCGGAAGCGAACCGGACTGGAGGCACACGATGCAGGATCCTGAAGCACTCGGTGGCGTCACCCGCGCAGGCGGCGTGGATCATCCCGCTCACGAAACCGATGGCGCATTTATCGCGCCCGAAACGCCCGAGGTCGCCAGCGCCGACCAGCACGTGCTCAAGTCGGGCGACACCTTTATCGTCAACGACCCGCTCGGCGATATCACCGGCGTCGACGACGGCCTCTTCGTCAACGACACGCGCGTGCTCTCCTCGCTGCGCCTCACCTTCGGCGGCCGCGTGCCGTCGCTGCTCTCGGGCAGCGTGAGCAGCGACAACACCGCATTCACCGCGCATCTGACCAACCGCCCGCTGCCGCCGCTCGGCGGCTCGACCACGCCCGAGGGCGTGATTCACGTGGAGCGCGAGCGCGTGCTCTCGGGCACCATGATGACCGAGGCCATCGAGCTGACGAACTACGGCACCGAAGAAGCCGTCGTGCCGCTTTCGATCTCGTTCGCGAGCGACTTCCGCGACATGTTCGAAGTGCGCGGCCTGAAGCGCGCACGGCAGGGCACGATCGTGCCGCCGCGCGTGGAAGACGGCGAAGTGCGGCTCGAATACATCGGCCTCGATAAAGTCGCGCGGCGCGTGCGCATCGAGTTCTCGCCCACGCCGGACAAGCTCTTCGCCGACCGCGCCGATTTCACCGTCGCGCTACCCGCGCAGGCCTGCGTCTCGCTCTACCTCACCGTGGCGATCGAAGTGGAGCCGCTCGCCGGCGCCGCGCCCGACGCGCCGAGTGCGGGCATCATCCAGCCACCGCATTGCCTCGCGGATACGAAGGAGCAGCGCGTGGGCCGCGCGGCCGTGCGCGCCGCGCTGGTCGACGCGCACATCGTGATGCGCGAGCGCCGCCGCGCGGCGGCGCACGTGCGCTCGAGCAATCCGCTCTTCAATGCGTGGATCAACCGCTCGATTGCCGATCTCGGCCTGCTCACCACGGATCTGCCCACGGGCCCGTATCCCTACGCGGGCATTCCGTGGTTCTCCACGCCGTTCGGCCGCGACGCGATCATCACCTCGCTGCAGACGCTGTGGCTCACGCCCGCGCTCGCGAACGGCGTGCTGCGTTTTCTCGCGGCCCACCAGGCGCGCGAGGACTCGGCGTTCCGCGACGCGGCGGTCGGCAAGATCATGCACGAGATGCGCAAGAGCGAAATGGCCGCCACCGGCGAAGTGCCGTTCGCGCTCTACTACGGCGGCGTGGACTCCACGCCGCTGTTCGTCGTGCTGGCGGGCGCCTATGCGGAGCGCACCGGCGACATGGCGCTCATCGACGAGCTCTGGCCCGCGCTCGAACGCGCCGCGGCCTGGGTGTCGGGCGTGTGCGAGCGCAACCCGCTCGGCCTGCTCGACTATCGGCGCGAATCGGAAGGCGGCCTCGCGAACCAGGGCTGGAAGGATAGTCACGACTCGGTGTTCCATGCGGATGGGCGCTTCCCCGACGGCCCGATTGCGCTCGTCGAAGTGCAGGCCTATGCGAGCGCGGCCTTCGAGACGATGGCGAAATTCGCCGCGCATCGCGGCCTCGTGGAAGAGTCCGCGCGCTATGCGGGCCGCGCCAACCAGATTCGCCGCTGCGTGGAAGACAAGTACTGGATGGCGGAGTCCGACTTCTACGGCATCGCGCTCGACGGCCACGGCGAGCTGTGCCGCGTGCTCGCATCGAACGCGGGGCATCTGCTCGCGTTCGGTCTGCCCGAGTACGAGCGCGGGCGCGCCGTGGCCGGCATCCTCGAATCGGCGCTGTTCCACACGGGGTGGGGCGTGCGTACGCTGGCGGCGGGCCAGGCGCGCTTCAATCCGATGGCCTATCACAACGGCTCGGTCTGGCCGCACGACAACGCGCTGTGCGCGCGCGGGCTCGCGCGCTACGGCCGCAAGGAAGCCGCCGTGCGCCTGTTGCAGGCACTGTTCGAAGCGGCCGTGACCTTCGATATGCGTCTGCCCGAGCTCTTCTGCGGCTTCCCGCGCCGCCGCGGCGAGCCGCCCACCGCCTATCCGGTGGCGTGCCTGCCGCAGGCCTGGGCCGCGGGCTCGCCGTTCATGATGCTCGAAGCGTGTCTGGGCGTGAGCATCGACGCAGCGCGCCACGAAGTGCGCGTCGAGCAGCCCATGCTGCCCGAAGGCATCGACTGGCTCGAAGTGGGCGATCTGCGTGTGGGCAGCGCAGCGGTCACGCTCACGTTCCGGCGCGTGGACGGCAAGGTGGTCGCCTCGGCGGACCGCAGTGACGTGAAGGTGGTCGCGGTGCTGTGACGAGGTCCGGCACGTTGTCTCGCTGGCTGGTCTGCGCGAGGCAACGTGCTGAATGCGGTGTTTTGTTGGTCGATCACTGCGCTGCGGGTAAATCGCCGAACGCGCCCGGATATCCCGTTTCGGCACCCGACGTATTCGCCATCTCGAAGACATTTCATTTTCTTTACGATTTGCCCCAAAACGTCGATTAATTGCTTTTCATGTGTGCTTTCATGCGCACTTTTGGGGCGCGCATTGCACCGCTTTTTTCAGGTGTTCTTTCGGCACAACGCCGGTCTCAATTTCAACGCAATTTTTATTTCCGACGCCTTATGATGCGCGTGATCGTTTTTCACGCCACGACGGAATGATTCGCCATTGAAGCGCGCTTAAAGCGTACTTGAAGCGCCTCAATTGCACGCGCATGGTTTTCGTGGAAAGAGCATTCGATTCAATTCATTACCGCCCAAACCCGGAGCCATAAAACATGAAAAAATCGCTAATCGCCCTCGCAATCACCGGCGCGTTTGCCGTATCGGCCCATGCGCAAAGCAGCGTGACGCTGTACGGTCTGATCGATACCGGGCTCGTCTACACCAACAACCAGATGGGCCACAGCAACTGGCAGCTCAACAGCAGCTCGACGCAGAACACGGTGTTCGGCCTCAAGGGCTCGGAAGATCTCGGCGGCGGCCTGCATGCGCTCTTCAAGCTCGAACAGGGCTTCCTGATCAATAACGGCGCGCAGGCATTCTCCGGCGACATGTTCGGCTCGCAGGCGTGGGTCGGTCTGCAGAGCGACCCGTACGGCACGCTCACGTTCGGCCGGCAGTTCGACGTGATGAACGACCTCGTCGGCCCGCTCACGGCGGAGTTCAATACGTGGGGCGGCAGCATGGCCGCGCATCCGTTCGAAAACGACAACCTCGCGGCGAACTCGGTCGTCATCAACAACTCGGTCAAATACGCGAGCCCGACATGGAACGGCCTCACGTTCGAGACCATGTACTCGTTCAGCAACCAGGCGGGCAACTTCGCGAACAACCGCTCATACGGCTTCGCGCTTTCGTATGCGCAGGGCCCCGTCAACCTCGCGGCGGGCTATCTGCAGCTCAACGGCGCCGGCAACGGCAGCGGCGCGGTCACGACGGGCGACACGAGCGCGAACTTCATCGCGCAGCGCCAGCGCATCTGGTCGCTGGGCGGCAACTACACGTATGGCCCGGTCACGGCCGGCCTCGTCTGGAGCCACACGCAGATCGACAACGCGGCGGGCGTGTTCTCGTTCGGCACGGGCACGTATCTGGGCGCAGGCGACGACTCGGCGGGCTCGCTCTCGGGTTCGCTGCGTCTGGACAACTACGAAGCCAACGTGAAATACGCGCTCACGCCGGCCTGGACGGTGTCGGGCGCCTACACGTATACGCACGGCGCGTATAACGGCTCGACCCCGGGTTGGAACACGGCGATGCTGCAGACCGACTACGCCATCAGCAAGCGCACCGACTTCTACCTCGAAGGCGTCTATCAGAACGTGCACGGCGCGCCGCAAGGCTCGGTGCTCTCGCACGCGATGATCAACACGCTCTCGCCGTCGTCGACGGATACGCAGGTGGCCGTTACGGTGGGTATGCGCCACGCGTTTTGATTTTCCGATCGACGCTCA
>DATEJU010000330.1:0-11584 GCA_035277805.1 Paraburkholderia sp. | reverse complement strand
CCTGTCCGACACGTACTTCGGCCTGAAGGGCAGCGAAGACCTGGGCGGCGGTCTGCATGCCATCTTCAAGTTGGAAAACGGCTTCAACCTGAACAACGGCCGTGACACCGAATCCAACACGATGTTCAACCGCCAGGCCTACGTCGGCCTGCAAAGCGACCAGTACGGCGCGTTGACGCTGGGCCGCCAGTATGACTCGATGGTCGACTACCTGTCGCCGCTGTCGGAAGCAGGCTCGGGCTTCGGCAACAACATGGCTGCTCACCCGTTCGACAACGACAACCTCGACCACTCGTTCTCGATCAAGAACTCGGTCAAGTACCAGAGCGCCAACTACGCCGGCTTCAAGTTCGGCGGCCTGTACGGCTTCAGCAACGACGCTGGCCAGTTCGCGAACAACCGCGCATGGAGCCTTGGCGCATCGTACGGCAACGGCCCGCTGAACTTCGCGGCCGCTTACCTGCAGATGAACAACTCGCGTACGAACAACAACGCGAACGGCGCAAACTCGGCAGGCAATGGCAACAACTTCAACCTGTCGGCTGAAACGCAGCGCACCTTCGGTGCAGGCCTGAACTACACGTACGGCCCGGCAACGGTCGGCTTCGTGTGGACCCACACGCAATACCAGGGCTTGATCGCTGGCGGCCAGGGCGGCGACACGCAAATCGTGTTCACGCAGCCGAACACGGGCCTGCGCCTCGACAACTTCGAGCTGAACGGCACCTACGCGCTGACGCCGGCTCTGAGCCTGAACGCTGCGTACACGTTCACGGACGGCAAGCTCACGAGCAACGTCGGCTCGGCTGATCCGAAGTGGCACACTGTTTCGCTGCAAGCTGACTACTCGCTCTCGAAGCGCACCGACGTCTACGTCGAAGGCGTTTATCAGCACGCTTCGGGCCAGTTGAACGGCGTTTCGAACGTTGCGATGATCAACACGCTGTCGCCGTCGACCACGCCGAACCAGGTCGCTGCAACGGTGGGTCTGCGCCACCGCTTCTAATCGAAGCCCGATCGTCTGATCGGAATCCGGTAAAGCGTGGGCGGTGGATCGGCCGGTCCGCTCCCGCGTTTGCCGAGAAAAGCATGGCCGGCTCGCCGTGCGAAATGCGCTCACGAGGCGTATTTCGCACGGCGGGCCGGTGGCGTTTTGGGCGCCTGTTTTATAGATTCGATTCGTTTGGTATGCGAATCATCCGGCGAACGCATAAAGCGGTTCGAACGCGATGCGGTAGCGGCGTGCGAGATCGTCGGCCGTGTGCCGCAATAACGCCGTGTCGGCGCTCAGCGCTGCGTCTATCGCTTCTGCAATCTCGTGCACGTTTGCCGTTGCGGCGATTCGCGCAGGTTCCCACGTCGCGGCGAAGGCAGCCTGCTTGGGCGGCTGCATGGCTTCCTGCACGTGAACGATATTGATGCGGGGCCGTGCGAACGCCATCGCGACGATCCTGCCGTGCAGGCTGCTGCCGCAAAAGACGCGGCTGTGCGCGATCAGCGCGCAGATATCCCAAAGATCGAGCGAAGCGAACACCTTGACGGGCGTGCCCGCGATGCGCGCGCCAAGGCGGCGGTAGGCGCCGAGATCGTCGTGCCATGGCGCAGCCCCTGCGCGAAACAGCACGATGCCGAATCCATGTGCCCGCGCCGCTCGGGCTATTTCACGCGCGAGCACGTCCAGCGTGGCATCGTCGCCGAAGCTCGCGTCGAACTGGATTGCCGCGTAGCCGTGCATAAAGGTGCGAGATACGGCTTGCATGGCGACTTGAGCGGCGCGGTTCTGAATTCGCGCGCCGAATAGTTCCGCCACCATGACGGCGGGATCGGGTATGAGCTGAGCGTCGATGCCTTGTGCGCGCAGATGAGCTTGAGTTTGCCGATCACGCACGCTCAGATGATTTGACATCCTCAACTTTTCGAGCACCTCTGCTCGAAACGGTGCATCACGCCGGTCCAGACTCGCGCCGCCAACTGCATGGAAAGAAAGCGTCTCGATGCGCGCTTGCGCAAACGCTGCTTTCGAAAGCACGTACGGTGCTCGCGCCGCCATGCCCACGTGAGCTTGCGCCCACGCCAGAGGATCGTCCTTCCAGGCTTTTTCCTGCGCGATTAATGCCTGCACGCGGTCAGGCGGCGCGAGCATGACTGCGGCTTCCCATGCATCGCAGGTCAGCAGTTCGCCGCCCACGTGGATAACATTCAACGGAGCATCGTGAGCAGAAGCGGCCAGCGCGCCGAACGCACGCACGGCATGGCCGCCGCAGGCGCGCAGATCGCGTGTCGCGAGCCCGGCGTGGCACACGGCGCGTGGCGCGAGCATGCACTCCAGAACGTGCGGGAACAGCAGATCGCCGAAATTGTGGCGGTCGAACGCGCCGAACAGAACCGTGCGCGCCGGCGCACTCGGGCGAGGTGGCATGAGCGAGCCTCGGCGTCGTGGAGGCAGGCCGGTGCGGCCCGCCGAAAGACCATGGTACTCCGCCGGGTCGGCGTGCTCGATGCAGGAAAGTATCGATGCAAATGCGCGCGGCGGCGGCCCGGCCGCTGGCCGGGCGCGCCGCCGCGCGCGTCAGGGAGCCTCGGAGCGTCCTGGGGAGCGCTGGGGTGTCCCGCCCCGACGCGTCAGAACTTCAGGCGCACGCCTGCCGCGACCACGGCTTGCGTGTTGCTCGACGAAGCCGCGAGGTTATAGATCGAAGCATTGCCGAGCACCGGAATGCCGTTGGCGCCCGAAACGCGCTGATAGACGCCTTCGAGATAGAGGTCGGTGCGGCGGCTGAGCGCGTAATCGGCTTGCAGCATGAACTGGTTCCAGTGCGGCGACGCATTGCCCGCCGCACGGCTCAACGACCCATCGGTATAGACATACGAGCCGCCCAGGCTGAATTGCGGCGTGAGCTGGTAGCGCCCGTTCACCTCATAGTTGTTGAACGTGAGGTAGTTGCCGTTGAACGCATTGAGCGAGCCGCCTTGCATGATCTGCGTGGGCGAGGCGATCATCGTGCGCGTGAATACGAGGCCGACCTTCGCCGCGCCGATCGTGTAGCTGCCGCCCGCGCCCAGCGTGCGCGTGCGCGCGGAGACGAACATCGGGTCGTTGTCGGTGCCGCTGCCGGCGGACAGCGCGCCGCCCGTGGTCGTGCCCGGCTCGTTGCCCTGGAAGTAGGCCACGGCAAGGTTGATCGGGCCGCCGTTCCACGAAGCGCCGAACGTATAGGCGTTGTTGTTCGAGAAACCGCCGCCCAGGTTGCTGAACGCATAGGCCGCCTCGGCCTGGAAGCCCGCATAGGTCGCGCTGCGGAACTTCACGGCGTTGTTCATGCGCACGTCGTTGTTGAGGTTATCGTTGTCGAACGGGTGGTCGGCGATGTTGCCGCCGAAGCCCGAGCCCGTGGCCGACATCGGCGCGATCATGTCCACGAGCGCGTCGTATTGGCGGCCCAGCGTGAGCGTGCCGTACTGGTCGCTCGCGAGGCCCACCCACGCCTGCCGGCCGAAGAGGTAGCCGCCGTTCGAGCCCTTGCCGTTCACGGCCGAGAAGCCGTTTTCGAGCTGAAAGATCGCCTTGAGTCCGCCGCCCAGATCTTCGGCGCCGCGCAGGCCCCAGCGGCTCGTGCTGAGGTTGCCCGACTGCATGCCCCACGAGGTGCCGTGGCCCGCCGAAGACTTCTGGTTGCTGATGTAGTCGAGCCCGGCGTCGACGGTGCCGTACAGCGTGACGCTGCTTTGCGCGTGCGCCATCGACGACGCTGCCACGGTGGCGAGGGCGAGAGTATTCAACAACGCTTTTTTCATTTCGATTCCGTGAGAGAAGGAGGGATCATCGTGCGCAGGGACGAGCGTGTGGTGAGTAGTCCAGATGCGCAGTGTTTCCAGCTATGCGGCGGGAATCGAGAATTTAAGGATCCGCAATGACAGGCCCATGTCGAAAACGGCCCGAAAAATGAAACTTGTTTTAGTTTTCTGACATGAAAGATTGAGATGCGCGCGGCGTGGGCTGCGCGCTCAGAGATAGCATGCGCCGTCCACGTAGGCCTTGCGCCAGCGGACGATGCTCACCCGCTCGAAGAGCCCGGCGAGCGCGAACGGGTCCTCGGCGATGAAGCGTTCGGCCTCTTCGCGTGTGTCCAGGTCGACGATATAAATGCCGCCGCCCGCAGTGGACCCATCGTCGTTGAGCTTAGCGCCGCAGGCGAGCAGCAGTGGCGCGTGCCTCGCGAGAAAGGCCAGATGCGCGGCGCGCTGTTGCGCGCGCAGGTGGGCGCGATCCGGCTTGTCGAAGGTTTCGATGAGGAATGGCACCTGGCGCGCTCCGTTCAATTCGGCGCGATCGCCGAAGGATGCTGGGCGAGCGGCGTCACCTCGATCGTCATGAACGCAAACAGCGGCAGCGCGGCAAGCAGCGTGTGCAGCTCGTCGTTCGATTCCACGTCGAAAACGCTGTAATTCGCGTATTCGCCCGCGACGCGCCACAAATGACGCCACTTGCCTTCGCGCTGGAGCTTCTGCGAGAACGCTTTTTCTTCGGCCTTCAGGGCGTCGGCATAGGCCGCGTCGGTGCCGTGCGGAATCTGCACCTGCATGTGTACGAGATAGAGCAAGTTCGGTCTCCTGTCGATTGAGTGATGGTCGGTCAGCCCATGACGGGTCAGCCCCAGACGAGAATCGCCACCGAATAGACGATGCCGATCCAGAACATCATGATGACCGTATAGCCCATGATGTCCTTGAGCTTGAGCCTCGAGAGCGCGAGCGCCGGGAGGATCCAGAACGGCTGCACGAGATCGTTCCATGCGTTGCCGAGCATCACCGCAACGGAGGTGTGGCCCACGGAGGCGCCGATCGTCTTGGCCGCCTCGATCATGAACGGGCCCTGGATGACCCAGTGGCCGCCGCCCGAGGGCGCGAAGAAGTTGATGACGAACGAGCTGATCAAGCCCCAGAACGGCAGCGTGCCGGGCGTGGCAACCTTGACGAAGGCCGCGGAGAATGTCTCGACGAGCCCGGAAGAAGCCATGATCGCCATGATGCCCGCGTAGAACGGGTACTGGAGGATGATGCCGCTGATCGTGCGGATGCCTTCGTTGAGCTTCTCGACGTAGCGGATCGGTGTGCCGAGCAGCAGGATGCCAAGGAACAGAATGAAGAAGTTGATGAGGTTCAGGTCGATCGAGCCGCCCTGGACGAAGTGCAGCGCCACATAGCCCATGCCGATCGCGCCGATCACATAGCTCAGCAGGCGGCTGTTGTTCAGGCGATGGGCGAGCGTGCCGTGTTCGTCCGTGTCGAGCACGGGGGCGGCGGCCTTGGGCGCCGCGTCGAGCGCGCGGTCGATCTCCTTCACGGGCTGGCCGGCTTTCGGATGCAGCCAAGCGTTCAGGAGCGGCAGCGTGACGATGGTCACGAGGCTCGTGATGAGCATGGTAGGCGAGAAAATCGTTTCGGAGAGCGGAATGATGCCCATCTGCGCTTCGAGCGGATGGCCCTTCGTGGAGATCAGCACGGGAATGCTCGCGGAAAGACCGAGGCCATAGAGCGTGAAGCCGCTGTACGCCGACGCGATGATGAGCGGATAGTGCACGCCCTTTACGCGCAGCGCGAGCTTGCGCGCGACGATGCCGCCCACCACGAGGCCGAAGCCCCAGTTCAGCCAGCTGCCGACGCCGCCCACCAGCGTTGCCGCGATGATGGCCATGCGCGGCGAGTCCACGTGCGAGACGAGGCGGTCGAGCAAGCGGTCGGTGAGCGGGGCGGTGGCGAGCACGTAGCCCATGGCGAGAATCACGGCCATCTGCGTCGTGAAGGCGAGCAGCGCCCAGAAGCCCTTGCCCCAGCTCGTGGTGAGCGCGGTGACGGCCTGGCCTTGCACGGCCACGGCCAGCACCATCGTGAGCAACGTGAGGCCGATCGCGAAGACAAAGGGATCGGGCAAGTACCGGCGCATCAGCTCGGTGAAGAAGGCGGTGATTCTTTGCATGGGTGTGTCTCTTTCAGGTCGTAGTAGTTTTGGGTCTCTTTCGCGGTGACGTCGCGCGCACGCTCGTGCGAGCGTGCGCTTCAATCCTCGGCGGGCGCAAGGGCTTTGCGATGCTTCGCGAGCCGCATGAGCTGGCGGTCGCGCCAGGCCACGCGCGCGTCCCATCGATCGAGCGGCAGTGCCGCGCGCCGCGCGGCATCCACCTGCGCGACGAGCTCGGGCGTCCACGGATCGTGCTGGCCGCGCTCGGCGCCCATGCCTTCGTAGGACGGTCCCATCTTTTGCGCATGCGAGGCAATGCCCCCGCGCGTGTTCAGGTCGACGGTCTCGAACGGGCCGATCACCGACCAGCGCGGCGCGAGCCCTTCGCGCATCACCGTGTCGATATCGTCGACCGAGGCCACGCCGTCACGCACGAGGCAATACGCTTCGCGCAGCACCGCGCCTTGCAGCCGGTTGAAAATGAAGCCGGCCACTTCCTTCTTCACGCGCACGGGCAACAGGCCCGCTTCGCTGTAGAGCGCGATGGCGCGCGCGGCGGCGGCGGGGGAGGTGAACGGCGCAGGCACGATCTCGACCACGGGCACGAGATACGGCGGATTGCCCGGATGCGCGACGAGGCAGCGCGCGTGGCCCGGCAAGCTTTCGTCGACGAATTTCGACGTCGCGAGAAACGACGAAGCGCTCGCGAGAATCGCCTGCGGGGGCGCGGTGCGGTCGAGCTGCGCGAACAGATCGCGCTTGAGCTCGACGCGCTCGGGTGCGCATTCCTGTACGAGATCGGCATCGGCGGCTGCGGCTTCGAGCGTATCGACTCGCTCCACGCGCGCGGCGATTTGCGCTGCGTTTTCGTCGATCAGCGCGAAACGCGTGAGGTCTTCGAGGCGCGCGGCGATTTCAGCGGGCGCTGCCGCGCGCCGCGTTGCGTCGGGGTCGAAGAGACGCACGCGCCAGCCGGCGCGTGCGAACTGAAGCGCAAACGCCACGCCGATACTGCCCGCACCGACGATGCCGGCGCGCCGGCCGTCGTGCGGCTGCGTGGTCTGTGCGCTGCCCGCTTCGGGGCGGTCGATGGGCTGCATCGTCAGACTCCCGCGACGCCGACCGTCATGCCGCCGCATACGTACAGCACCTGGCCCGTGACGAAGCCGCTGCGCGCGTCGAGCAGATACGAGGCTGCGTGCGCGACGTCGTCGGGCGTGCCCATGCGCTTGACCGGCACCGCGTCGATGATCGCCTGGGTACGCGGCGCGCCGGGCGGATTGGCGCGCTCGAAGAGCTCGGTGCGGATCGGACCCGGGCCGATGGCGTTTGCGGTCACGCCGAACGCGCCTAGCTCCAGTGCCCAGACGCGCGTCATGCCAATGAGCGCCGCCTTCGTGGCCGAGTACGCCGTGCGCAGCTCTTTGCCGAGCGCCGCGCGCGACGACATATTGACGATGCGTCCGAAGCCCGCGGCCTTCATGCCCGGCAGCAGCGCCTGCATGCACTGCTGCGCGCAGCGCACGTTCAGCGCCCATGCGCGTTCGAGCTCTTCGAGCGTCTGCTGCCCGGCGTCGGCCGGAACCACGATGCCCACGTTGTTGACGAGGCGCGTGATCGGGCCGCCTGCGAGCGCTTGCGCGAGCGCGGCCGCCGTGGCCTGCGTGTCGGAGAGGTCGGCGATGATGCCGTCGCCCACGCGGTCGATCACGACCGCTTCGTAGCCGTCTGCCTCGCAGCGGGCGGCACACGCGGCGCCAATGCCGGCAGCGCCGCCGGTGATCAAAACTCGTTCTTTAGCCATGTCGGGAGTGTGGGTCGGGGTTGCTCGAAAAGCAAAGGAATACTGACTGAGTTCAAACGGTGGCGACCGGCGTGACGGGCGAGCCCATCGCGCCCGGCAACCGCAGCGGCGGCGCGGTGAGCATGAAACGCGAGCGCTGGTGCGCGCGCAGCCATGCCGCGAGATCGCGCAAATACCAGAGCTCGCCCAGCGGCAGGCCCAGCTTGAAGAGGCAGTGGTGGTGCAGCGGCATGAGCGGGTGCTCGCCGGGTGTGGCGCTCTCGCGCGCCGGATAGCGTTCGACCGCGTAGTTGTCCGCGGCGAGCGCGGCAATGCCCGAGTCGGTGATCCATTGCAGGAGGCGTTCGTCGCGGCCGTCGAGCGCGCTGCAATGGCTCGCGAGCACGGCCTCGTCCGGCTGGCGGTTCATCTCCAGCACCATTTCGGCAAAGCCGGTGCGCAGCACGAGCATGTCGCCGCGCTCGACCTCGACGTGATCCGCCTGCATCACGCGCATGAGATCGTCGTAGCCGACCGTGCGGAATTCGCGCCCGAAATGCGCGGCCAGATCGATCAGCACGCCGCGGCCCTGCATGCCCTTCACCGCGAGATTTTCGATGCCGAGCACGTCGGCGTGGCTGTGCTCGCCGCCGCAGGCGTGCGGCGCGAAGCCGTTTTCCGCGCGATATTCCATCGGGCCGACGATGTCCTTGTTCGCGCGATAGCCGTTGTAATAGACGCTTTCGGCCACGCCGTCGGCGTCGGCGTCGAAGCGCGCGCCCACGTGCGCGAGCGAATCCCATTGCGTCGAATATTGCAGCGAGAGCAACACCTGGTCGTCGCTCACGACATCGGTGGCGTTGGGCGCGTTGCGCGCGAACGGGAAGTTCACGTACGGCAGCCCGTCGCGGAAGGTCGGGCGCAGCACGGGTGGATGGCGGCGCACGTTGAGCTTGCTCTCGCCGGGAAAGTCGAGCGGCAGCGAAAGCGTGAACGTGAGCCCCGCGCGAATTTCGCGCGCGCCCTTGAGCACCTGCTCCGCACCGATGAGGTTGGGGCGGCCCAACTGATCGTCGGGACCGAAGTCGCCCCAGTTCGAGCCTTCCGGCCGGTTCTTCCAACGCATGCTCCGTTCCTCCAGATTCTTGCCGGACTTGCCGAATTTGCCGGACGGCGGGCCAGGCCGCGAACCGTGCGGCGAAAGCGCACTTGCGCAACCCTTGCCGTGCCGGTTTGCGCCGTTACCAGCGTAGCTACCCGCGATTGCGCCGCACGCTCGCCCTCAGGCGGCGAGCAGCGACGGCGGGATTTGCGCGAACACTTCGAGCAGCGCCGCTACGGCGTGCTGCTCGTGCTTCAGGAGGCGTGCCTTGGGCGCGCCGATGACGAGCGCGAAGGCCTCGCCGTGAATCAGAAAGCCGCGCGCGAGGCCGGCCACGTCTTCGATGCTTTCACCCGTCGAGCGATGCCAGCCGTCTATCACGCCTTGCTCGATCTCGCGCTCGAACGTTGCGCGATCAACGAACGAGCCGCCAGGCGCGACCGTCAACGGCTCGCATTTGTCGAGCAGCTTGCGCCGTGGCGCGGGCGCGAGCGCGCCGAGCAACGCCTTGCCGGCCGCGCTCACGACGGACATGAAGCCGCCCGGCTCGTCGCTGTAGCGGATCTTCTGGCGCGACTCCATCACGTCCAGATAGACGACGCGGTTGCTCGCGAGCGTGGCCAGCGCAGCCGTTTCGCCGGTCGCGTCGCGCAGCGTGGCAAGCAGCGGCTGGAACATCAGCGTCAGCGGGTCTTCGCTGCAGATGTCGCGCGCCACATGCAAGAGACGCTGCGTGGGGTAATAGCCCGCCTTCACGCCCGGAGCGTAGAGGTAGCCCTTGGCCACCATCGTCTGCAACAGCGCGTGGCAGCTCGACAGGGGAATCTCGGTTCGACGCGCAATCTCGCTGTAGATCATGGGTTGCCGGACTTCGGCAAAGAGGTTGATCACGTCGAAGACGCGCACTGCAGTTTTCACATCCATGAGAACATTATCGACATATCGATAATGCGCTGACAATATCCTTTCGGGTAAACACCTAGGCTGCTCGCGCAGCGGCTCAGCCTGAGCACGGCACAGATTCGGGTTATCCCTTGGTTGACGCTATAAAGCGAGCGCTTCATAGTCCGCACCTTCCGGTAACTGTTCGATAAATGAAAGGTTGTTCGACGAACGAACATCGCTGATCGGCTTGCGGCGCAGGCCGAAGCGGCGTGTTTCGTATCGGAAAGGAGCCGGATTCGACGTGTTTCGCATGAGAAACGCGGCGGCCGAAATCGCTATCTGGAGACGCAACTTGGCAGCTTCCTCTCTCGACAACCCGCATCGTCAGGCCCGCAAGGCCGGCATCGCCTCGTTCGTCGGCACGACGATCGAGTGGTACGACTTTTACGCGTACAGCACGGCGGCGGCGCTCGTGCTCGGCAAGCTGTTTTTCCCCTCGAGCTCGCCGATGGTCGGCACGCTCGCGGCGTTTGCTTCGTTCTGGGTGGGCTTTCTTGCACGCCCGATCGGCGGCATTGTGTTCGGCCACCTCGGCGACAAAGTGGGCCGCAAGAAGACGCTCATTATCACGCTCATGCTGATGGGTTTTTGCACCACGGCCATGGGCCTGTTGCCCACCTATGCCCAGGCGGGCGTGCTCGCCCCCGTGTTGCTCATCGCGCTGCGTCTATTGCAGGGCATCGCGATGGGCGGCGAGTGGGGCGGCGCGGTGGTGCTGTCTTCCGAGCACGCGCCCAAGGGCAAGGAGATTTTCTATGCGGCGTTCGCGCAGCAGGGCTCGCCCGCGGGCAACCTGCTCGCGACCGTGGCGTTTCTCGTGATCTCGACGCTGCCCGATCATCAGTTCATGACGTGGGGTTGGCGCGTGCCGTTCCTGATGTCGGCGCTGCTCGTGGTGGTGGGCATGTTCATCCGCATGAGCGTGGACGAGTCGCCCGCCATGAAGGAACTGCAGGCGAAGAACAAGGTGGCGAAGCTGCCGCTCGGCGAAGTGCTGTGCCACCACAAGGCGCTCGTGGCGATGGGTGTGGGCGCCTGCGTGATCGCGCTTTCGGCCACTTACTTCAAGACCACGTTCGCGCTCTCGTGGGCCGTGACCTCGGTCGGCTTCGACCGCACGCAATTCCTGAGCGTGATTACGTTCGCGATCGTCGTGCAGTTGATCGTGCAGCCGTTCGGCGCCGTGCTGGCCACGAAGCTCGATCTCAAGAAGGCGATCGTCTATATGCTCGTGCCCGAGATCGTGGCGCTGCCGATCATGTTCACGATGATCGCCACGGGCTCGACCAGGCTTGCGATGTTCGGCATGGCGCTCGCGTCGATTCCGCATTCGCTCTATTACGCGGCCATGGCCGGCATGCTCGCGAAGGCCTTTCCGGCACAGGTGCGCTATACGGGTATTTCGCTCGCGTACCAGATCTGCGGCATGGTGTTCGCGGGCACGACGCCGATTCTCGGGCAGTTTCTCTTGAGCGCCACGGGCAGCATTCTTTCGGTGGTCGCGCTGGGCATCGTGCACGTGATCATCACGCTCGTGTGCGCGCTGATGCTGGTCTCGCGCATGCAGAGCGAAGCGGCGACGCGTGAGTCGAGTGGGGTGGCGGAGCGGGTTTGATAGCCGGGGCGCAAAGCGCGAGCTCACCGCTGCGCCGCGTCCGCCTCCTGATAAAGCTCGCGCAGCGCCTGCCCGAACACGGTATCCACTTCGCGCTGCACGCCCGCGCGCGTGAAGAGCGCGATGGGCGGCAGCGTCCAGTCGAACGTATACGGCACGATCGCCACGCCCGCGATATGC
>DATEJU010000329.1:0-6461 GCA_035277805.1 Paraburkholderia sp. | reverse complement strand
GTTCGGCTATAGCTCGATGGTGTACGCCACGGCGTCGATCGCGATTCTCTCGTTCATGGTCTGGGCGCACCACATGTTCGCGACCGGCATGCCGGTCACGGGCCAGCTGTTCTTCATGTACGCGACCATGCTGATCGCCGTACCGACGGGGGTGAAGGTCTTCAACTGGGTGGCCACGATGTGGCGCGGCTCGCTCTCCTTCGAAACGCCGATGCTGTGGGCGGTGGGCTTCCTGATCGTGTTCACGTTCGGCGGTCTCTCGGGCCTGATGCTCGCGATGGCGCCGCTCGATATCCAGTATCACGGGACATACTTCGTCGTCGCGCACTTCCATTACGTGCTGGTGGCGGGGTCGCTATTCGCCTTGTTCTCAGGGTGGTACTACTGGTCGCCGAAATGGACCGGATGGATGTACAACGAGACGCGCGGCAAGATCCACTTCTGGTGCTCGCTGATCTTCTTCAACCTCGCGTTCCTGCCGATGCACTTCGTCGGCCTCGCCGGGATGCCGCGTCGCTACGCCGACTATCCGGCCCAGTTCACCGACTGGAACCAGGTGATCACGATCGGCGCGTTCGGCTTCGGTCTCACGCAGGTGTACTTCCTGTTCTTCGTGGCGTTGCCTACGTACCGCGGCGGCGGCGAGCTCGAGAAGGCCAGCGACAAGCCGTGGGATGGCGCGACCGGCCTCGAGTGGACCGTGCCGAGCCCGGCGCCGTTCCACACCTTCGAAAATCCGCCGACGGTCGAATAAGCCATCGGAAGAGGGCGTCCGGTCTAACAAGCCGGACGCCGACGAAAGCCGCGGCTGTGCAATCTGCTCGGCACTTTTTAGACATGAAGGTGATCACGAGCATGAACACGCAACCTGCGGCAACTGGCAACACGAGCATGACCCGGAATCCACAAAAAAGACGTACGCCCGCACAGATTCGCTCGGGCAACCTGCGGCTCGGCCTCATTTTGCTGGCTGTCGTCGCCGTCTTTTTTCTGGGTGCCGTGCTGAAGCAGGTGTATTTCGGCGGCCTGGCTCATTGAAGCCGCATTGAAGCTTATCGGCGGTGAGGCGCTTCGCATCGGCGTGAGCGCCGGTGTTCGTACGAGGAAGTCCGATGTCTACGCAGCACTCTGGCAACGATCGCGCGTTCAATCGCTCGATGCTCATCAAGCTCGTCGTTGTCGCGTTCTTGATGTTCGGTTTCGGTTTTGCGCTCATCCCGATGTACCGCGCGATCTGTCAGGTCACCGGCATCAACAATCTCGTGCAGCGCGACGCCACCGAGCGCGAGGCGCGCAACACGCAAGTGGACATGACGCGCACGATCTCGGTGGAGTTCGACGCGAACGCGCGTGGGCTGCTCGGCTTCAAACCTGAACAGACAAGCCTCGAGGTGCATCCGGGCGAAGTCACGACGGTGATGTACGACATTTCGAACAACGAAGGACGCACGATCGACGCGCAGGCGATTCCGAGCTACGCGCCGAAGCAGGCGACGGAGTACTTCCGCAAGATCGAGTGCTTCTGCTTCACGCAGCAGACTTTGAAGGCGAACGAGACGAAGCGCATGCCTGTGGTGTTCGTGATCGATCCGAAGCTGCCGAAGGACGTGAAGACGATCACGTTGTCGTACACGTTCTTCGAGCTGAACAAGCCTGCGGTACCCGCGGCGCCGAAGCAACTGGCCGGCGCATGAGATGAATGAGGCGTGACGCGAGTGAGACGACGCTCATGAACGGCAACAGCATGAAGGACGAGGACGACGGCGCAAAGCAGCGCGCCGGCGCGACAAAGCAGAAGAAGAGCGGCTTGCTGCAACTGGCGAAAGCAGTGGCGTGGTCGTTCCTTGGCATACGCAGGCGCGCCGATCTCGAATCGGACGCCGCGCAGTTGCATCCTCTCGCGCTGATCGCGGCGGGGCTCATCGGCGCGGTGCTGTTCATCGTCGTGCTGCTTCTGATCGTGCATGCGGTGGTGGGCCAGGCGTAGCGCTGCGTCGAGGAAACATGCGGGACGCATGCCCTCGCGCCCGAAAACGAATATCGAATAACGAAGACAGACCGCCGGCAGGAGTCGGTAACAGTCGGCAGCAGCTGGCACTGTCCGGAGCAACTGGAAATTGGAGAATCAGGCATGAGCGGCCAAAACGATAGCCCGTACTACTTCATTCCGCATCCGTCGCGGCATCCGATCAGCGCGGCCGTCGGCCTGTTGATCATGCTCTCGTCGCTCGCTTCCTGGCTCAACGGGGAAACGACGTGGGGGCCGATCGGCGTGGCGATCGGTCTGCTGTGGGTGCTCTTCACGCTCTGGCACTGGTTCGGCGACGCGATCTCCGAATCCGAAGGCGGCATGTACGGCAAGCGCGTCGACAGTTCGTATCGCTGGAGCATGAGCTGGTTCATCTTCTCCGAAGTGATGTTCTTCGGTGCGTTCTTCGGCGGACTCTTCTACGCGCGCGAGATCGCAATGCATCAACTCGGCAGCCTCGACTACAAGCTGATCTGGCCGGACTTCTCGGCGGTGTGGCCGAACGACGGCCCCGCGGCACTCGTCTCGCACTTCCGTTCGATGACGCCCTGGCCCGTGCCGACCGTCAACACCGCGCTGCTGCTCTCCTCGGGCGCGACGCTCACGGTCGCTCACCACGCGCTGCGCGACGATCACCGCAAGAAGGCCATCGCATGGCTCGCGGGGACGATCGTGCTGGGCCTGTGCTTCCTGTGCCTGCAGGCCTTCGAGTACATCCACGCGTATAACGAACTGAACCTCACGCTGGCTTCGGGCATCTACGGTTCGACGTTTTTCCTGCTCACCGGCTTCCACGGCTTTCACGTGTTCCTCGGCGGCACGATGCTTACCGTGGTGATGGTCCGGCTGATTCGCGGCCACTTCACGGCGGAGCACCACTTCGCATTCGAAGGCGCCGCGTGGTACTGGCACTTCGTGGACGTGGTCTGGCTCGGCCTCTACGTGGTCGTGTACTGGCTGTAACGCGCACGATGCGGGCATTCGCGCGGCACGCGATTGCCGCAGCGCAGCGGGCATAAAAAAGCCAAGGCGCCGCTCCGACATCGTCGGCGCGGCGCCTTGGCTTTTGCGGGACTGGACGATGCGGGGGCCGAGGCGGCCGGGCGGTGCGGCAAATCGAACGCCGGAGCGCTCGAACGGCAGTGCCGCGCTCAGCGGCCGTAAGGAATCCCGGTGGCCTGGATCCAGCCCATCCAGTGCGCAAAGAGGATGAAGAGGAAGAGCGAGATGGACAGCCCGACGCGGGTCGCGAGCGACCAGACCATCCGCTTGGTGCGGCCCCGGTCGTGCATCATGAAGTAAAGCGCCGAGATCATACTCGTGATGATCAGCGCGAATGCAATGGGGACCAGTATGTGCATGAAGTTCACGGAAGTTGGCATGCCTGAAAACGCCTGTCTCATTATCGCACCGTGCTCGCTGGCGCGGGGTTCGGTCATTCGAATGCTCCGCATCGGGTGTGCCTGATGAAGATCCGCCTCGTTCCCACGCTGCTCATTCTGATCGTGATGGCCGTGACTATTCGTCTCGGTTTCTGGCAACGCGACCGCGCCCATCAGAAGGAAGCCCTGCAGGCGCAGATCACGCGCTACGAGGACGCGAGCCCGCAGAGCGTGGGTGCCGCGCCGGTCGCCCTGAAGGACATCGAATTCCATCGGGTGCGGGCGAAGGGCACGTTCATGCCCGAGCGCACCGTGTATCTCGACAATCGTCCCTATAACGACCAGCCAGGCTTTTACGTGGTGATGCCGCTTAAACTGGATGGCGGTGGCTACGTGCTCGTGAACCGCGGCTGGCTGCCTCGCAATATCGAGGACCGCGAGCGGATCGCGCCCTATCTGACGCCCGCGGGCCCGGTCGAGGTGGAGGGCATTGCGCGCGCAGATGCCTCGCGCGCCTTCGAACTGGGTGCGGGCGGCTCAGCAGCGCATCAGAAGATACGGCAGAATCTCGGCGTCGCTTCCTACGCGGCGGAAACCGGACTGCCGCTGCAGCCGTTCGTGATCCAGCAAACGGGCTTCGTGCCGGCCTTCAAGGACGGCCTCGTGCGCGACTGGCCCGTGCCAGTCGCGGGTGTCGAACGCAATTATGGCTACATGCTCCAGTGGTGGGGCATGGCGGCCGCGGCGCTCGGATTCGGCCTCTACGCGGCCCGTCGGGCTGCGACAAAAGAGCGCAGCAAGGGGCATGGTCAGGAGCCGGCGCACAGCACGAAGGACGCCTGACGATCGAACGGTTTTTGGCCGATCGCACCACCGGGTGGTTCGTCAGGCGCAAGGACACGCTGCGACATGGCAGCGCATGGATAACTGGAAGCGACAAAAAACGAGGTTCAAGCAGTGTCGACGCATTCTCCCGATACATCGCAGGTTTCGCGCAGCGCATCGCTGCAGAAAGGCGCTTCGCCCAAGGGTGCTGCGCCGAAGGGCGCTCAGTCCAAGGGCGCGCCGTCGAAGGGTGCACCCCAGAAAGGCTCGTGGCAGCGCGGCCGCTGGATGTTGCTGCTGATCGCGCTGGTCTGTGGCGCGCCCATCGCGATCTCGTATTTCACGTACTACGTGATCAAGCCGAAGGGCGGTACGACGAGCTACGGCGCGCTGATCGAGCCGCAGCGCACGATTCCGTCCGCGCTGATGGTGACCGGCGACGACGGCCGCGAAGTGCCGCTCGCCTCGCTCAAGGGCCGCTGGCTGATGATCTCGGTGGACGCAAGCGCGTGTGGTGAGCCCTGCGTGCAGAAGCTCTACTTCATGCGCCAGGTGCGCGCGACGCAAGGCGAGGAGCGCGAGCGCATCATCAACGTCTGGCTGCGCACCGACGACGCCACCGTGCCCGCCGTCGTGAAGAGCGCGTATCCGGACACGCGCATGCTGCGCGCCGATCCGGCCTCGGTGGCCGCATGGCTGCCCGCCACCGACCAGACGAAGGACACCGACCACATCTACATGGTCGATCCGAACGGCAACCTGATGATGCGGTTCCCTGCACAGCCGGATCCGTCGAAGATCAAGCAAGACGTGACCAAGCTCCTCAAGTGGTCGCGCATCGGTTAAGGTGCGCCTCGCGAGTCTGACAGAGAAGAGTAAGAGAGATGTTTATCCTGGAGTTGGGCCTGATTGGTCTGTGTATCGCGTTGCTGCCGCTGTCGTGGGTCTGGGTGAAGGCCGACGACGACAAGTTCCGCAAGCTCGTGTGGCTCACGACCTTCATGACGCTCGACCTCGTGATGTTCGGCGGCTTCACGCGCCTCACCGATTCGGGGCTCGGCTGCCCAGACTGGCCCGGCTGCTACGGCACGTCGTCGCCGTTCATCGCGCATGCGCAGATCGCGGCGGCGCACCTCGCCATGCCGAGCGGCCCCGTGAGCATGACGAAGGCGTGGATCGAGATGATTCACCGCTATTTCGCGATGGCCATCGGAGTCCTTATCATCGCGCAGACGGCGATCGCCTGGCGCGCGCGCATCAAGCGCATGCCGTTGCACGTCTCGCCGTGGTGGCCCACGGCGCTGCTGGGCCTGATCGTCGTGCAGGGCGTGTTCGGCGCGTGGACGGTGACGATGAAGCTGCAACCCATCATTGTCACCACGCACCTCATGCTCGGCCTCACGCTGCTCGGCTCGCTTGCGTGGCTTGCTGCGCGCATGACGCCGCTGTCCACTTATGAGCCCGACGCCGCGCGCTGGCGCGTGGCCGCGCTCGCAGCGCTCGCGCTGCTCGTCGTGCAGATCGCGCTGGGCGGCTGGGTGAGCACGAACTACGCGGTGCTCGCCTGCACCGACTTCCCGACCTGCAACGGCGCGTGGATTCCGCCGATGGACTTCCATCACGGCTTTCACCTCTGGCGCGCGCTCGGCATGGACGGCAATGGCGACGTGATCACCCAGGACGCGCTCGTCGCGATCCACTGGACGCATCGCACGTTCGCGTTCGTGGTGATCGCTTATCTGGTATGGTTCGCCCTCAAGTTGCGGCGTTACGCTTCGCTGCAACGCCCCGCAAACTGGGTCCTGATCGTGATCGCGATCCAGTTTCTGACCGGGCTATCCAATATCGTGCTGCAGTGGCCGCTGCCTGTGGCAGTGGCGCACAACGGTGGCGCGGCGATCCTGCTGCTTCTTGTCGTCGTGCTAAACTTTCGAATTGCTTGTAGCCGCCCCGGCCGCGCCGTCCTCCCTGCGCGCGACACCGCTGCGGTGTGATCCCGCCCTATGGAAAGTACAACTCTCTCCCAAACGTCTGGTAGGCCCGGCAGCCGGATTTCGCAATATCTCGCGCTCACCAAGCCGCGCGTCACGCAACTGGCCGTGTTCTGCGCGGTCATCGGCATGTTCCTCGCCGTGCCGGGCATGGTGGCGTGGAAACAGCTCGTCGGCGGCACCGTCGGCATCTGGCTCACGGCTGGCGCCGCGTTCGCGATCAACTGCCTCGTC
>DATEJU010000328.1:0-31542 GCA_035277805.1 Paraburkholderia sp. | reverse complement strand
AAAGCTCAAGTAACACTTGAAAAGCGGCGAGTACTGTATAAAAATACAGTCACCTGTTCAAACATACAGTGGCGCCATGACCAAACTCACCGCACGACAGCAGCAGGTTTTCGATCTGATCCGCCGCGCGATCGAGCGCACGGGCTTTCCGCCCACGCGCGCCGAAATCGCCGCCGAACTGGGCTTCAGCTCGG
Organism: Paraburkholderia sp.; assembly: GCA_035277805.1. Taxonomy (GTDB): domain Bacteria; phylum Pseudomonadota; class Gammaproteobacteria; order Burkholderiales; family Burkholderiaceae; genus Paraburkholderia. The sequence continues at coordinate 31,348 of DATEJU010000328.1, read as the reverse complement.
CCAACTCCGCGGAGGAACACCTGCGGGCGCTGGCGCGCAAAGGCGTAATCGAATTAGCTGCGGGCGCTTCGCGCGGCATCCGTCTTATTCCCGGCCCAGACGATCTGCCCCATCAATTCACGCTGCCGCACGCGAGCATCATGCAGCTCTCGCTGCCGCTCGTCGGGCGCGTGGCGGCGGGCAGTCCGATCCTCGCGCAAGAGCACATCTCGCAGAACTACACCTGCGACCCGGCGCTCTTCTCGAGCCGGCCCGACTATCTGCTGAAGGTGCGCGGCCTGTCCATGCGCGACGCGGGCATTCTGGACGGCGACCTGCTCGCCGTCCAGAAAAAGAGCGAAGCGAAGGACGGCCAGATTGTCGTCGCGCGCCTCGGCGACGACGTCACCGTGAAGCGCCTGAAGCGGCAGCCCAACGGCATCGAGCTGATCGCCGAGAACCCCGACTACGAAAACATCTTCGTCGCGGTCGGCAGCGCGGACTTCGCGCTCGAAGGCATTGCCGTCGGTCTGATCCGCCCCACCGAATTCTGATAATCCCGCCTGCGCATTTTCTGGAGAGAATCATGGAACGCCTTGCCCGCCTGTTGCCCTTCCGTCAATTCGGCCGTCTGCGCCATCTGCGTGGAATTGCCTCGTGTGCAATGCGTGAGGCGCGCACCTCGGCGGCCGCGCTGGGTCGCCAGGTCAATGGTTCGCTCTTCGACGACCTCGGTCAGGCGGACGAAGCCCGTGCGCTGCCTTCGGCGCAACCGGCCTTTGCACGCGTCTCGCTCAACAGCACGCTGAATACGGAGCAACCGGGCCGCCGCGCGCCGGTGCGCGTCTATCACGGTCAGTCGCGGCTCATCATGGTGGGCACGATGGAAGCCGTGTGCCGCGCCATCGACCGCTGCATCGCGGAGCAGCAAGCCGACCTGCCCTCCGCGCTGGCAAAGTAATCCATGCGGCAGGGATCGTTTTGGATTGCGCGCGGTCAACACCTGATTGAACATTTCGGGGTTGCCCTGCCCAATGACTGACACCCAAACGAATCCGCGCAAACAAACTGGCTGGAAGAAACCCGTCGCAATCACCGTCGCGGCGGTTGCTGTGGTTGCCGCACTCGGCTACGGCTATGCGTCACCGTACATCGCCCTGAACCACCTCAAGACAGCCGCCGATGCACGCGACGCGGTCGCACTGAACGAATACGTCGATTACCCGGCGCTGCGCGCAAGCCTGAAGCAACAGGTCGGCGAGATGCTGCAACGGCGCATCGAGGCCGCGCACGCGAGCAACCCGCTGGTGCTCTTTGGCGCCATGATCGGCACTGTGCTGATCGGCCCGCTCGTGGACGCGTATGCCACACCCGACGGCGTCGCCGCGCTGCTCAGCGGCATGCCGCCGACCGGCAAGCCGGGGGAGCGGCCCGCCCCTCCACCACCGTCGGAGGCGCCGCCGTCGTCATCGCCGCAACAAGCCGAATCCGCGCCGCCCGCACCCGGCAATCCGGGTGTGCAGGCGCAACCGCCGCAGCAACAGCAAGAGCAGCCGCGTGCGCAGAGCTCCGCGGGCTATCGCGGTCTGAATACGTTTGCTGTGACGTGGCAGCGCAGCGCCAAAAGCGAGCGCTATGCCGCCATCCTGCAGCGTCATGGGCTGTTTTCGTGGAAGCTCGCCGCCGTAGAGTTGAACGAGCCGAATGCCGAGAACGGCGCGAACGCGTCGAACTGAGGGAAACTGACAGAAACTGAGGGGAACGGAAGGACTACGGCGAGCCATCCTGGTTGAGGCTCCGCCGTCTTTCGGTCATGGTGCGGGCGCTGCCATCGCGGCCGCACCATGCGCAAATGCCAGGCGCGGCTAAGCCGCCACCTGTTGCTGTTTTTCCTCGGCCGCCGAAGAACAGGCCACGAGTATGCTGCACGTCACGCGGTCGAGCAGCGGCGTATTGCCCGCGCCCATCCACCAGCGCGAAAGTCCGGTGCGGCAGCGGTGCCCGACCACCACGAGGTCGACGTGCAATTCGTTCGCGAGATTCGCAATCTCGTCGATCGGATGCCCGAACGCGAAATGGCCCTGCGCGCGCACGCCGCGCTCGGTCAACCAGTCCACGCCTTCCTGAAGAATCTCGCGCGCCGTTTCTTCGAAGCGCCCGCATGCCACATCGGTGAGCAAGCCCGCGCTTTGCGCGATCGTCGAACGCATGTCGACCACCGAGAGCAAATGCGTCTCCGCCTGCAGGTCCAACGCCAGATCCGCCCCGCAACGCAACGCCTTGCGGCCTTCGCGCGAGCCGTCGTAACAAAGCAGAATTTTCTTGTAGCTCGCCATAATCGCTTCTCCCCACCCGCCTGGAAACGCAGGTCACAATCGCATGATGGTGCGCCGCAATTCGACACGCAAGGGTTGGAAAACGCCAGGTTCCCTTGCACGTGGATGGTGCACCGGCACGGGGTTTGCGCGAAATCAATGCTTGTCGCGGCAGCCATTGACGGGGCATTTGTGTGTCGCGCGCGCCGTGCACGCGCCCGATGCCCCGCACACCCCGTGCGCCGCGATGAACTAGAATGGGCCGCCTTGCGACGCGCACCACGCACGCGCTTACATGAACAGCCGCTCAAACATGCCCGCCATTGAATTCGAGCAGGTGATCAAGCACTACGGAGACAGGACGGTCGTCAACGGCCTGTCGTTCGACGTCGTCCGCGGCGAATGTTTCGGGCTCCTTGGCCCCAATGGCGCAGGCAAGACCACCACGCTGCGCATGCTGCTCGGCATCGTCTCGCCCGATGCCGGACGCATCAGCCTGTGCGGCGAACCCGTGCCCATGCGTGCCCGCCATGCACGCGCACGTGTGGGCGTGGTGCCCCAGTTCGACAATCTCGACCCCGACTTCACCGTGCGCGAGAACCTGCTCGTGTTCGGCCGCTACTTCGGGCTGTCCGCGCGCGAGACGCGCGCGCTCGTCGCGCCGCTGCTCGAGTTCGCGCGCCTCGAAAGCAAGGCCGACGCACGCGTCGGCGAGCTCTCCGGCGGCATGCGCCGGCGTCTCACGCTCGCGCGCGCGCTCGTCAACGACCCCGACGTGCTGGTGATGGACGAACCCACCACTGGCCTCGACCCGCAGGCCCGCCATCTGATCTGGGAGCGGCTGCGCTCGCTGCTCGCGCGCGGCAAGACGATCCTCCTCACGACGCATTTCATGGAGGAGGCCGAACGACTCTGCAATCGCGTCTGCGTGATCGAGGAAGGCCGCAAGATCGCCGAGGGCGCACCGAAGGCGCTGATCGAATCGGAAATCGGCTGTGACGTAATCGAGGTCTACGGCCCGGACCCGTCGGCGCTGCGCGACGAGCTCGCGCCACTCGCCAGGCGCACGGAGATCAGCGGCGAAACGCTCTTCTGCTATGTCGAAGAAGCCGCGCCCGTGCATGCGCTTTTGCGCCATCGCTCGGATTTGCGCTATCTGCACCGGCCCGCGAATCTCGAAGACGTGTTCCTGCGGCTCACGGGCCGCGAGATGCAGGACTAGAACGACATCATGCAGACACGCACTCAATCCCGGCCGCCCACGCGCCCCGCCACGTCGCCCATACGCGAGCCGCGGGCCGCGCTGCCGTCGAATGCGACGCACTGGATCGCCGTGTGGCGGCGCAACTATCTCGTCTGGCGCAAGCTGGCAATCGCGTCGATGTTCGGCAATCTCGCCGATCCGATGATCTATCTGTTCGGCCTCGGCTTCGGGCTCGGCCTGATGGTCGGCCACGTCGACGGCGTCTCGTATATCGCGTTCCTGGCGGCGGGCACGGTGTCGTCTTCGGTGATGATGTCGGCGAGCTTCGAGTCGATGTACTCGGGTTTCTCGCGCATGCACGTGCAGCGCACGTGGGAAGCGATCATGCACACGCCGCTCTCGCTCGGCGACGTGGTGCTCGGGGAAGTGATGTGGGCCGCCAGCAAGTCGGTGCTCTCGGGCGCGGCCATCATGATCGTGGCGGGCGTGCTTGGCTACGCGAGCTTTCCGTCGATGCTGCTCGCCCTGCCCGTGATCGCGCTCGCGGGCCTCGCGTTCGCGAGCTGCGCGATGATCGTCACCGCGCTCGCACCGTCCTACGACTTCTTCATGTTCTATCAGACGCTCGTGCTCACGCCGATGCTGCTGCTTTCCGGCGTGTTCTTTCCGATCGCGCAATTGCCCGCAGCGGCGCAGCACGTCACGTTGATGCTGCCGCTCGCGCATGCCGTCGAGCTGATCCGCCCGGCCATGCTCGGGCGTCCGGTCGAGCACGCGGCACTGCATCTCGCCGTGCTCGTGCTTTACGTGCTGGTGCCATTCGGCGTCGCATCGATCCTGTTCCGGCGGCGCATGATGCGCTGAACGCCTGTTCAGGCAAGGTTCAGCGCGCGCAACTCAGTCCTCGTCGTCGCCCCAGGGAATGTCGACGTCCGAAATGAATGCGACGGTGGCAAACGGCCCCCCTTCCTGACGGCCGATCTTGCCGTCGGCGCGATGCCATTCGACGCGAAACAGCGTGCCCTGCGACTGGGCCAGCAGGCGGATCGTGCGGATCTCTTCCGGGTCCGAGTCCTCGACGGGACCGTCGAGCGAAATCAGCAACTGCTGCGGCCAGAGGCCGTCCGCGGGATCGTAGATGCGATCGCCGTCGGGAATCGACGTGTGCGCCTCGACGCCGATGGTCGCCGACGCCTCGACGATCATCTTGCCGAGCGCGCGCAAGACCGCCGTTGCGCGTGCCGAGTTGGCCTGACGAATGGCGAGGTCGCCGCGCGTCAGCGCTTGTTCGAGTTTCGGATTCGTCTTTTGTTGTGCCATGGCGGTTCCTGGGCGGTAGCCCTGTTCGATGCGGACGGCCAGCCGGCTAGCCGACAATCCGCCGTTGATGCGTGACTCTGCGTGGACCCTGCGTGAAACCCTTATCTTAGGGCCTGTTCGCGCTAATGACAGGCCCTAAAACCCCAGCGCGACCGTCGCCAGCCCCGCCACAACGCCGAACGCCACGACCACCGTGCCCACCAGCGCCAGCGTGCGTACCCGGAACGAGCCGGCCAGCATCGCGAACGACGGCACGCTCACGGGCGGCAGCGTCATCAGCAGCGCGCCGGCCGGGCCCACGCCCATGCCGAGCGCGAGCATCGCCTGAATGATAGGCACCTCGCCGGCGGTGGGAATCACGAACAGCATGCCGGCCACCGCGAAAGCGACGATCCAGCCGAGATTGCTGGTGACCTCGGGTCCGATGTGGGGAAAGAGCCACGCGCGCGCCGCGCCCAGCAACAGCACGAGCACGATGTATTCCGGCACGAGCCGCACCGCCATACGCACGAACAGCCGCAGCCAGCGTGCGAACACATTGCCGCCATCGGCCTGCTCCTGTGCGAACAGTGCAAGCCGGACGTCGGCCTCGAGCACCTCCTCGTGCGACACGAACCGGTTTGCGAGCCAGCCGAGGCCGAACACCATCAGGACACCCAGCACGAGGCGCAGCGCGCTCCACTGCCAGCCCAGCACGAAGCCCATGAACACGAGCGTCGCGGGATTGAGGACCGAATTGCCGAGCCAGAATGCGATCGCCCCGCCCGGCGACGCATTGCGCGCGCGCAGCCCCGCCACGACGGGCGCCGCGCAGCACGTGCACATCATGCCAGGCACCGCCAGCAGGCCGCCAGCAGCCACGCTGCCGAAACCGTGGCGCCCGAGCACGCGCACAATCCACCGCGCCGGCAGCAGCGCCTGCACGCCGGAGCCAAGCAGCAGGCCCAGCACCATCGCCTGCCAGATCGCCTTGCCATAAGTCCAGGCATAGTCGAGCGCAGCCGCGAAAGACGGCTCGGGCGCACTCGCCGCGCCGCCCATCAGGATGGACTTGCCGATCGAATGCGTGGCCTCGGCCGTAAATGCGCGGTGGTAATACGGAAACCACTTCACATAGAACAGACCGGCCACGGCCAGCAGAATAAAAAGGGGCCAGCCCCAGGAGGGCGGCGATTGAGGTGGTTGCGCGTCGCGTGCGCTCGTCATTGTGGTGATACTCCGCTAAGGGGCTCGGGGTCGGATGATTCGAATCGAGCGGGTCAAGCAAGTCGCGCGGCCGGCGGACCGGATACATCGGGCTGACGGGACGGCTCGCGCCGCATGATGCCAGCACGCGCGACGCTTGATCAAGCCGGACTCAAGGCGCGGGGTTGGGCTGCGCTTCGTGCAGTGCGTCGATCTGCGTGAGCACTTCGGGCGAGAGCCTGATATTCATGCTGCCGATATTCTCCTTCAACTGCGCCACGGAGGTCGCGCCGATCAGGTTGCTCGTCACGAACGGGCGGCTGTTGACGAACGCGAGCGCGAATTGCGCGGGCGACAGCCCAAGCTCTCTCGCGAGCGCCACATAGCGCGACGTGGCCGCCACCGCCTGCGGCTTGCTGTAGCGCTGAAAGCGCTCGAACTTCGTGATGCGCGCGCCCTCGGGCCGCGCGCCGCCCTCGTATTTGCCCGAGAGCCAGCCGAACGCGAGCGGCGAGTATGCCAGCAAGCCAATACCGTCGCGATGCGAGAACTCGGACAGCCCGCTTTCGAACGTGCGATTGAGCAGACTATACGGATTCTGGATGCTGACGATGCGCGGCAGGCCCAGCTTTTCGGCGACACGCAGGAATTGCGCGACGCCCCAGGGCGTCTCGTTCGACACGCCGATATGGCGCACCTTGCCCGCCTTCACGAAATCCGCGAGCACAGCGAGCGTCTCCTCGATCGGCACCGTGTACGCGTCGTCGATCCACGGATACGCATTGCGGCCGAACGTCATCGTGCTGCGGTCGGGCCAGTGCAACTGATAGAGATCGACGTAATCGGTCTGCAGACGCTTGAGGCTGCCGTCGAGCGCTTCGGTCAGGTTCTTGCGGTCGAACTGATTGCCTTCGCCGCGAATATGACGCGGATTGTGCGGCTGGCGCGCCGGGCCCGTCATCTTGGTCGCGAGCACGATGCGCGAGCGCTCGGCGCGATGCTGCGCGAGCCATGTGCCGATAAAGCGTTCGGTCTGCCCTTGCGTTTCGGGGCGCGGCGGCACCGGGTACATTTCCGCGGCGTCGATGAGCGTGACGCCGCAATCGAGCGCGTAATCGATCTGCTCGTGCGCTTCGCGCTCGGTGTTCTGCTCGCCCCAAGTCATCGTGCCGAGGCCGATCAGGCTCACCTTGACGTTTGTGTCGCCGAGAGTGCGGTATTCCATCGAAGCGTTTTCCATCGTCTGGTTGGAGAGAACGGCGAAACTATCACGCCCGCCGATTTTTTTCAGGCGCCTGAAAATCTGTCCGGCACGGGCGGTCGTCGCGCGGTTGTCGAACCGGCACGCAAAAAGGCCGGACGCGGCACAGCCGGCCCGGCCCGGCGATCAACGTTCTGCGCGGCGCGCGGCATCTCGCACCAGCGGCTCGAGCCGCCACGCACACCGCCTTCTCAGGCGGCGTTACGGCCCAACGCGTTCCACGGTCCAGTTCGAATTGCGCACCAGATAGTACTGACCGCCCACACCGACCCAGTGATGGCCGCGCGGCGGCGCCTTCAGGTGATATTCGCGCCAGTCGTCGACCACGTATTGGCGATCGCGGAACTCGGGCGAGACCCGGTCGCCCTGGTGCCACTGCGGTGCTGGCATATCGGACGGCGGATGATTGGGCGGCGGCCCGCCATGATACGCGTTCGGCCCCGGACGGGGCGGCTGCTGCGCGAAGGAAGACGCCGACGCGAGCACGCCCGGGAGCGCCAGCGCGGCGAGAAGCAACATGCGTTTCTTCATTGTTCACCTCCTGGTTAGCCAGCAACGGTCTGGCGTGGGTGGCGCATGCCGCGTCACGCGCGGCGCGCGCGCCCCCGCAGGTCATGTTAGTACAGCGTCAGGAACGGCCGATTCGAACGCGGCCGTGCAGCACGCGGCACCGGAGGCCCAAGTCGTGCCAGAATCGGCGGGAACGCCAGAGGAGAAAGCGGCATGGAATACCGACGCAGCTACGAATACATGGGATTCGACATGACGGCCGGCGTCGACGGCGATCATGCAGCCGGCTACTTCGTTGCGACCCAGACGATCCACAGTCTCACCGGCAACACGCACGCCAACGTGCCCATCGACGGCATATGCGCCGGACGCTTTCCTACCCAGGACAACGCATTCGACGCCGCATTCGATCGCATTCGCGAGGCAATCGATCAGCGCGTGCGCTCCGCACCGTGAGCGCGACCGGCACCATCGGCGCTACGAACGTATAAAAAACGAAACGCCGGGGTCCAGAGGACACCCGGCGTTCGGGCCGCCCGGTTAGCGGGCGGCGCTTCAGACAGCGAGCGGCTTACTGGCCGAAGAACACTTGCTGCGCACGCGGAGTTTGCGACGTGCGGCTGCCCGATTGGGTCGCCACGCCCGCCACGCCACCGTACGACGAATCGACGCCTTGCTGCTGGGCGCGTTCGGCAGTGACGGTCTGGACGCTCTGGCCTTGCTGCGAAGCCGGGGCGCCAACGTCCGGACGGTAGAACGGTGCCGGGCCGTAGCCACTGGCGAAAGCCGGGGCGGCGATAGAAGCGGAAGCTGCGACCAGCAGCGCTGCGATCAGTTTGGTCTTCATGGTGAGCTCCAATAACAGGTTCAATTGCGGTTCGGGGATGGCGCCGCGCCTGGGAGGTCATTGCCCACGAGCTGCGTCAATGGAGCCTAGTGTATACACCTACTATCAGAAAATAATCGCGATAATCCGAATTTTCTATTCCAGCTCCGGAAACAATCGCGTCTGCCAGTCCTGGCGTGCCTGAGCCGCGAACAGACCCTAAAGAAGCGCCTTAAAATTTCTTGCGCGACGCACCACGCGGCAGGCGGATTACATAATGAGAGAAGGGTCTTTCGCTCCGTAAAACCGGCTGGAAGCGCTTCCCATCAACCATTGCGCATACCGCCTTGCACCGGCCCCTGTTTTGCCGCAGTGCAAAATCGGCGAGAACCCTGGTAGCAGCTTGCGATAAAATAGAAGGTTGATCCACGCCTGCCGCACCTCTCGCGCACCGATTCGCCATGTCCGCCAACCGTCTCGCCAGTCCACGCCGCGTGTCCGTCGCACCCATGATGGATTGGACCGATCGCCATTGCCGCACGCTGCATCGCTTCATCTCCCGGCACACGTGGCTGTATACGGAGATGGTGACGACGGGCGCCCTGCTCCACGGCGATGTGCCGCGCCATCTCGCGTTCACGCCCGAAGAAGCGCCCGTCGCGCTGCAACTGGGCGGCAGCGAGCCGGACGACCTCGCCCGGTCGGCCAGACTCGGCGAGCAATGGGGCTACGACGAGATCAACCTGAATTGCGGCTGCCCGTCCGAGCGGGTCCAGCGCGGCGCTTTCGGCGCATGTCTGATGAACGAGCCGCAGCTCGTGGCCGACTGCGTGAAGGCAATGCGCGACGCGGTCTCGGTGCCCGTGACGGTCAAGCACCGTATCGGCGTGGACGCCGTCGAGGACTATGCGTTCGTGCGCGATTTCGTCGGCACCATCGCAGATGCGGGCTGCGCGGTCTTTATCGTTCACGCGCGCAACGCCATCCTGAAAGGCCTGAGCCCGAAGGAAAACCGCGAGATCCCGCCGCTCAAATACGACTACGCGTATCGGCTCAAGCGCGATTTTCCGCAACTCGAAATCATCATCAACGGCGGCATCAAGACGCTCGACGAAGTAGCTGTGCACCTCGAGCACGTCGACGGCGTGATGCTCGGGCGCGAGGCTTACCACAACCCCTACGTGCTAGCCGATGTCGATGCGCGTTTCTATGGTGCAGGCGAGCCAGCCCTCACTCGCGACGAAGTCGAGGCAAGACTGATCGAATACTGCGCGAGTGAAATTGCGCGCGGCACGTATCTGGGCGCGATCACGCGTCACGCGCTGGGGCTGTATCGCGGCGAAGCAGGCGCGCGCGGCTGGCGACGCGTGCTGTCGGACAACCGCAAGCTCGCCAAGGCCGATCTCGCGATCTTCGAAGAAGCACGTGCGCATCTGCGCAGCCCTATGGAAGCGTCGGCCGAGCTTTCATCTGAATTATTTGAATAAAGGGGCTAGGCAAGTCGGACCCTCTATGTATATAATCCTGCTTCTTGATTGGCGCCGCTCACGAAGCAGCGCGAGCAAGAAAGCAGTAACAGCGGTGGCTGTAGCTCAGTTGGTAGAGTCCAGGATTGTGATTCCTGTCGTCGTGGGTTCGAGTCCCATCAGCCACCCCAAAGAATTCAAGCACTTAGCCCAGTCATCGCGACTGGGCTTTTTGCTTTCTGGAGTCTGTGTAGGCACCATGTAGGCATTTGCCGTCAACGCGGCGCCGATTCGGATGCTCACCGCCGAGCACCGTTCACTCTAGTTGCGATGGAACAGCGCGCAATCCGGGTTGGTTGAACTGTAGAGCCCGGAGCATTCGGCCCGCCAATCGGCAATAGCGTCCACCGCTGCATCGTGGGCGATTCGCCGGATGTGCTCATCCTCTGACAGGCAATCGCCAGACGGGTCCTTGTAGGTGCACACGAGCTTTTCCCGCCACGCCACGAAATCGGCCGAGTAATACGCACGCAGGCCGACCAGAGCGACAATGACCCAGAATACGAAGCTCCCGATTTTCTTCATGTCGTGTTCTCCGCTAAGCAAGCCGGCGCCAGAATACACCGGAAGTCGGAGAGCTCGGGCACCCTGCATGACTCTTCTCTAACGTCGGAGAGGTCGGACGGGCAACCACACCTCTTGCGCGCAGATGCCGCCCGGACCTTCGTTCAAAACGCCTAGACTCGCAGTAGCCTACCTATTTCCGAGAGTAGGCTTTCCGAGTTCGGTACGCATTGCGTTCTGGTCCGTTACCCACTTCTCGAAGTCCGCGCTGGTCCGGAACACCGCTACCGTATCCGGCGGCGCGTTTTCGTACTCTTGGTTCAGCACCACATGACCACCAGCAGCCAGCGTTGCCCTGGCTGCGGAGACGATTTCCTCCAGCACATCATTGTTGTCCACGTGCGTGGCATCGTTGATAAGGTCGGTGGAAACCGTGAATGTAGGTTTGCCGTTCGAGTTGTTCGCCATCCTCTTCTCCTTCTCTCTAGTTGGGAGACGTGACATGAGGTTTGGGAGCAGCATTTCAAGGCCGAACGGTCGCCCAATTGCGCGGCCGCGCCAATGAACCTCGAAGGAGTGATGCCATGTCACACGAGCGCCATGGTAAACCTGAAGCGCGGCAGCTCAGCGAACTGTCCGACACAAGCGACGACAGCGCGTCTGCGAGATGGCTGGAGGCCGTTCCTCAATCTAAGCGGCGCGACGCGTTCATATGGCGCGCTGGAGCTGGTCTCCTGCTCTCCGCCGTCATCTGGGCAATGCAGTCTGTGGGCAGCACCAACCTCAGCTACGGTGCGATGGCCGCAGGGAGTGCACCGGCGCTCATCGGTTGCCTGTTCGGCTGGCTCGCGTATCAGAAGGACAGCGTTCGCCATTACGCCACGAGGAGGCTTGAATACAGCCATCGGCGGAGGCTGGCCATTCTCGCTATCTGGTGGCTAGTTGGCGCTGCGGTGGTCGCGATAATCTGGCACGCCCAACCTCAAGGGGAACCGTTCGCCCGGTATTGGTGGCAAGCGTGGCCGGCAATCCCGCTGTTTGTTATCGGCTTCTGCCTCTACCTCGTGCGTTATACGACGGTGCTCTCACCCGGAGCCAACGAAGCAATGAAACGGGACGAGGCTGCGAAACGAAGTGTTCAGGCGGCGCAAAGTGCGAAGACAGACAAGCAGCTCGAATCTCCCTTCGTCCGCTATCCCGCTGCGGCGCTGCTGCTCTACGGGGCGTATTTCCTTGCCACCCAGGCCAATGTCCAGCACGCAGGATGGTTCGCTGCGCTGGCGGTCCTGTACGCCGCCATTTTGGCCCGCGAATTGACGGGAGCGCTGATCCTCGCTGCAATCGTTGGAGGCATTGCGTGGGCTGCGGCGGGCATGCTCGCAGGGATTCCCACTGGCGCCGCAATCATCATCGGCGCGCTCATCATTGCCAACTCCAAAAGGTGAGCTTGGCGCGCGCCATTCGGCTTTATCTTCGAAGTTATCCGCGCCGCCAGCGGTCACATTGCGTTGTCTGTCGGGCATTCCAGCGGTACCGGTCCGCGAACTTATTCGGCGAAAAGCGTTGAGAAATTCCAGCTTCGATGTGCCGTGCTCCCCTTATCCGGCGTGCGCCGCAGCGACTTGGAATGTTGAGAAACGCCACTGACCGGGCGCGCGTAGTGCTTCGCGAATTCGGGTTTCGGCGGGTAGCTCCCCGTTTCATGCCGTAACTTCGGTGCCGAATCCAGCCGTTACCTTTTGGCGTCGTCACGGTATCGACCGGTTATTTACCGATAGGTTACGGCCGCCATCCGTGCGCCTCGCGCGCGCACGCGCGTACTGGGGGCAAAACCTTGATTCGTCTGGATTATCTCGAGCTGACTCCGGCGACCAAGCGCTTGATTTCCTTTGATTGTTTTCATGCCGTGTCGCTCGCTGTTTCTTCCCTGTTCTCAGTGAGACTGCGCCGCCTGTATTCGCCCTGTAGGAGCAGACGGCGGCGCTTCACTAAAGCGCTCTACTTTAGAGAAGTCGCCGCCGAGCATCAGAGGTGCATGTAAGGCATAACTGACTGCGGGGGAGCGAATTTCACGGACGGATTGCCAATATGCAACATCGGCGCAGGGTCGCCGCCCATCATGTGCTGTTGATTGCCCCTCGCCGCGAGCAGGCCGGCGCCAAGGAGTCCGGCACCCAGCGCCCAGGGCGCAGCATCGAAACCACCCATCGTTGCGCCTCCAATCGGGGCCGCGCCATTTACCGCGCCTGAGATACCGCCACCGAGTGCGCCGCTCTGCGTTGCCCCCATCCCGCCACCCGGAAGGAAGCCGCTGAACAGGCCCGTAGGCGCAAAACCGAACGCGCCGCCGAGATTGCCGCTCATTCCCGAGTTGAGCCCCGAGCCGTTCGCTGTGACGCTTCCCGTCAGACCCGTATCGCCATAGGCGGCGGGACCGTTGAAGAATCCATTGAGCCCGCCAACGCCCGGGCCGCTGGTTGGGTCGTTTCCAAAGCCGAAGAATGCCATTTCATTCACCTCCGTTAAAAGTCGATTGCATCGTCCGCCAGCGCGGGTTCACGCGATGCCCTTCCGTTACCTGTTGCAGCCCCGGCCCCGGTGCGCTCTGAGCCACTCCCCTCACCCTGCACCACGGCGCGCTTGCGCTTCACGTGGTAAGCCGTCAGCACTGCGTGCGCTACCAGGTCGAGAGCGGGTTTCGCTTCGCCTGCGCGGTCCACCCATGCCTTCGGTGTCAGCGTGCCCGCCAGCGCCACGGAATCGCCGTCAGCGAGCGCGAGCAGCGCCTCGCCCGCGGTCGTGCTGAACGCAATCACGTTCACGAAGAGCGATTCGCCGTCGCCCGCCGCAGCGCGCACCTTGGCCGTCACGAACCGCTTACCGTTCTGACTCGTCCGGCTCGTCGCCGCGCCGTACAGCTTGCCGCTCACCAGTCCGTCAACCATGTTTCACCTCGCAATCGGCAGCGACCGCCGCCCAGGCTTCAATCGAACCCTTGCAGGTCCACTCACGCACCAGAGCAGAAATCTCGCGCTCGGCCGCGTTCCCCTTCGTTCTCGATTCCAGTTCCATGAAGGCCACTCGGTGTGCTTCGTTAGGTGTCCCGTTTTGTCCCGTTTCCTCCCGTTTCGGGAGTTTCTGGGTCCCGTTTTCTCCCGCTCCGTATATATAGATACGGGCGGGAACGGGAGGGACTCCGGGATGGGTGGGAAGTGGGTTACTTGCGCCATAGCCAGCCGTCCTTGGAACCGTACACACCGTTGGCAACGAGGCCGGTCACGGCCGCCCTGGCACGCTCGTTTCGCTTTCGTGCCTCGCAGGTCAGGCTAGATGCAACCAGCCGGACAGCCGCCTCAATTTCGAGGCATGGCTGGTTCGGCGCAGCGTCACCCTTGCCGAAGTCGCGGGATTGGCGCAGCGGTTCCGAGAGCGCATCGAGCGCGATACGCTGGTTGCCTCCTTGCGGGAGCTTCACGCGCCGCACTTCCGCGCTGCTGTCGTCAGCCTCCACGACACACGACGTAACCGGCTCGCCGTGCTCGTCGTCGCCGAGTTCCACCACGCGCAGCACGAAGGCATGGCGCCCGCCATCAGCATCGTCCTTGCTCTTCGCGACGCTCCACTCGCGGCGGCCGTCGTTGCGTGAGACCTCGATTGCGGCATCGAGCGCGGCGTACAGGCTGCTGTGTCCGCGTAGGCCCTTTGCGCCATCCTTGCCAGTGTGGTGAACGAGCAGCACCACGCCACCGAGGCGGCGCTGCGCCTCTTTGCACGCCTCGATGAGCTGGCCCATGTCCGCGCTTGAGTTCTCGTCGGTACCCGGTGCGGCACGGTTCAACGTGTCGATGACGAGCAGCCCGTCGCGGCCGCCGGCCGCCAGCACTGCCGCGCACAGGTCGGCTACGTCTTCCGGCTGGCGCAGGTCGAGCGGTTGCGTGACAAAGCGCAGGCGCGCCGGCAGATTGCGGTGCTGGCGGATGCTCCACGCCTTGGCACGCTTGCCAAGCCCCGCCTCGCCTTCAAGGCACACATACGTCACGGCAGCCGCGTTCACGCGCCGCCCGAACCATTCGGCGCCGTCCGCGATGGCGGCGCAAAGGTCGAGCACCATGAAGGATTTTCCCGAGCCCGACGGCCCGTAGACAGCGCCGAAGCCGGAAGCGGGCAGCACGCCTTGAACCATCCAGCGCAGCGACGGCGCGTTCAGCAGGTCGTCAGCCGATTGCAGGCGGTATCGCATCGGCGGCGTTCTCGCTGCGCGCAGCAGGTCCGCCAGCGCTTCAATGCCGTGCTCGCGCTCGTAGTCGTTCGCGTCGTAGTTCGCCGGCTTGCTGTCGGGCAGTACGACCCATGCGCCGGCAATCTCGCGGGCAATCTCTTCGGCGTCCGTTTCCTTGCCGCAGTCCGGCACGATGACGATGCGCGCCGCCGGAAACTGCTTGCTCAGCACCTTTGCGATGGAGCGCGTGCGGCCAGCACCGAATGTGACCACGGCCGCGGCATGATAGTCCGCCTTTGCGCACGCCCAGGCCTGCCCGATTCCCTCGCAGACGTATAGCGTGCCGTCGGCCGCAATATCCCCGACCACGAACAGACCGTCATTGAACGATGCGCCCGGCGCATTGAGCTTCTTCCCGGCACCGGGCGGCGGGACGAACTGCACTGTGCAGAGCATCCCATCGAACGAACGCACCGGCACCGCGAGCCAGCCTGCTACGCGCGCGCCGCCGATGGACAATGTGTCATCGGCTGGCACAACACGCAGGCCATCAGGGCTTCCGCGCTTGGCCACGATGTAGGGATGGTCAGCGCTGGCGGAAGGGTAGCCGTCGAACATCGCGACCAGGTCGGTGCGAGGCTTCCGGGGCGCGTCGGCCTTCGGCGATTTCGCGACAGGCACACGCGCCGCCGGCATGCCGTTGCGTGCGCGTGGATCGCGCCAGCCGGCGTCCATCGCCATCCTGAACAACGTGCCCGACCCAATGCCCCCTTCTGGCTTGATGCTGCGCCATACTGAACGGGCGTCGCGCTCGCCGCTGTAGTTGGCGCCGCCAGCCGACCATTCGAGAAAATCATCCTCGGACAGGCCCGCCGCTTTCGCAGCCATGCCGGCGCTCACCCACTCATTGCGCGGGCAACCGGCGTCGAGCGCAAACAAGGCGTCACGAGCACGCGCGGCGTCGTGGCCGTTTACCATGCTGCCCCCTTCCTGCGCTTCGCGAGCCAGCGTGCAATCTTGCGGCGGTCGGCTCCTGATGTGCTGTAGACGCCGCGCTCGACTTCGAGACCGTCACGGTCGATGCAAGGCACCTTGACGCACGGGATTTCCAGCCCTTTGCCGCGCAGGTCGAAAATCAAGTCAGGGCCGTTCGACGCGCCGGCCACACGGTCAACTTCCTCACGGGGCATCGGGCGGCGCATGAGCGCCTGAAGCACGCGCAAATGACGTTTGTTCGATGTTCCGCTAAACTCGCGCTGCGTATTGGCGGTCGTCGGCTTCGGTTGGCGGCCGTTTTTCTTGTCCATTTACGCCACCCCTCCGCTCAGCAATGCCTGAATGTCGGAGACACGCCAGGCGAGACGTCCATTGATGCGGACAGGGCGGATAGGACCGTTTTCGAGACAGGCCCACTTGCGAAGGGTCTGCGGCTTGCGGTTGAGCGCGGCGGCGGCTTCGTCGGTCGGTAGAACCGCCTCGATATGGCGCGTAGCCGCGGCATGAATAGGGGTTGCGGAAGTTGCGTGCATCGTCTTTTCCTTTCCGCAACGCGCGGATTCGTTGATGACGATGCCTATTCAATTTCCCCCTATAGCGTCCCCCGCAACCGTCCCCCACTCCCCCAAGTGGGGGGAATGTGGTGTCAGGCATCTGCGACATCACCGGCGTCTCTCAGCCGCTCCCACGCCTTGTCGAATACCTTTTCCGAAAAGGATAGTTTCGCCCGTACAGCCGCCTTGATGCCAGGTTTGCCGGGTTTCTGTTTCGGCAGTTTCTTTGGGTCTTCGCCGAGGTCCCGGATTACGCGAAGAATCTCGCTCTCCTGGTGTTGCTGTTGCAACGGTGGTCTGGTCGGGCTCGATTCTGTCTCGGTGACGGGAGGCAGTACCGAGCTCACCGCGGTTATTGGGAAGCGATAAGTCACCCGCCATTCAGGATGCGCGTCGAGCAGCTTATTTACGTCGGCAACGTCCACACGGTCATAAAACGTGCGGAGATTCTTTGGCACGGCGTATGGCAGGAAGTCCCCAAGGTCGCGCGGATTCTTCAATGGCAGCGCGCCGCCCCTGATTTCGGCCACAATGGTGGACTCCCAGCGCGCCGCCTCTCTGCCCGTCTCCGTGGCGAGGATGCGCACCACGTCATCAATCCGGAGCCTTCCAGCGGCCTCCATTGCACCCTGTTCGATATTGGCTTGAGCGGTGGGATTAAGCAGCGCCGGGATTTGTTCGCGGATCAGCCATTCGTCTACGCTGTGCTCGTTGAGCAGGATTTCGCCATCCTTCCGCCGCTCATTCACAGTGAGTTCGCCTTGCTCGATGGCGCCTTCTATCCGTTCGACTAGCGCCCGTTCAGTCTCCCGCACCTTTGCCATGTCATGGGGATAGCTGCGGCGCGCGATTATGTCGCCCACGTCAGCGACGGTGTAACGGCGAACGCCTGGGCAGAGTGACGCCAACACCCGTTGAGCATCTTCGGCGGTCAACGACCAGAGTCCAGGGCGTGCGCGAACGTCGGCGACTTCAGGCAGGTCCGTTTCGACCGGACCATGCAGCCTAATCACCTTGTTTCGAGCCAGTTCAGCTATTTGTGGGACAACGCCAGGGATGCCGTCTGGAGGCCAGCCTATTAAGTGAAGCGCGAGCTCAATCGAGCGGCGCACGCCCTCACGTTCGTCGGGGTTTTCTCCGAGGCTGATAGTCTGGTCGGCACGCTGCACCGCAATCATGTGCGCGATGTCTTCGACCGTAATGCGCTGTGCTTGCTCAGGAGATTCCTCGGCAGTCGGGCTCACAAGCCATGCTTCCTCGGCGAATGCCAGGAATGACTGGCGCTCGAAGTAGAGATTGTCGAACGGTCCCAACCATTCACGGCGAGGGATGGCGCTCATCGGGAGAAAGTCACGCCCGCGCGGCGTGAGCTTTCCAGCATGCGCGGCGGCTTCGACGGATTGGCGCAGCAGTTCGAGCTTGCCTTCTCGGATGGCATCATTCTCTTCGGGCGCCAGGTCGGGGCCATCCTGGTATTTCGCGCGGACGAGCGCTTCAATGTATTTCTCGCAATCTATGGCCGGCGCATCACCGTCCTCCAGAGAAAAACTGTGCCACCCGTTGTCACGCATATCAGCAACACGCCGCGCCGAGCGCAGCTCACCCTGCTCCTGAATCGGTTCGTCGGCCGCAATCTTGTATAGGGGTGATTCTCGCGGTATTTTCCAATCTTCGTGGTCTTCGCACTGGCTCGCCCAGAACACGAAGGCGCTTCGCTCAACCTTCCCATGCCGCATCGTCAGATGCGTGCTATTTGCCTCGATGGCGCCTTGTAGCTCACGCAGGCGCTCCGCGTAGGACGTGCGCAAGTGTTCGGGAACGGGCTGGTCAGGGTCGATGTGAAGCGATAGGGAGATTGCTTGTTCGGGCGTCCAGAATTGCATGTTCGGACTTGCCCAGTGAGGCCAATTCGGCGTTGCCATCCGCACACCTTCATGCGCAGTCCTTCAATTGGGAGCCCCTGCCAGGCCGGTGAAGGTGTCCGGCTCTTCGCCCCGTCGAGCTAGGCAGGAGCAAACCACGATGCTACAACCAACGCGCCAATCAATAACGGTCGTCGTTCGCTGCCTCTCTGGCCTCAAACCTTCGCATCTGCCAGCCACGTATCTGCACGAGCGCGCGAGCCCACTGCACCGGCGTGAGGATCCGCCAGCCGTATTCCGGTCTCGGCCACATGCGCTTGACCCGAAAGGACTCGATGTCCGCCCAATTCGGGTTCGCCGGATTGGCCGACGCCGCGGGCGTGTACAAGGCGACATACGCGGGAACGTCCGCCAGCCTCGCGAGATGCTGCAATACCCCTGCGGGCTTCTCCTGGCCAATATCCATCGCCACTTCGACCAGCGCGAGCGGCACCTTTGCGCCGTGGTCGTACTCGGTGAACAGGACGGAATCGAGGTCCACCATCGTCAGAGATTCAGCCTGCGTCGCATGCAAATATCTGCGAATCGAAGGGGCGCGATGCCAAGCGCTATAGGCGCGGTCGCGCGTGTCGTATTGTTCGAGTCTCACGGGAGGCTCCAAGATAAGAGCGCGACGGCGGCGCGGCGCGCAGTGGTTTCAGGTCGTGTTATAGGGACGGGTTTCTAGTTCCATCAGTCGCGCGAAAGCACTCCAAGTTTCTGGTCGATGTCTCGGATGGCCTGCACCGCGATTAGAACCCCGCGTGCCGCCTCTCGAATAGCCGCCCTGCACTCGGCGAGCTGTTCATCATGCGTCGTGGGTAGACTGCGTGCATCGAAGGTCAGGACATCCGCTAATGGACGATCCGAGGCCGGCCGAACACGGCGCCGCCCGGGTCTGCGCTTTACGGGCAGCGCATGCACGTTGCTATTCATGGTGCGCCTCGGCTAGAGCGCTGAAAGGGCAACACATCCGCAGTGATGGGCGAGGAACGTCGGACAGGAGTTGCGTCCAAGCGATTCAGCTCCGTGTATGCCTGCACGAGACATATTTCTATCCGGGCGAGCGCGGCTTTTTGTGCAGCGTTACACATCTTTTCCTGAGCTTCACTGACGGTGTGCGTCGCAGCTCTGAGCATCACCCCAATATTGCCGAGCGCAAATGCTGCCGCCTCGCTAACATTACGATTAGCCATGGCACGGACCTCCTATTCAGGTCGTGTTGTGGTCAGGCGGTCACGGTGTTGGTAGCACCTTGGCCGCCGCTTCTGCCTGAGCCCGTCAGGCGGCGGTAACACCCTTTGCACCAGAATCCTGCTTCTCAGGCGCGAAGTCGATGCGAGCCTCTTTGAGAATCCATGCCTCCAGCTTGTCGTGCCACGCGCGCAGCAGGTCGAGCGGGCGCACGTTGTAGTGACGCTCCGCGATGGCAGACGGTTTGTGACCCATGATTTGCGCCTTGATGCCGGACGGCAGTTCCGTCCATTCGGCAAGGCTCGAAAACGAACGCCGCAGCCCGTGCAACGTCACCGGGGCGATGCCGGCAATCACGCACACTCGATGCAGCGCGCGATTCGGGGATGCCAGCCGGCCATCGCCCGAAGTTTTGCTCGCAAATACCCAATCCGACGGCTGCCACGTTTCGCCCTTGGCCGAGAGGCTGCGCATCTGGCGCACATTCGGCGGCGTGTCGTTGATGCGCTTGAGTTCGCGCAGCACCGTGGCGAAATACGGCGTCAGGGGAATAATCCGGCCGGTCTCGGTTTCCACCTTGTCTTTCAGGTGCAGGCTGCGCCACCGGAAATCCACATCGTCCCAGCGCAACTCGGCCAGTTCCTCGCGGCGCGCGCCGGTCAGCAGCAGGCCAATCAGATACGCCTCCATGACCGGGTTGCTGAGCTGGCGGACCGCACCGAACCACGCGGCGAGTTGCTCGCGCTGGATGGAATCGGTCTTCGCGGACTGCTTCGGCAGGGCGTCTTTCGAAAGGCGCGTGGCGACGGCTTGCGGGTCTATGAGCCCCTGATATTCGGCCTTTGATTCGCACCACGCCGCGAAGATGCGCAGCAGATTGAAGGCTAGCCGTACACGTGCCGGACGCTGGGCGGCCTCATCCGCCAGCCATTCGCCCATGTGCTCGGCGCTCAGGTCCGACAGCTTCAGCGGCATCAGCGCGGCGAGCGGACCCGGTTCGGTCAGTCCCTTGCCGCGCTTCTTTGGCTGGCCGCCGGCACTGGCCAGCGTTACATGGTCACGGTAATGCAGCTCGCTCCAGCGCGGGCGGCGCGCCTCGATGTAGACCTTCCATGCCTCATCCAGCGTCGCGTCCCTGCGGCGAGCCTCTACCTTTCGGGCCTCATGGGCTGCGCGCTGCTCTGCAACCTGCTCGCGCGGATCTTTACCATCATCGATTACCGTTTTCAGGCGCGCGGCCTCGGTGCGGGCCTTCCCCAGCAATACCGCGCGGGCATCGCCTATGGTGACGCGGACAGTCTTGCCGAAAAGGCGGGATTCGAAGATGTAGGAGCGCGCGCCGGCGGGCGTCACGCGCAGGCCGAGCCCCGGAACCTTGGCGTCCCAGTGAATCGTCTGCGTCTTGCCGGGAACCGCTTCGAAGGAGGCCACCCGCTCCGCCGTGAAATTGACCTTTGCCATTGCCTTTCCAGTTGGTGCCGCATCCGTGTAGGCACCGTGTAGGCAAATTATAGGTCAATCAATCAACGCCGTTCAACAGGAATATGTAGGCAATGTTCGCTAGAACACCCGCCATATCTTGGATTCAGTGAATCTCATAAATCTAGGTCAACATCAAGGAATTCCGCCTTGAGAGGATTGTGATTCCTGTTGTCGTGGGTTCGAGTCCCATCAGCCACCCCAAAGAATTCAAGCACTTACGAGTGCTGGCAGCGCAGAAGCAAGATTTTGGAAGATGCGTTGCAAAAGGAAGCCCGCTCAATGCGGGCTTTTTTTCGTCTCGACCGAGAACCAATGCAAAGTTTGCCGGAGATGGTGCCGTCCGGCACGGAGGCGTCCGAAAGTTTTCCGCTCGCGTCAATCGCACTGGCAACCTACAACGGATCGCGCTTCCTGCCGGAGTTAGTCGCTTCGATCGAGACACAGACGTGGCCGAATCTCGAACTCGTCGTGACAGATGACGCTCTACCGACGACACTATCGATCTGCTGCGAAACTGGCGCGCGTTGAAGATACGCATCGTGTCCTCCGGTGAACGCGTTGGCATCGTACAAAACTTCGGCAGGGCTATAGCCGGGTGCGAAGGTGCGTATATTGCCCTCGCCGACATGGTTTCCACGCTCCGTGTTCAGGAATCGCAACAAGGAAACGATCTTCCGATGCTTGCGTACCGCGATACTGAATCGTAAACGACCAGCCGTCGTGCATCTCCAGGTCATGCTTCGACCAGAATGGCAAGTCTCGGCGCGCCTCGCGGCTGCGCGACTTCATCTTGAGCAACCCTATCCCCGGTTGCTCGATGCGGCTCAATCGAGTTGCAATCGAACTCGCAACGCCCTTTCCGGCCGGCGCCGTGATGCACGACTGGTGGCTGGCGATGGTGGCCGCGACGTAGCGATGATGGGTGCCGGGTAATCCTTGTAGACCTCATCGCGCCACAGGCCATCTGGATTACCCGTTATACCGAACCGAATCGGCAAACGAATTCATAACGAATAATCTGCAGGATACCAAATCAATAAACTCGATAATATCGACGACATCCCGCTTTCACTCAGCCGCCGCCCTTGCGTAAAATCGATTTCAGCAACGCGATGTCCCCCAAAACTCAATCGCCGACAGAAAAATCGATAACCATGGAAAAATGGCTCGAAAGACGCTTCACGCTCTCCGGGCGCGCCACGCGCCGCGAATACGCCATCACGATGGCCTTGTCCCTCTGCTTCATTGCTACGCTCGATGCCCTCATCCCCGAAGGCGGGCTGGGCGATACGCTTCCGGCCGCGATTCTCGGCATCGTGATTGTCTGCGTGGCATTCTGGATTCCCATTGCCGCAATGGTGCGCCGTCTGCACGATATCGGCATGAGCGGCTGGTGGTGGTGGCTGATGGCGGCCATACCGCTTGGCCAGATCGGCATGATGCTGCTGCTATTCATCGGCCCCGATAAATTCAACCCGACACGCCATTACCCGGACCCGCGCAAAAGCGGCGCGAATCCCGCCTGATTTCCGCGCGGTGTAATGTCGACAGCGCCATCGCCATAGCGTGACAACGCGATCAACCCTCATTGCGCGGCGGCGCTGTCGATCCACGCGCGGGCGGCCTCGAAGCCCGCCGCGGCGGCGGCGTGCTCGGTCGACCAGAGGCGGTCGATGTGGACCAACTGCCAGTCCGCTATGACGGCGCCGGCCTTGAGCACGCGAAAGTGCGCCTTCACGCCCGTGAGCACCTGCTCGACCGCGACCTCGACGTCGTAGTCCTTATAGCGCTCTTCATAGTCGCCCATGTCGATGCCCTTCGGTTCCATGATCGTCTCTCCGTCGTGGCTTGCCGGTCTATGCTAGCACTTCCACGCCGGGGGCCGTGCACCGCCCGCCTCCATACGAAACCGCTCGCCGCCGCTCATAACCGCTCACAAGCGTGCGATCGACACCTCCGTCGACTTCACGAGCGCAACGACTTCCGAACCGATCTTCAACTCGAGTTCGTCGATCGAGCGCGTCGTGATAACCGAGGTAACCACGCCGAACGGCGTGTCGACGTCGACTTCCGATACCACCGGCCCGCGAATGATCTCTCTGACCTTACCGCGGAACTGGTTGCGCACATTGATGGCAGAAATGCTCATTGAATTAGCCCCAAAATGGATAGACAGAAACTACGGAGTACATAGGGTCCGCAACGTCTTCAGAGCGCCCAGCGCACGTCGGCAGGACGCAGGCCGTAAGGCGTTTCCTGAGCGCGCGGCGCAGGCGCGTTCGCAAGCGTCTCGCTGCCCAGCACGCGCTGCAGCACGCGCTCCTCGAGCGCGGCAAAGCGTGCATCGGCGCGAGCGCGCGGGCGTTCGAGCGGCACGCGCTGGTCGAGGGCGATACGTCCTTGCTCCACCAGCAGGATGCGGTCGCCGAGCGCCACGGCCTCATGCACGTCGTGGGTGACCAGCAGCGCAGTAAAACGATGCTCGCGCCAGAGGCGCTCGATCAGCGCGTGCATTTCGATGCGCGTGAGTGCGTCGAGCGCACCGAGCGGCTCGTCGAGCAGCAGCAGGCTCGGCCGGTGCACCAACGCCCGCGCGAGCGCCACACGCTGGCGCTGTCCGCCCGAGAGCCGGGCGGGCCACTCGTCGGCGCGCGCGAGCAACCCCACTTCATCGAGCACGGCGCGCGCGTCGTCGCGCGCACCGCGTCCAAGCCCCAGCATCACGTTCTGGAGCACTGTCTTCCACGGCAGGAGCCGCGCGTCCTGAAACATCATGCGCGTCTCGAGCGGCGCCCCGTGCTCGTCGCGCCGCTCGAGCTCGCCGGCATCGGGCGCTTCGAGCCCGGCCACGAGGCGCAGCAGCGTGGATTTCCCGCAGCCGCTTCGTCCGACGATCGCCACGAAGCCGCCGCGTTCGATCGACAGGTCGAAGCCGTCGAGCACGACGCGCTCGCCGTAACGCTTGCCCACGCCGCGCAACTCGACGGCGGGGTCGTGTGCGCGCACGTCGCTGCGCGCCGTCACCGTTTTTGCGATCGCCGCCGCGCTTTGGCCGTCGTTGCCAGCGTTCGCGCGCCGCGTGCCGCACGGCTCGTCGGCTTCATGCGCCTCGCGTTCCTGAGTCCGCGGCAGTTCGATCTCGGCCTCGAGATCGCGGCCCGCGACGCCGCTGAAATGGGCGGCCAACGTGCTTGCGTTCATGCATCGCTCCCTTGTTGATAGGCGGGGTGCCAGCGCAACGCGGCGCGCTCGAGGCCTTTGGCGAGCCAGTCGGCGAGCTTGCCGAGCGCGGCGTAGAGCAGAATGCCGACCACTACCACGTCGGTCTGCAGGAATTCGCGCGCGTTCATCGTCATGTAGCCGATGCCCGACTGCGCGGAAATCGTCTCCGCGACGATCAGCGTCACCCACATCAGCCCGAGCGCGAAGCGCACGCCTACGAGGATCGACGGCAACGCGCCCGGCAAGATCACCTCGCGATAGAGCGCAAAGCCCCTGAGCCCGTAGCTGCGCGCCATCTCGATGAGGTTCGCGTCCACCGAGCGGATGCCGTGGAAGGTATTCACGTACACCGGGAAAAACACGCCGAGCGCGACGAGAAACACCTTCGCTTCCTCCTCGATGCCGAACCAGAGGATCACGAGCGGAATCATCGCGAGCGCGGGAATGTTGCGGATCATCTGGATGGTGGAGTCGAGCGCGGTCTCGGCGGGCTTGAAGAGACCCGTGGCAAGCCCGAGCGCGAGCCCGATGCCGCCGCCGATCGCAAAGCCCGAAATCGCGCGCCATGTGCTCACGCGCACGTCCTGCACCATCTCGCCCGATTCGATGAGCGACCATGCAGCCTTCACGACGGCGAGCGGCTCGGGCAGCACGCGCGTGGACAGCACGCCGCTTCGCGCGGCCAGCTCCCACGCGGCCAGGATCGCGAGCGGCAAGAGCCACGGCGCGA
The DNA here is from genome assembly GCA_035277805.1 of Paraburkholderia sp. Classification (GTDB taxonomy): domain Bacteria; phylum Pseudomonadota; class Gammaproteobacteria; order Burkholderiales; family Burkholderiaceae; genus Paraburkholderia. The sequence continues at coordinate 6,420 of DATEJU010000328.1, read as the reverse complement.
TGCGCAAGAACGCCTTGCGTCCGTAGCAAGCGAATGGCCGCCCGCCGCGCAGGGCAATACCCGTGCCGGCAGCACCAGCGGCAGTCACAGCGGATTGAGTCATCGATATGTTCTCCTTATCATATTAAGAGCGGCGCTACATTCACGTCCACCTGCCCTCGCCGGCCGATCGATTGCGGATCAGCTCTGGCTCACCTTCGGCAGATACTGGTTGCCGACCACTTCGCCGAATGGTCCGGAGATCGGACCGCCAGCCGTCTTCGCCTGACGTCCCGGCAGCAGGGGGAACACCAGCTCGGCAAAATGGTAGGATTCCTCAAGATGCGGGTAACCGGAAAGAATGAAGGTCTCGATACCCAATTGCGCGTACTCCTTCATGCGCTCGGCCACCTGCTCCGGATTGCCGACGAGCGCCGTGCCCGCGCCGCCGCGCACGAGGCCCACACCGGCCCACACATTCGGATACACCTCCAGCTCCCTGCGCGTGCCGCGCTTGCCGCCGTGCAGCGCCGCCATGCGGCGCTGGCCTTCCGAATCCATCTTGTTGAAGGCGGCCTGCGCGCGCGCAATGGTGTCGTCGTCGAGACGGCTAATGAGGCGCTCGGCCGCGGCCCACGCCTCCGCTTCGGTCTCGCGCACGATCACGTGCATGCGAATGCCGAAGCGGATCTTGCGGCCGTGCTGCCCGGCCCGCGCACGGATATCGGCGATCTTCTTCGCAACGGCCTCGGGCGGCTCGCCCCACGTCAGATAGGTATCGATATGCGCACCCGCGATGTCGTGCGCCGCCGGCGACGAGCCGCCGAACCACAGCGGCGGATGCGGATGCTGCACCGGCGGATAGAGTGCCCTGCCGCCCTTCGAACTCAAATGCTGGCCCTCGAAATCGATCGCGTCATTCGTGTGCGAGGCGGCGAGCAGCTTGCGCCAGATGTGCAGGAATTCGTCGGTGATTTCGTAGCGCGTATCGTGATCGACGAACACGCCGTCGCCTTCGAGCTCGGCGGCATCGCCCCCCGTCACGACGTTGATGAGCAGACGTCCGTTCGAAAGGCGGTCGAAAGTCGCGGCCATGCGGGCCGACAGTCCCGGCGACGAGAGGCCCGGACGGATCGCGACCAGAAACTTCAGACGGCGCGTCGCGGCGATCAGGCTCGATGCCACGACCCATGCGTCTTCGCACGAACGACCCGTCGGCAGCAGGACACCTTCGTAGCCAAGCGTATCGGCCGCCACGGCCACCTGCTGAAAGTAGGCGAGGTCAGCGGCGCGCGCGCCTTCGGCCGTACCCAGATAGCGGCTGTCACCATGGGTCGGGATGAACCAGAACACATTCATGCGTTGCTCCTGCTTTTGTTCGAGACGTGAGACGGAAAAGTTCGGGACGTGGCGTCGACAATGTGCGAGGCGCGACGCACGAAACATGGCGCATGCGAAATGCAAGGCCGGAGAAGCCGCTGGAACCGGACGGGCCACGACGGCGACGCCGTCTTCATGGGGACTCAGTCTAGGGACGGCCCTAAGCGTTTTGAACAATTTTTTTGAGCTTAGGTTTTCCACTTTCGTGATTTACGCGACGCTTTAGCATACGCAGGTGCAATCACAGGCGCGGCGCGCCGATATAATGGCGCACACATCGACAATAAACCGGCCGGCCGCGCTTTTACGCCATTTTGGGCATGCGCGGTCCGTACCACGCAATCCTCGCGCCCTCATGCAAAAACTGATTTTGCCGTTCGTATCCGGCTTTCTGGCCTCGCTGTTCTTTCGTGAAGCGACGCTTGCGCTCCTTCACGCGGCGCAGGTCATCGACGCCGCCGGATTCTCCACCGAGCCGTTCGCACCGATCGGCCTGCCCGAGTTCCTCGTCAACGCGATCTGGAGCGCCCTGTGGGCCATTCCGATGACGTGGCTGCTGCGCATTGCGCCATCGCGCCCCGCGCCGTGGGTACAGGCGTTCGTGTTCGGCGGCGTCGTGCTCACGGCCGCCATGCTGTTCGTGATCGATCCGCTGCGCGGCATCTGGCCGAGCGGCAACATGCTGCCGCGCGTCGCCATGGGCTTCGCATCGAATGCGGTCTGGGGATGGGGGGCGCTCGTGTTCATGCGCGCGTTCATGAGCGAAACCAGCGAGGACTGAGCTGGCCCCATGCGCGGCGCAAGGGGCGACTCCCGCCACGCAACGTATGACCCGCCGCGCTAATCCGGCAACGCCCGCAGCGGATGCTCCGCCGCGTCCCACGGGCTCTTGAACATCGCCTCGACGTCGGCGGGCGGCACATCTTCGATGCGCGCGAAGCGCCAGTGCGGATCATTGTCCTTGTCGATGATGCGCGCGCGTATGCCCTCCATCACGTCGCCGTGCGCAAAGCTCGATCGCGTGAGATCGAGATCGCGGCGCAGCACGTCGGCCATCGAGCCTTCCGCGAGCGACACCGCCTCCAGCGATACCGCCATCGACAACGGCGAGCGCTCGCGCAATATCCCCACGATCTGCTCGGCCCATTCGCTTTGCGCATCCGTCGCATCGCGCTGCACGCTCTCCAGCGACGCGAGAACCGCCGCCACCGAGGGCCGCGAAAAATGCTGGTCGATCCACGCGCGCGCAACCGCCAGCGCGGAGCGCGCCGCGCCGCGCTGCACCTCGTCGGCGGTGGCTGCCGCGCGGCGAATCCGCTCGACCACCGCCTCGCCCGAAGCGAATGACTCGGTCTGCAACGCGTCGAGCAGCGCGGGCCGCGCGGACTCGTCGATGAACACATCGGCAAGACCCGCGTATAGCGCGCTATCGGCGTCGATCGCCTCTCCGGTCACGGCGAGATAGCGGCCAAGCGCACCTGGCGTGCGCGCGAGGAACCAGCCCATGCCGACATCGGGAAAGAGCCCGATGCGCGTCTCGGGCATCGCCATGCGCGTCGTGCCGCCCACCACGCGCAGGCCCCCGGTGCGATGCGCGCCCTGCGAAATCCCCATGCCACCACCCATCACGACACCAGCCAGCAGCGCGATATAGGGCTTCGGATAGCTGAAGATCGCGTGGTTCAGGCGGTACTCCTCGGTGAAGAAAGTATCAAGGGCGGCCTGATCGCCGGCGCGGTACGACTCATAGAGAAAGCGGATGTCACCGCCCGCGCAAAACGCGCGCGGATGCCGCGTGTGCACGATCACGGCGAGCACTTCGGGATCGTCGCGCCAGGCGTCGAGCGCGGCCTGCATCGCGCGGATCATCGGCGTGGAAAGCGCATTGAGCGCCTGAGGGCGATCGAGCTCGATGAAGCCGATGCGGTTCGTGACCTGCGTGAGCACGTACTGCCCTGCATCGGCGGCGAAGGCGCTTGCGGTGTCTTCCTGTGACATGGCAATCGATCGGGATGAAAGCACTATGAAAAAGCGCGGAGAATGCCAGCGCGCGCCATGCACGCACGACACGCAGCGCGAACCGCACCCAACGAGGCTATCACGACGGGCCCTCCTGCGTTTTCTTCGTCCCACGAGCCGGCAGCGGCGTATCGCGCCGTGCTGCTGCGAGCCCATCGCCGGCCACGGGCGCGCCCAGCCAGCCGTCCAGGGCCGCGTCGACGATCGGCGCCAGCGACGCTTCGTGCACGAACCCCGGCCCGACCAGCGATAGCGCCACCGCGCCATGCAGCATCGCCCATAACGCGCGTGCGAGCAGAACGCAATCGCCGCGCGCACAGTGACGCCAATGCCCCGCCGCTGCGAGCGCTTCGAGCGCATCCGCGAACAGCCCCGTCAAGCGCGCGGCCTCTGCGTTGTGCAGCACGTCGTCCTGTTCCGCAAGTGCCAGAGGAGCCGCCGCCGCTCGCGTTGCCGCGTGACCGGCCGCATGCGCGCCTGAACGGCTGCTCTCCCCCGGCACCAGGTACATGAGCCGGTAAGCCTGCCGATGTGTGCTCCCGAATGCGACATAGGCATGCGCGAGCGCATGAAGCCGTTCCCGTGGGTCGCCGATCTTCGCGAACGGCTCGAGGTGCACAAGCAATTGCGCAAAGCCCTCGCGTCCGAGCGCGCGGGCGATCTCGTCGCGGCTTTCGAAATGCAAGTAAAGCGACGCGGGCGAATAGCCGATTGCCTCGGCAAGCTTGCGCATCGAGAGCGCATCGAGCCCATCGCGCATCACGATGCGGCGCGCGGCATCCAGTATGCGTGCGCGAAGTGCCACACGCAGCGCGATGGTGTTACGGTCTTTCGGTTCAGTGGTGTTCATGGGCGCGATTCTCGAACCGGCACCCCAAAAAGTCGAGGTACCGCAAACGCGCAGCATCGTCAGGAAAGCAAAGGGCCCGGTGGAAAATGGCCGCTTTTGAGCAGTACCGGGGTGCCGTTGCTGAGTTCGAGATGCGCGCGTGCCACGGCTTCGATGCGCGTGCGCCCGGCGTCGAATGCCTGCATCCACGCCTCGCGGCCGACCGGCAACGCGCCGAAATGATCTTCGAGCGCCTCGACGGAGATCGCGCAGCGCACGCGCGCGCCGTCCACCAGCGCGGGAAACACCACCGTGAGATTCGAATCGTGCCAGGACGGCGCCTCGCAAGGGAAACGAATATCCATGTCCAGCCCCGTTGGAAAATCTGCAGAAGAAAACCCGCGCCGGCGCACGGCGGGATCTCGCTCCATGTTACGCGCTGCGCGCCACTGAAGGGCCGATGCCTGGCATCGGGCGCCGCGTGCCGGGTGGACGGACGGGCGCGGAACCTGCAACACTGATACATGACCGGCGCGAGTGAAATACGCGCGACGCGACCCTTTCATTATTGCAAGCCCACTTTGCGTGGAACCACGGGAGAACGATGGAATCGCACCTGAGGGGCCAATACTTCGAAGAAAACCGCGAAATACCCGAGCCGCAGGCCGCGACCCTCTGGTTCGCCTACGCACAGGAAAACGGCATCGACGTCGCGCGCGCGATCAGCCTGTGGGAAGACGCGGCCACACCCGAAGGCGGACAAAGCCGCGAGACCATCGCGGGCTGCGGCATCCGCATCGTGCCGCCCAAGCGCTGAACGAGAGCCGTTCCAGGTCCCGTTCACGACCGGCGCTGGCGCATCGGGCGGCGCGCATCTGAATGTGCCCGAAGCTACCGCAGTGGGTACCTCAGTGCGCCTGCATCTTCGAAAACAGATTCAGCACGAGCACGCCTGTCACGATGAGGCCGAGACCGAGCACGGCGGGCAGATCCGGCATCTGCTTGTAGAGCACCATCGCGACGAGCGTGATGAGCACGATGCCGACGCCCGACCAGACGGCATAGACGATGCCCACGGGCAAATTCTTGAGCGTGAGCGAGAGACAGTAGAACGCAACGCCATAGCCGGCGACCACCACCGCCGAAGGCACGAGCCGCGAAAAGCCATGCGAGGCGCGCAGCGCGGACGTGGCGATGACCTCCGCGACGATGGCGATGGTGAGAATGAGCCAGGGGGACACGCGCATCGCTTCAGGCCTTCGCAAGCGCGAGCTTGCTGTAGTCGACATCGAGATGTGCGCACAGTGCCTCGACCACGAGTTCGTGATCGCGACGCTGCGGCAGGCCGGAAACCGTCACCGAGCCGATCACGCCCGCGCTCGCGACGGTCAGTGGGAATGCGCCGCCGTGCGTGGCGTAATCGGCGACCGGCAGGCCGTTCTTCTCGGCAAGCGTGGCGCCCGACTGCTGCATGCGCAGGCCGATCGCGTACGAACTGTGGCGAAAGTGCTCGACCACGCGCGACTTGCGGCGCGCCCACTCGACGTTCTCGGGCGTCGTGCCGGCGAGCGCGCAGAAGAACAGCGGCTGACCAAACGTGCGCACGTCGATGACGATCGCGTGCGAGCGCGCGACGGCAAGCTCGCGCAGCATGGTGCCGAGTTGCCAGGCGCGATCGGCGTCGAAACGGGGAAACACCAGCGCATCTTCTTGCGCGGCTATCGATTGCAGATCGAGGGCGATGTCCATGGAGGGCTGATGAGGCAGAGTCAGGGGCAGAGAAAAAACCGGCGGCACACGATGACTGCCGCGGCAACCGAGCCCCGATTCTAGCCTGGCGCCTCGTGCCGACGTCCCGGATACCGCGTTGTCGACGCGCTCCGCAATGGTTCTGCAACCGGCCAGAAGGCTATTCGTTAATTCCTGTTGCGTTGCCGCAGGATTTACCCTATAATTGCTTTCTCTGACGGACGCGGGGTGGAGCAGTCTGGCAGCTCGTCGGGCTCATAACCCGAAGGTCGCAGGTTCAAATCCTGCCCCCGCAACCAAGCGCAGCAAGGCTTTTAGCTAGTTTGTGTATCCGTTTGAACTGCCCTGAATTCGCTGTTAGGGCAAACTGAGGGCAAAGCCTGCGCATTCTATGCGAAATTGCCCGGGAACTGAAACCCGCCCCGTGCGGGTTTTTTGTTGTCCGTTGATCCTGCACATTCTCC
>DATEJU010000327.1:0-4994 GCA_035277805.1 Paraburkholderia sp. | reverse complement strand
ACGCTCAAGGTGATCGACCAGGGCTCGGACGACACCACGAACGCCGTCAACATTCGCCGCTTCTTCGCGCGCACGACGGGCGTGGCCACCACACGCCGCACGAGCGAGGCGACGATCGTGCAGACGCGTCACCGCATTCCTGAAACGCCGCTCACCGGGAAGCAGATTCTCGTCTACCAGGTGCCGATGCCCGAGCCGCTGTTCCGGCTCGAACCGCGCGTAGCCGAATGCAAGAAGCTGCACGCGCTCGCCGATTACGGGCTCATCAGCGTGAAGCTCTACGAAGACATCGTGCAGCACGGCAGCATCGCCACGGCCTACGACTATCCTGTGACGGTGAACGGCCGCTATCTCACGTCGCCCTCGCCGATTCCGAAGTTCGACAACCCCAAGCTCCACATGAACGCTGCGCTGCAATTGTTCGGCGCGGGCCGTGAGCGCCGCATCTACGCGATCCCGCCTTATACGCCGGTGAAGAGCCTCGACTTCGACGATCACCCGTTCGAAGTGCAGCGCTGGGAGCATGCGTGCGCGCTGTGCGGCTCGCGCGAGAGCTTCCTCGACGAAATGATCGTCGACGATGCGGGCAAGCGCGTGTTCGTCTGCTCGGACAGCGATTATTGCCATGAACGGCGAGAAATTGAGGATAACCAGGAAAATACGCAGGCAAGCACAGCAAGTGTGCAGACCACGCCATCGGGAGAACACGCATGACGCCAGCTTTCGCGCCGCTGCTTCGCGCCCGCCACCTCACGAAGCAATACGGCGGCCGCAACGGCTGTCGCGACGTGAGCTTCGACCTGTACCCCGGCGAGGTGCTGTGCATCGTCGGCGAATCGGGCTCGGGCAAGACCACGCTGCTCAACACGCTCGCGCTGCGCAGCGGGGCCGATGCGGGCGCGCTCGAATATGTCAACGCCAACGGCGAAACGCTCGACCTGCTCACACTTTCCGAGCCGCGCCGGCGCCTGCTCGCGCGCACCGAATGGGGCTTCGTGCAGCAGAATCCGCGCGACGGGCTGCGTGCCGGCGTCTCGGCAAGCGCCAACATCGGCGAGCCGCTGATGGCCGTGGGCGCGCGCCATTACGGGCGCATTCGTCAGACCGCGCAGCAGTGGATGCAGCGCGTCGAGCTCGACGCCACGCGCATCGACGAATTGCCCGCGGCATTCTCGGGCGGCATGCAGCAGCGCCTGCAGATCGCGCGCAACCTCGTCACGGGCCCACGCCTCGTGTTCATGGACGAGCCCACCGCGGGACTCGATGTTTCGGTGCAGGCGCGCCTGCTCGATCTGCTGCGCACGCTCACCACGACGCTGCATCTCTCGGTGCTGATCGTCACGCACGACATCGGCGTCGCGCGCCTGCTCGCGCATCGCCTGATGGTGATGCAAGGCGGCACCGTGGTCGAAGCGGGTCTGACCGACCAGGTGCTCGACGATCCTCAGCACCCCTACACACAAACGCTGGTGGCCTCCGTGCTGCCCGTATAGGACGACAGGACGAGCCATGATTCCGGATCCATCGATCGCGCGCGCGTTCGCCGAGCGCCCCGCACTCATGCTGCGCGCCGAAGACGTGCGCAAAACCTTCACGCTGCACGCTCAGGGCGGCATCGGCATCGAGGCGCTCGCAGGCGTCTCGCTCGACGTGGAGCGCGGCGAATGTGTCGTGCTGGTCGGGCCCTCGGGCGCGGGCAAGAGCACGTTCCTGCGCTGCCTCCACGGCAACTATCTCGCGAGCGGCGGCTCGATCGCCATCCGCGACGAAGCCGTGCCCGGGCAGCATCTGGAGATCGCCGGCGCCGAGCCGCACGACGTGCTGCGTGTGCGCCGCAACGTGGTGGGCTACGTGAGCCAGTTCCTGCGCGTGATTCCGCGCATTAGCGCGCTCGATCTCGTCGCCGCGCCGCTCGTCTCGCGTGGTGTGGAGGAGCACGTTGCGCGCGACAAAGCCGCCGCGCTGCTCGCGCGCCTGAACGTGCCGCGGCGCCTCTGGCCGCTTGCGCCCGCAACCTTCTCAGGCGGCGAGCAGCAGCGCGTGAACATCGCGCGCGGCCTGATCGCGCAACATCGCGTGCTGCTGCTCGACGAGCCCACCGCTTCGCTTGACGCCGAAAACCGCGCAGTGGTCGCGGGCTTGATCGTCGAAGCGCGCGAACGCGGCGCGGCGATCGTCGGCGTCTTTCACGACGAGGACACGCGCGAGCGCGTTGCGACGCGCGTGCTGGCGCTCAGCGCACCGCATGCGCAGGCGCCGCTCACTGAAATGCATTGAAATGGCCTGAAAGTACCTTGAAAAGCTGCGGCCTGTCATTTGCGGCAGGCAAACTTACGCTTGAATCCGCGCCTTGACGGGCGTTGCCTGTACTGTATTACGACCCGATTTCCGGAGCCCGACGATGTTGATCAAGAACGCTCGCATCGTGACGCGAGACGAAGTTTTCACCGGCACGCTGCGTATCGAAGACGGCATGATCCGCGCGCTCTCGCGCGGCACGAGCGCCGCGCCCGACGCGCAGGACTGGGAAGGCGACTTCCTGCTGCCGGGCCTCGTCGAACTGCACACCGACAACCTCGAAAAGCACCTCGCGCCGCGCCCCGGCGTGCACTGGAACACCGATGCCGCATTCGTGATCCACGATGCGCAGATCGCCGCCGCCGGCATCACCACGGTGTTCGATGCGCTCGCCATCGGCACGCGCGCCGCCGTGGGCGTGCGCGGCCGCGACGTGCAGCTCGCGAGCGCCGCTGCGCTCTCGCGCTTTTCGGAGCGCGAGCTGCTGCGCGCCGAACATTTTCTGCACTTGCGCTGCGAGATCGCCACCGAAGACGTGATCGAGCTTTTCGACACGCTGAGCGAGCACCCGCTCCTGCGCCTCGCCTCGGTGATGGACCACACGCCGGGCCAGCGCCAGTGGCATGACCGCGGGCAATGGCGGCGCTTCCAGGAGCGCCACGGCAAATGGACCGACGAGCAGGCCGAAACCCTGCTTGCCGAGATGGCCACCGAGCAGGGGCGCTATGCCGAAGCCCATCGCCAGGAGATCGTCGAGCGCTGCCGCATGCGCAAGATCCCGCTCGCGAGCCATGACGACACGCTCGTCGAGCACGTCGAGCAGGCGGCGCGAGAAGGCATCGTGCTCGCCGAATTTCCAACCACGCGCGTAGCCGCCGCGGAGGCGAAGAAGCGCGGCATTGCCACGATCATGGGCGCGCCGAACGTGGTACGCGGCGGCTCCCATTCGGGCAACGTCTCCGCGCTCGAACTGGCGCAGGCGGACCTGCTCGACATCCTCTCGTCGGATTACGTGCCCTCGAGCCTGTTGACCGCCGCGTTCGACCTCGTGACGCGGGCCGACTGGACCCTGCCGCGCGCGCTCGCCACGGTCTCGTGGGAGCCGGCGCGCAAGGCGGGCCTCATCGACCGCGGCGCGATCGAGCCCGGCCTGCGCGCGGACTTCGTGCGCGTGACGATGCTCGACACGCTGCCGGTGCCGCGCGCGACGTACCGTGCGGGCGTGCGCGTGGTCTGAGCAAACTACGATGCTGCATTGCGGCAACGAAACGACGTGGCGAGGACGTGCCTGACGCCGAAACCAACGGCACGCCATCGTTTCGTTTTCAGCTCCCCTTTATATGCCCGGCGCATTCTTCCGACTGTTGCGGCTGAGCATCGCAATTTCTCTCACGGGCGCTGCGCGCAGCACCCGTTCCAAACCCCGCGTGCCTTGTCCCACAAGGCTTTACGCCCAGGCGCGGCGGCGTGCGAACGTTCGTTAGCGCGCCTGGAATCCCGCCATCCGGTATTACACTAGCGACGCAGCAATTTTGACCGGGTAAGCTTTGCGCCGCCGCTCGCTCCCAAGCCAGCGAGCCCAACGAAAGTTCCGGCGCGAGCCGCACCGGGACAATGCGCGGCGGCGGCACGACCGCACGCTGCGCGCCCTGAACCATACCGAGGAGTACACATAGTGAAAAAACTGCTTGCCACCTTGTCGGTTGCCCTGCTGGCTGTCTCGGCCGGCGTCGCCCACGCGAAGGACTGGACCACCGTGCGCTTCGGCGTCGACGCGAGCTACGCGCCGTTCGAATCGAAGGCCCCCGATGGCAAGCTTGTCGGCTTCGACATCGACCTCGGCAACGAGATCTGCAAGCGCCTGAACGCGAAGTGCGTGTGGGTCGAGCAGGACTTCGACGGCATGATCCCCGGCCTGAAGGCGAAGAAGTTCGACGGCGTGCTCTCCTCGATGACGATCACCCCGCAGCGCGAAGAGCAAATCGCCTTCTCGGCGAAGCTCTTCAACACGCCGACGCGCCTCGTCGCCAAGAAGGGCACCAGCCTCCAGCCGACGGCCGATTCGCTCAAGGGCAAGTCGGTGGGCGTCGAGCAGGGCACGATCCAGGAAACCTACGCGAAGGAAAACTGGGCGCCCAAGGGCGTGAACGTGGTGCCTTACCAGAACCAGGACCAGGTCTACGCCGACCTGATCTCGGGCCGTCTGGACGCCGCGCTGCAGGATGAAGTGCAAGCCGACCTAGGCTTCCTGAAGACGCCGCGCGGCGCGGGCTTCCAGTTCGCCGGCAAGGAAATCCCGACGGGCGCTGCCGCCATCGGCCTGCGCAAGGAAGACACCGACCTGAAGACGAAGATCGACAAGGCCATCGCCGACATGATCAAGGACGGCACGTACAAGAAGATCGAGTCGAAGTACTTCGACTTCGATGTGTACGGCAGCTAGGCAGCGCATGAAAGCCGGTGCCGCGTGAAAGCGCGGCCCGGTTGGCAGACGATAAAAAGCCCGGACTTTGTGCTCCGGGCTTTAATGAGATGGTCAGCCCGATCCCCACCTAGCGGACTACGCTGAGTGGGGATTGTTCTTTTGGGGAGGCCATCATGAACACGGTTTCGCTGGTCGGTATCGATCTTGGCAAGCACTGCTTCCACCTGCATGCGCAGGATGCGTCGGGCAGGATGGCATATCGCAAGAAACT
>DATEJU010000326.1:0-2307 GCA_035277805.1 Paraburkholderia sp. | reverse complement strand
CGCGGCCGGACGCGCGCGCCAGAAGCCGCCGCGACCGAGCAGCAGGACCAGCCAGATCAGCAGCGAAAGGCAGGACACGGCAAAGAGAATCGTTGTCATCATGCGTTGTTACTCTCGATCGAAGGCACGCCCGCGCCCACGCGGCGCGACAGCCACATGGCCGCCGTGCGCATCAGCACCACGGCCCAGTCGGTTGCGCGAAGCCGGGGCCGCGCGCGAAATACGTCATACCCCTCGCGCTCGATGATCTCGAGCATGCGCAGGCCGCCGTGCACGACGCTGCACAGCTCGAGGCCGAAGCGGCCCGGCACGCGCAGCGCGAGCGGCGCGCCGCTCAGCATGAGCGCGCGCGTCTGCGCCACTTCGTGCTCCATCAGCGCGCGCCAGGCGTCGTCCACCCTGCCCGCGGCAATCTGCGCGTCGCTCACCTTCGTGCGCTCGCGGTCGGCCTGCGGGAGATAGATCCGGCCCCGGTTCCAGTCGGCCGGCACGTCCTGCAAGAAGGTGATGAGCTGCAAGGCGGTGCAGATGGCGTCGGAGTCGGCGAGATTCTCGGGCGTGGCTTCGTCGATCAGGTGCAACATCAAGTGCCCGATCGGATTCGCCGAGCGGCGGCAAAAATCGAGCAGCTCGAAGCGGTCGGCGTAGCGCGTGGTGCCGATGTCCTGATCGAACGCCGAGACCAGATCGTAGAACGGCTGCAGCGGCAGCCGGCACTGGTACATCACCTTCGCGAGCTTCGCGAACAGCGCCGGATGCACGGGCGCGAGACGGCCTTCGGCCACGGCGTCGAGCCCGGCGCGGAAGTCGGCGAGGCGCAGGTGGCGCTCCTCGGCGCTCCAGTCGCCTTCGTCGGCAATGTCGTCAAGGGTGCGCGCGACATGGTAGATCACGCCGACAGGCACTCTCAGCGCCTTCGGCAGCAAAATGCGCGCTACCGGAAAATCGTCGTTGTGGTCGGGTTCCATGAAGCGTCCAGATTGGGGTCGGTCCCGCAAGGCATGTGCGACCTCACGCGCGGGGACGATAGTTTAAGGGTTCCGGCATTATGTTGCACTGCGCAATACCCCCAAGGCGGTGATGGGCTGCCTGCCGCAATTTGCGCTGCCGGAGCGCTTCAAAAAAGGGGCAATTCTGATTGGCGTCGCGTGCGCGCCGCACCTTCCCGTTCGCCGCGCAGCAAAGCGGCGGCGAAGGGGTTAAAATGCGCGTCTGGTTTTTTTCCGCCCCCCTCTGGCGGATGCATGCAGATATCAGCACTTAATTAATATGATGGTCGCGGCGAACGGGGCTTGTACGGCTCTTTCGGAATCCGCGGCAGTCGGAGTTCGCCACCCTATGCGAGTCATCCTTGCCCAACCCCGCGGCTTTTGTGCGGGGGTTGTCCGCGCTATCGAAATTGTCGATCGCGCATTGCAGAAGCACGGCGCGCCCGTCTACGTGCGTCATGAAATCGTCCACAATCGCCACGTGGTCGAAAACCTGCGCAACAAGGGCGCGCGTTTCGTGGAGGAGCTCGACGAAGTGCCCGAGGGCGCGGTCGCCATTTTCAGCGCGCACGGTGTCGCGAGGACGGTCGAGCGCGCGGCCGAGGAACGGAGTCTCGACGTGCTGGACGCCACCTGTCCGCTCGTCACCAAGGTTCACGTGCAGGGCCGCCAGTACGTCGCGGCGGGCCGCACGCTGATCCTGATCGGCCATGCCGGTCACCCGGAGGTGGAAGGCACGATCGGCCAGATTCCCGGCACCGTGCTGCTGGTGCAGAGCGAAGCGGACGTCGAGAAGCTCGACTTGCCGCTCGACGCGCCGCTCGCGTACGTGACGCAGACCACGCTTTCGGTGGACGACACGCGCGGCATCATCGACGCGCTGCATAAGCGTTTCTCCGACATGGTCGGCCCGGACACGCGCGACATCTGCTATGCCACGCAGAACCGTCAGGCCGCGGTGCGCGAGTTGTCCACGCAGGTGGACGTGCTGCTCGTCGTGGGCGCGACGAACAGCTCGAATTCGAATCGCCTGCGCGAGATCGGCAGCGAAACGGGAGTGGCGAGCTACCTCGTCGCGGACGGCTCGGAACTGATGTCCGAGTGGTTCGCCAATGTAAAGACAGTCGGCATCACGGCCGGCGCGTCGGCGCCCGAGGAAATGGTGGAAAACGTGATCGACGCGCTGCGCGCGTTGGGGCCTGTCGAGGTGTCGACGATGGCGGGCCGTGAAGAAAAAGTCGAATTCAAGCTGCCGTCGAAGCTGTTGCAACCGCTCGTCGCGCGCGAAGTTTAAGGAGGACACGCTTTGTCTATTCCG
>DATEJU010000325.1:0-6076 GCA_035277805.1 Paraburkholderia sp. | reverse complement strand
ATCAGCAAGTCAGTATGACTCCCGTTCGGCAAGGCTGGCCGCCGTGGGGAGGTAAGCGCGGGTTAGCATTGCTGCCAGAGCCGCATTGAGCGGGGACGGAACCGCCGCTCAACGGTTCATTCCGACGCGGAGGCCAGCATGGAACACGATAGCACGCTGTACGTGGGACTAGATGTCCACAAGGATTCGATTACGGTTGCCTATGCAGTTGGCATGGCCGACGTCGAACTGTTCGGCAAGGTGGGCACCATGCAGATTGACGTGGACCGGCTGTGCAAACGGCTGCAAGCGAAGGCGCGTCATCTCTGCTTTGTCTATGAGGCAGGCCCCTGTGGGTACGGCCTGTACCGAAGGCTGGTCGATAAAGGCTTCGACTGCATGGTCTGTGCCCCATCGCTCATCCCGCGCAAGCCGGGTGATCGCGTCAAGACGGACCGCCGCGACGCAGTCAAACTGGTACGCTCGCTGCGCGCTGGCGACCTTTCCGCCGTGCATGTGCCGACGATTGAAGATGAAGCATTTCGCGACCTGGCCCGCGCGTGGTCGGCTGCCAGAGAAGACCTGAAGGCAGCACGCTGCAGGCTCAAATCGTTCCTTCTGGCCCATGGCGTCCATTATCTCGGTCGTCCGAACTGGGGGCCGACACACCGTCGCTGGCTGAGTACGTTTTCGTTCGACAGTGGCTGGCAGCAACTCGCGTTCAATGAACACCGTCGCACGATTGAGGACCGGCTCGCACAATGCGAGCGGTTGGAACAGGCGTTGCGTGAAGCCGTCACCAACTGGCGGTTCTATCCGGCCGTACTCGCCTTGCAGGCCATGCGCGGAATCAACTTTACGTCAGCCATCGGTCTGGTATCCGAACTGGGCGACCTTTCGCGCTTCGAACATCCGCGGCAGCTGATGGCATGGATCGGCGTGACACCTTCAGAGCATTCATCAGGTGGGAAACGACGGCAAGGCAGCATTACCAAGACCGGCAACAGCTACGCACGCAAGCTGCTGGTCGAGTCTGCCTGGAGTTACCGGCATCCGGCACGGGTAAGCATCGACATCCAGCGGCGACATGAAGGTCTACCCAAACCGATAATCGATCGTGCCTGGGACGCGCAGCTGAGGCTGTGCAGGCGATATCGCAAGCTCGTAGCCAAGGGGAAGCCCGCACATGTCGCCATCATCGCGGTCGCACGCGAGTTGGCTGCCTTCATCTGGGACGTCGGTCGACTGGGGATGACTCAGGCTCTACCGCATAACGTACAAGCCGCATAAACAGAGAGCGTTACTGTACATGCATAACCGAACATCGAAAGTTTCCTGAAGGCGGCGCAGCCCGGTATTCGAGTAGCCCGCGACCACGTTTGGCAACGGCATCAAGTCGACTTGCGTAGCAAGGAAGCGGCAGGCTCATGAGACGGACCTCTGTAATGCGGTCACCAACCCGCGAATATCAGCTTGATCCACCGTCGAGATTTACTGCTACGCCGCCCTCAGGAAACTTGCTCTAACTATGGAGTAGATCTTGAAAACCGATCCAGATTGACACCGGGAGTCATATCAACGCGGCGACACCTACCTGCGAACTCTGCTGATCCACAGGGCACGATCTGCGGTGCGAGCGTTTCAGGGCAAGCCGGATCAAAGCCGCAACCCTTGGCTTCAGAAGCTGCTGGAGCGTCGTAACCACAATGTCGCCGCCGTCGCTCTCGCCAACAAAAATGCTCGCATCGTATGGGCGCTGCTCGCGCGTGACCGAGAGTACACGTCCGGCTTCTCGCATGGCAAAGCTAGTGTCCTTGCATAGCGGCAACTGAGTGGGTTTGCGTCCGATCAACCCATAGCCCGGAGTCGAATTACACACCCCCATAGATTGCTCAGGCAATACGCAGATTGATGGCAAGACAGGTCAGACCGTGACCGGCAAAGCCCGACTGGTACAACGAACCTCGAGTTCACATGGTTGATGGGGCACCGGTCAGCGGATTCCATCAGGGATCGCGGGCATGTGCCCGAACGAAATCCGGATACATGGCTGCAATCTACCTTTTGACCATCGACCTCGCGCGGCGCTTGGCAAACCGGGGGCGTCCATACATGTACCAGGCCACCCATTCCAGGGTCGCCAGTTCGATGGATTCCCTCGTTTTCCACGGGGCGCGCCGATGAATCAGTTCCGTCTTGTACAGACCGTTGATCGTTTCAGCCAGCGCGCTATCGTAGCTGTCGCCTCGGCTGCCGACGGACGGCTCGATACCCGCCTCGGCCAAACGTTCGCTGTACCGAATGCTGACGTATTGAGCCCCCCTATCGGAGTGGTGTATCAAAGTCCCATCGCCGCCCGGTTGGCGCGCGTACAACGCCTGTTCGAGCGCATCCAGAACGAAGTCCGTACTCGTCGACGAACTGACGCGCCAACCGACGATGCGACGGGCAAACACGTCGATCACGAACGCCACGTACAGCCAACCCTGCCATGTCGAGACATAGGTGAAGTCAGACACCCAAAGCTGATTCGGCCGCTCAGCCTTGAACTGCCGGTTGACCCGGTCCAGCGGGCGCGGGGCGCTCGTATCGAGATTCGTCGTGCGAACTCGCTTGCCGCGAACTGCGCCTCGCAAGCCCTGCAGCTTCATCAGCCGCCCGACCGTGCAGCGTGCGACCACAATGCCCTCCCGGTTCATCTGCTTCCAGACCTTCGGCACACCGTAGACCTGCATGTTGGCCCGCCAGACACGCTTGATCTCGGGTTGCAGGACCTCATCGCGCGTGGCGCGAGCGCAGCGTTTGGACGGATCATGAAGCTGCGCAGCATGGCGTCGGTAGCCCGACGGGGCAATCCGCAAGACCTTGCAGATCGGCTCGACCCCGAAGGTGTCGCGATGCTGATCAACGAAGGCCTTCAGGACTTGAATCGGCGGCCGAGTTCCGCCTAGGAGAAAAACGCGCTCGCCAGCTTGAGAATCTCGTTGGTACGGCGCAGTTCCTTGACCTCACGCTCCAGGGCCTTGATGCGTTCACGCTCGGCCGTGCACACGCCATCACGCTCCCCACGGTCGACCTCGTCGCGCTTGACCCAATCCAGCAGCGTCTGCGGCGTGCAGCCGATCATCGGCGCAATCGATTCGACCGCCGCCCACATCGACGGGTGCTCGCTACGCTGCTCGCGTACCAGACGCACTGCGCGCCCCCGGACTTCCGGGGAAAACTTGCTTGCCTTCTTGTTCATGGCTCGATTCTCTCAAGAATCCGCGCCTCCACAAAATCCGGTGCGGTTCATTCTATATTTGATAGCGACAATTAAGCGGTTGAAAATAATTTAAATTATCTAGGTCCCATATTAAAAAATTAAAATGGCCATCAATGATTTCCGATACCCATCAAAGTTGTTAAAATCATCGCCACGTCAAAAAGCCTGCGGGACCGAGTGATGGCCAGCGGCAAGAGCACCGTTCATCGCAACGGCGACTGACTCGACGGACGCACCCCGCCCAGATAAGTCAAATTTCTGTGAGGGGAATTACGTCTCGCTCGACGTGCGAGGTACACCTGACGTTAGCGAACCAACCTCGGAAATCTTAAACGCAGAAACAGCGTGTCGACGAGCTGTAGGCACTGATCGAACCGCTACTTCCACCGCCCAAACCGTGACGCACGCGATACCCTGGGCGCCCGCCGGTCTCGGACCGAGTAGCACTCAATGGCATCCTGCTCGTGCTGACGACAGGGATGCGATGGAATCATCTGCCGACCCGGTTGGGCTTCGGCTCTGGAGCGCCTTGCTGGCGTCGGTTGCACGACTGGCAGCAGGCCGGGGGGTGGGACAAGCTGCGCGGGCTGCTGCTCGACAAGCTGCGCGAATCTGGCCCGCTCGCCCGTCACGCCGGCGTCGCTGAGGGCACGCGCAAGACGCGACTCGAACTGCATGCGGTTGGGCAAGCCCGTGAGCGCATCGTGCGTCGCCTTGTGTTCAAGCGACGCGTTCTCGTCGCGAAGCGTGTTCTGCCAGTCTTCGAATTCATCGAGCAACGCATTGAAGTCGTCGCCAAGCTCGTTCAGTTCGGCGATCGGCACGGGCGCGCCCCGTCGCGCGAACGCACGCTCGCGCCGCACGGCGTGCGCCACGCCGGCCAGCGCGCGCAGCGGCGAAACGATGTTGCGCAACAGACGCTTCGAGCTGACATACGCGCCGAACACGCTGACGGCCAGGCAGCCGAGAATGCCGCCGACGCCGCCGAGCAGGAAGCCGAAGAACTGGTGCCCGCGGCCGCGCACGACGACGTGACCGACGACGATGCCGTCGTGCATCACCGGGACCATCACGGGCCCGGGCAGCGCAAGGTCGGCGACGACGCGCTCGAGCCGCGCGATCTGGTTGCCGGCAGGCAACTGCCACGTCGCGACTATCTGGCCCTTGCTATCCGTGACGACCACCTGCGCGACGTCCTCATCGCCGGCGATCAACCCGATCGCCTCGTTCGCCGCGACGCGGTCGCCGAAAACGAGCGCCGCCTCGACGGTATAACCGAGCGATCGCGCCAGCAGGTTCAGGTTGTTGCCGGCATACGCGCGCAACGCGATCACGGCAACCACGATCAACGACACGGCGGCCATCGCGACGGCGACAAACGCGAGACGCAGGTGCGCGCGACGCAACACGCTTTGCAGCGTCGGGCGCGACACGTGCGAGGGGGAAAAGTGAGGCGCGAACCGTGTCATGGCGCCCCCGGCCGGCGCGCGAGATTGAGCACGTTCGGGTGCACGCGTACGCCGCTGCGCGCCACGGCGTCGAGATTGATGTCGAACGAGATGCGGTCGCCTTCGACGTTGAGGCAGAACATGCTGCCCGCGGTGCAGGACGGATCGCGTTCCGAGATCGTCAGCACCGGATGGCCGGCCAACGCGGCTCTCACCCGCTTTCGCTCATCGTCGCTGAGGATACCGAGATAAACGACGTCGCAGGCAATGCCGGGCGCGGCATCGTCGAAGCTGACACGCTGCACGTCGAGCAGCGTCTAGCCTGCCTGCAGCGTGTCGGTCAGGCCGCGCGCGTAGTCGGGCCGGCCCGTCACGAACAGATGCAGGCGAACGGGTGTCGTCGGCCAGTGCGTGAAGCTGATGATGCCGAGCGCGACCTGAGGCACGGCGGAGTCGTGTGACGAAATGGCGGGATCGGCAGGGCTCGTGGTGGCGACGATGCGCATGGTTTCGACCTGACCGCCCACATCGGCCGGAGCCCCGGTGAGCATAGCGGGTGCCACGCCCAGCGCGCAAACGATTGCGAACAACGCTCGGCGCAGCGACGCGGTACGGCCGTACCGGCCCGTCTTCCTCACGGCGATCGCCGGCGCGCCCGTTGGCGTCGTTGCAGTCGCAAGACTGGTAGCCGCCGCGCACACATTCGCATCCATGATGGCAACGTACGCTGGCGTTGCTCCGGCGCTGCCCCTGCCTCCCTCCGTGCGCGAGCAGGCACCGTATCACGTGCACAATTGCTTCATCTTAGGTAAAAATTCGCATGACCACCAGTGGGAAACACCCGCGAAAAACGTCGGAAAGTATGCTGAATCGGCGCTGTGCGCGACGATGCGGGCGAATGCATTAACCGGCATCGATCCGGCCTCGAAATCGGCAAATTGATCAGCGGATTGGACGCACGCCACGTGAGACTTCATACCGTGGAAAGATCGGGATAGTTGCCGACCTGATTTCAGCTCGGTTGCCGGACACTGCCGTCGATCGACCGTCGAAACAAAGGACGCCGCAACGCGTTACATCAAGATCACGTCTCGATCTTCGGATCATGCCGTTCCGGCACCGTCGTGCACAAGCCAGATCCTGGCACGAACGTCTACCGGAACGGCGGGATCACTCGCAATTCTCGCCAGGGATCGTCGCAGTGTCGCACTGAGCTCGCCATCCGGCTGTTGCACGCGGCAGGCATGTCTGACCTGCTCCGCGTGCTCATGCCATCCAGCGATATCAAGAAGGGCGACCAAGGATCTCGATTCACGACGACAGTCGCGCATGCGCCCCCTCCGCACGAGAACCGCGCGCTACTTCGTCGTGTAGCCGCCGTCGA
>DATEJU010000324.1:0-7664 GCA_035277805.1 Paraburkholderia sp. | reverse complement strand
GCGGCCTGCGCCGTCTGCGCGCCCAGCACGCTCAAGCCGCTCAGTCCCGCTGCCAGCGCGAGCGCCGCGGCCAACCTTCGGAGCATGGTCTTGCCCTTGCGTTGCGTCATAGTCTCCACCTTTCTCGGTCTGTCGTTCGTTTTTGGGGTGAACGCGGCGCGCGTCGTGGCCTGCGCCTTCCAGCCACCTGCCTCGTTCATCGACAAGATTAGGCGATCGACAGACCGGTTGCAACAAAAATTTCATTGCAAATAAAAATGGAAAATTTATTCCAATCGCGTTCGGCACTGCCTATAATCGGCTCCGTCAGCATGTCGTCAGTCGTGCTTTGAAACGCAGGCCCGGCAAGGGTTTGCGGCACTGCGGCAAGCATCAGGGAAAAACGATCATGGCGGATGAAACCAGCGACGCCGTAGCGGGCGTAGACGAATTGATGCAGCGCATCGCGCACGAGTACGAGGCACTGCCGCGACAGTTGAAAAACGTCGCGACCTATATCGAGCAGAACCGCGCGAGCGTGATGATGGCTCGCACGAGCGATATCGCGGCGAGCTGCGGGGTGCATCCGTCGGCGGTGGTGCGTTTCGCGCAGCGCTTCGGCTTTTCGGGTTTTTCCGATCTGCAGGCGGTGTTTCGCCAGGCTTACGCGGGGCAGGGGGCGTCGGCCACGAGCTATCAGCAGCGCATTCGCCAGCTCATCGAAGCCAAGGACGGCAACGCGAGCGCGGATCTCGGCGGCGCGGTGGCGCGCGAATTCATTGGCGCGTGCCGCAACGGCCTGGACGAGCTCGAGGCAGGGCTCGACGACGCGCAGTTCGACGCCGCGGTGAAGATGCTCGAACACGCGGACAACATCTACGTGATCGGCGTGCGCCGTTCGTTTGCGGTGGCGAGCTATATCGTCTACGCGCTGCAGCACACGAGAAAGCGCGTGCATCTCGTCTCGGGTCTCGGCGGCATGTATCACGAGCAGATCCGCAGCGTGAAGAAAGGCGACGTGGTGATCGCCATCAGCTTCGCGCCCTACGGCAAGGAAACGCAGTACTGCCTGCGCGTGGGGCAACAGCATCAGGCGAAGACGCTCGTCATTACGGACAGCCAACTTTCGCCGCTCGCGCGTCACGCCGACGCGCAGCTCTATGTGAAGGAGGGGAGCGCGTTCGCGTTCCGCTCGCTGACCAGTACGTTTTGCCTGTGCCAGGCGCTGTTCGTGGCGCTCGCGTACCGGCTCGAACTCAACGTGGAAGAATCGACCGACCCTGGAGGATACGATGACTGAAGCCAAGACGCTGAACGTGGCGGTATTCGGCGCGGGCCGCATTGGCCGCATTCATGCGGCGAACCTCGCGCGCCAGCCCGGCGTGCGTCTGAAGTACGTGATCGACGTGAACCGCGAGGCCGCTGCCGCGCTCGCGGCCCAGCATGGCGCGCAGGTGGCCGACGTGGACGGCGCGTTCGGCGACGCCTCGATCGACGCGACCGTGATCTGTTCGTCAACCGATACGCATTCCGAACTGATATTGAAATCGGCGGCAGCGGGCAAGCATATCTTCTGCGAGAAGCCCGTGGATCTCGCCATCGGCCGCGCGCGCGAGTGCGCGCAAGCCGTCGCGCGCGCGGGCGTGGTGGCCATGATCGGCTTTCAGCGCCGCTACGATCCCACCTTTGCCGCACTCAAGGCGCGCCTCGATGCGGGCGAGATCGGAGCGCCGGAGATGCTGATCGTGACGAGCCGCGATCCGGGCGCGCCGCCCGTGGAGTACATCAGGCATTCGGGCGGCATCTTCAAGGACATGCTGATCCACGATTTCGACATCTTCCGCTGGATTCTCGACGACGAAGCGGAGACCGTGCACGCCACCGGCAGTTGCCTCTCCGATCCGGCCATCGCCGCTGCGGGCGACATCGACTCGACCGCGGTGACGATCCGCACGAAGCGCGGCCGCCTTTGCCAGATCAACACGGCACGGCGCGCGGCCTATGGCTACGACCAGCGCTTCGAGATTCTCGGTAGCGAGGGCATGCTCCAGGCGGGCAACATGAAGCCCACGGAAGTGGTGGCGTGGACGAAGAGCGCGGTGGCGCAGGATGTGCCCGAGGCGTTTTTTCTCGAGCGCTATAGGGCGGCGTATGCGCGCGAGATGGCGCATTTTTACGAGGCCGTCACCGAGGGCACGCCGGTGCGCACGAGCGTCGCCGATGGTCTCAAGGCGCTCGAACTTGCCGAAGCGGCAGCGCTCTCGTGGCGCGAAGGCCGCGTGGTGACGCTGGGAGTCTGATGCAATCGGGTCGATGAGGGTCGTGGTGGCGTCGCGCTCGACGCGTGACGCTCGCCAGACAGGCAGGATGACGAAATAAGTGCCAAGGAGACGGACAATGCAGGCGAATGAACGTGCCCGGCCGTTGCGCGTGGGCGTGGCGGGACTTGGGCGGCTCGGCCGGCGGCATGCGCAGAATCTCGCGTATCGCGTGCCGGGCGCGACGCTGGCAGCGGCATGCAGCCCGCTCGACGACGACCTCGCGTGGGCACGCGAAGCGCTGCCCGAGGCGCGGCTTTACCGCGACTATGCCGAGCTGCTCGCCGATGCCTCGGTGGACGCCGTGTGGCTCGTGACGCCTTCGGCGCTGCACGCGCAGCAGATCGTCGACGCGTTGCGCGCGGGCAAGCACGTGTTCTGCGAAAAGCCGCTCTCGCTCGATGTGGCCGAATGCGAGCGCGTGGTCGAAGAGGCGCGACGCTTTCCGGGCCAGCAGGTGACGATCGGCTTCATGCGCCGTTTCGACCCGAGTTATCACGACGCATTTTCGAAGCTGCGCGCGGGGGCGATCGGCCGGCCATTTCTCGTGCGCTCGCAAACCTGCGATCTCAACGATCCCGATGGTTTTTTCGTGCGCTTCGCGCCCACCTCGGGCGGCATCTTTCTCGACTGCACCGTGCACGACATCGACGTCGCGCGCTGGCTCCTCGGCAAGCCGCGCGCCACGCGTGTGTTTGCGGCGGGCGCGGTCGCGCTGCACGAGGGCTTGCGCGAATGCGGCGACGTCGACAATGGCGTTGCGATCTGCGAGTTCGAGGGCGGCAAGCTCGCGATGTTCTATGCGTCGCGCACCATGGCGCACGGCAACGACACGTCGAGCGAGGTCATCGGTACGGCAGGCGCGCTCGCGATCGGCCAGGTGCCGCGCGCAAACCGCGTGGAGATTCACGACGCGCACGGTGTGCGCAGCGAATGCACGCCGACCTTCTTCGACCGCTTCGAGGAGGCATTTCTCATCGAGGCTCAGGCGTTCGTCGCGGCGGTACGTGCGCGCCATGGCGGTGAATCCGGCGCAGGGGCGGACGCGGGGCAGGGCGCGACGCTCGAGGACGCGCTGGAGGCCACGAGAATCGGCTTCGCGCTGCGCGAGTCGCTGCGCACGGGGCAGGCGGTGACGCTCTGAGGTGCCCGGGCGCTGAGGGTGGACGGCGGGCATAAAGCGGGTACGAAGCGACTACATGGCGGCTGCAAAGAGGGCGCAAGCGCCGTTATACGCAGCTGCGGTAAAATCGCTGTTATCCCTGACGTACCCAGCGCCGCCAGAAAGAGGCGGCGCGCCAACGAAGGATCCACCCGATGCAGATTCAGGTTCACAAGGAAGTGGATGCGCGCGGGCTGAACTGCCCGCTGCCGATCCTGCGCGCCAAGAAGGCGCTTGCCGACATGGAAAGCGGCCAGATTCTCAAGGTGCTCGCGACCGATCCGGGCTCGCAGCGCGATTTCGCCGCCTTCGCCAAGCAGACGGGCAACGAGATCGTGGAGAGCTCGCAGCAGGACAAGACCTTCGTGTTCCTGATGCGCCGCCGCTGAAGCGCTTCGCGCGGCGCTCAAGTGCCACGCAAGAAAATGGCCCGCAATCTCACGATTGCGGGCCATTTTTCGTTGCAGGCACCTCGCGGGGAAGCGCCCCGCCAGGGGCGCCTGGCCGGGGGCGCCTAGCCTTCCAGCTCCGGCTTGCGCGTACGCAGATATTCCGCGAAGTCGTCGGCCACTTCCGGGTGGCGCAGCGCGAACTCCACCGTCGCCTTCAGGTAGCCGAGCTTGCTGCCGCAATCGAAGCGCGTGCCGTGATACTTGTACGCGAGCACTTGCTCGTCGGCGAGCAGCGACTGGATGGCGTCGGTGAGCTGGAGCTCGCCGCCCGCGCCCGGCTTGATCGAGCGCAGATGCTCGAAAATGCGCGGCTTGAGCACGTAGCGGCCCACCACGCCAAGGTTCGACGGCGCGACTTCGGGCGCCGGCTTTTCGACGATGCCCGAAAGCTTGACGATCGCGTCTTCCCATTCCTTGCCGTCGACAATGCCGTACGAGCGCGTCTCCGAGGGCGGAATCTCTTCCACGCCGAGCACCGAGCTATGGTAGTGGTCGAACACATCGACCATTTGCTTCATGACGGGCGGCGTGCCGTAGAGCAGGTCGTCGGCGAGGATCACGGCGAACGGGTTGTCGCCCACGAGCTTTTCCGCGCACAGCACGGCGTGGCCCAGACCCAGCGCTTCGGGCTGGCGCACGTAGAAGCAGTCGACATTGTTCGGCTTGATGTTGCGGACCAGCTCGAGCAGCTTCGCCTTGCCGCGCGCCTCGAGCTCGGCCTCGATCTCATAGGACTTGTCGAAATGGTCTTCGATCGCGCGCTTGCTGCGGCCCGTCACGAAGATCATTTCGGTGATGCCAGCCGCCACAGCCTCCTCGACTGCGTACTGGATCAGCGGCTTGTCGACGACCGGCAGCATTTCCTTCGGGCTCGCCTTGGTAGCCGGCAGGAAGCGCGTGCCGAGGCCCGCCACCGGAAATACCGCTTTAGTAACTTTTAGCATGTCTTTAGTCCTGGTCCTGGTGGGGCAGACGCCGCTCACGCGGCGTCAAACCTTCACATTATCCAATTCAGGCGGGTAACCGCGCGAGTTGCGCGGCCAGCTTGCCGAGCGTCGCCTGGAATTCTGCCAGCCTCTTCTGTTCCTGCTCGACCACCGCAGGCGGGGCTTTTGCCACGAAGCTCTCGTTTCCGAGCTTCGCACTGCACTTCGTGACCTCGTTCGTCAATCTTGCGATTTCTTTCGAGAGACGCTCGCGCTCGGCTGCCACATCGATCTCCACCTTCAGCACGAGCTTGTCCGTCCCGACGATAGCAACCGGCGCGCCCGCCGAGGCGGCGTCGAGCGTCGCTTCGTCGGCGATGATCTGGACCTCCGAGAGCTTCGCCAGCGCCTGCGCATAGGGCGCGAACGATGCAAGGCGCTCAGCGTTGCCCGTGACCAGCAGCGGCACCTTCGTGGCGGGCGAGAGGCTCATCTCGCCGCGCAGGTTGCGGCATGCATCGATCACGGCCTTCAGGTCGGCGGCCCATTGCTCGGCGGCTTCGTCAATCTTCTTCGGCTCGGCCAGCGGATAGCGCTGCATCATGATCGATGCCTCGCCCTCGGCCGCGCCTTGCGGATATGCGTCGGTGAGCGGCGCCACCTTCTGCCACAGCGCTTCGGTGATGAACGGGATCACCGGGTGCGCGAGGCGCAGCACCGTCTCCAGCACGCGCAAGAGCGTGCGCCGCGTGGCGCGCTGCTGCTCGGGCGTGCCGTTCTGGATCTGAACCTTCGCGAGCTCCAGATACCAGTCACAGTATTCGTCCCAGACGAACTTATATATGGCGTTGGCCACGTTGTCGAAGCGATAGTCGGCGAAACCCTTCGCGACTTCGGCCTCCACGCGCTGCAAGAGCGAGACGATCCAGCGGTCGGCCTGCGAGAAGTCGGTGTAGCCGCCCGGGCCGCAGTCGCCCGGCTGGCATGCGCCCGGCTTCGAGAAGCCGCAGTCGTGGCCTTCGCAGTTCATCAGCACGAAGCGCGTGGCGTTCCAGAGCTTGTTGCAGAAGTTGCGATAGCCCTCGCAGCGCGCGAGGTCGAAGTTCACGTTACGGCCGAGCGTGGCCATCGAGGCCATCGTGAAGCGCAGCGCGTCGGTGCCGAAGGCGGGAATGCCGTTCGGGAACTCCTTGCGCGTCTTCTTCTCGATGCTCGCGGCCTGCTTGGGGTTCATGAGGCCCGTGGTGCGCTTGGCAACCAGCGCTTCGAGCTCGATGCCGTCGACGATGTCGATCGGGTCGAGCGTATTGCCCTTGCTCTTGGACATCTTCTGGCCTTCGGCGTCGCGCACGAGGCCGTGCACGTAGACGGTGTCGAAGGGCACCTTGCCGGTGAAGTGCGTGGTCATCATGACCATGCGCGCCACCCAGAAGAAGATGATGTCGAAGCCCGTCACCAGCACCGAGGAGGGCAGGAAGGCCTTCAGCTCAGGCGTCTCCTGCGGCCAGCCGAGCGACGAGAACGGCACGAGCGCCGACGAGAACCACGTGTCGAGCACGTCTTCGTCGCGCTTGAGTGCGCCCTTGTAGCCTTTGGCTTCGGCCTGCGCACGCGCCTCTTCCTCGCTCTTCGCGACGAAGATCTCACCGTTTTCGCCGTACCAGGCCGGGATCTGATGGCCCCACCAGAGCTGGCGCGAGATGCACCAGTCCTGAATGTTTTCGAGCCACTGGTTGTAAGTGGTCGTCCAGTTCTCCGGCACGAGCTTGATCTGGCCGTTGCGCACCACTTCCAGCGCGACCTCGGTGATCGACTTGCCGGGGTTGAACGTGCCTTCGGGCGCGGGCCTGGTCATGGCCACGAACCACTGGTCGGTGAGCATCGGCTCGATCACGACGCCCGTGCGGTCGCCGCGCGGCACCATGAGCTTGTGCGGCTGCACCGATTCGAGCAGGCCCAGCGCCTCGAAGTCGGCCACCACCTGCTTGCGGGCCTCGAAGCGGTCGAGGCCGCGGTACTTTTCGGGCGCATTCTCGTTGATCTTCGCGTCGAGCGTGAGGATCTCGATCATCGGCAGGCCGTGGCGCTGGCCTACCTGGTAGTCGTTGAAGTCGTGCGCGGGCGTGACCTTCACGACGCCCGTGCCGAATTCGCGGTCCACGTATTCGTCGGCGATGATGGGGATCTCGCGATCCGCGAGCGGCAGCTTGACCATCTTGCCGATCAGGTGCGCATAGCGCTCGTCCTCCGGGTGGACCATCACGGCCGTGTCGCCGAGCATGGTTTCCGGGCGCGTGGTGGCGACCGTGAGGTGGCCCGAGCCGTCCGCGAGCGGGTAGCTCAGGTGCCAGAGATGGCCGTTTTCCTCTTCGCTAGCCACTTCGAGGTCCGAAACGGCGGTGAGCAGCACCGGGTCCCAGTTCACGAGGCGCTTGCCGCGGTAGATCAGGCCCTGTTCATAGAGGCGCACGAACACGTCGCGCACGGCGGCCGACATCTTGTCGTCCATCGTGAAGTACTCGCGCGACCAGTCGATCGAGGCGCCCAGACGCCGCACCTGGCCGGTGATGGTCGAGCCCGACTGCTGCTTCCATTCCCACACGCGCTCGACGAACTTCTCGCGGCCGAGGTCGTGGCGCGAGATCTTCTGCGCGTCGAGCTGGCGCTCGACCACGATCTGCGTGGCGATGCCCGCGTGGTCCGTGCCCGGCACCCACAGCGTGTTTTCGCCGAGCATGCGGTGGTAGCGCGCGAGGCCGTCCATGATCGTCTGGTTGAACGCGTGGCCCATGTGCAGCGTGCCGGTGACGTTGGGCGGCGGCAACTG
>DATEJU010000323.1:0-15490 GCA_035277805.1 Paraburkholderia sp. | reverse complement strand
GGATGAACGCAGGTGCGCCGGGCGTGCGCGCAGCCCGGCCGGCAGCCGGCAGGCGCGACGTTGCGGCGCGCCGCGACGCGGCACGATACGGAAGATTTCACCGAGATCACCAAGGTGTCTCGAAGCATGTTGTTCAGTTCCGGTCCTCCCAGATTGGCGGCTGGCGCACGGCGGTTCGTCGGGCTGTGCCGACTGAGAGGCGGCGCGCCCTGCGGGCGGCATCTGCCCGGACGGATCGCCTGTGCCTCGACGTCACCGTCGTGCTGCGTCGTGCGCCGCGCAGGCTTGCCGCGCCGCGTTGCGTAACGCTCCTGCCGTACTACCCCCATGCTGCATGCAAGCTGCCTCGTCCAAGGGCGACGCGAGTCGCGCCGTGGGCCGCGCAGCGGGCCGATCAGTCAGTGGCGTGACCCGTGCGTCTCGAACCAGCGTCGCACCTCTCGCCCGGCTTCGTCGCGCGTCTTGCCGTAACGCTCCTGGGCCAATCCGACGAGGCGTTCGGCTCGCCCTTCGACTTGCGTAAGCTCATCGTCCGTGAGCTTGCCCCAGGCGGTCCTGACCTTGCCCAGCAACTGCTTCCACTTGCCTGCAGCGATGTCATTGTTCATCGTGCCTCTCCTGGTTCAGAGAAGAGGGATGCTCGCGGGTTGCCCCATTGCGAGATGTATCTCGAAATTGAACCAGCAGAAACCATGCCATGAGCGCTGAGCCTCACCGCTGCGAGATGCACCTGATTTGCGCACCTGAATAACCGGTAAGGATTTCCCATGTAGCCACAAACATACACGTTCGGGAAAAAAAGAAAAAGCGCCCCTTGGGGCGCTTTAATTTTTGCATCCGCCATGCATCGAGATGGCTTTGCGCGCGCTTCGCAGAAACGTTGCGGATGCACTCGCGCGGCCTGGCGCACGCAAATGGGAACCTTAGGCGCGGCTGCGGTACTCGTTCGTGCGCGTGTCGATTTCGATCTTGTCGCCGATGTTGCAGAAGAGCGGCACTTGCAGCTCGAAGCCGGTGTTCAGCTTGGCGCTCTTCAGAACCTTGCCCGACGACGTGTCGCCCTTGACAGCCGGTTCCGTATAGATGATTTCGCGCACCAGCACGGTCGGCAGTTCGACCGAGATGGCCTTCTCGTTGTAGAACACGACTTCGCAAGCCATGCCGTCTTCGAGGTAGTTCAGGGCGTCGCCCATCATTTCGCCTTCGACTTCGAACTGGTTGTAGTCGGCGTCCATGAACACGTACATCGGGTCGGCGAAGTACGAGTAGGTCACTTCCTTGCGATCCAGCACCACGACGTCGAACTTGTCGTCGGCCTTGTACACGGTTTCCATGCCCGCGCCGGTCAGCAGGTTCTTGAACTTCATCTTCACGACGGCGGCGTTGCGGCCCGATTTGTTGTACTCGGCCTTTTGCACGACCATGGCGTCGTTGCCGATCATCACGACGTTGCCGACGCGGAGTTCCTGTGCGGTCTTCATAAAAAACAGTCCTGTCCAGATATTAAATAGCTTCAAGTGTGCGCGACGGCAAACGTCGCAAGCGGTTCGAATGATGTGTCCCCTTGATGATCGGGGAACGAGAATCGAAGCGCTTGAGACGGCTGCCGTCGGGTAACCGCTTATTTTAACTGAGTTTTTGCGAATTCGGCGAGATTTCCGCCAAGATCGCGGGCTTGCGCCAACTCGCTCGCCCAAGCCTGCGCGCGGGCCTTGAACACGGGCAAATACTGCGCGAAATCGCGCCAATCCGGTGCCGGCGGGGGCACATCGAGCGGCAGGCCGGACGCGCCGCCGGGGTCGCCCGCTGCCGCAGGGGCGCCGTTGCTGTTCCACGCGTGCCAGAAGCGCGCGAGCGCGTTGCGCGGCGCCTCGGCGAGGGTGCGGGCGTAGTGCTCGAGCGCCGCGTCCAGCTTGGGCAGATGGGCGTGGTCCGCCTGCGGATAGATCTGCCAGACGAACGGCCGGGCCGCCCACTGCGCGCGCACGAACGAGTCCTCGCCGCGCACGAAGTTCACGTCGCTTGCCCATAGCAGGGCGTCGTAGCCGCGCTGCTCCGTGAAGGCGAGGCCGTGCGCACGCAGCGAGCCGCGTTCGGCGCTTGCATGGGCGTCGAACGACTGGACGCCGAAAAAGCGCGCGAGTGCACCGGAGATGCGGCCTTGCGGCACCAGCAGCACGATGGGCGTCGGGCTGTCGCGCCATTGCTCGAGCAGGGCGTCGACGGCGGGGTTCTCATAGGCGAAGAGCGAGATCACCGTGGCATCGGGAGCGGGCGGCGGACCGCCGGTGGTGCTTTGCCACCAGGCAGCGCGCGCGTCGGCCGAGCGCTCGAACGCCGCGCGCGCGGCGTCGAGATCGCGTTCCTTGAGCACACCGCCCGTGCCGGGACCCAGGCCCGGGAAAAAGAAGTGCTTGAGCAGCGGGTAGCGCGGATGCGGCGACGGGCGCAGATGAAAATCGGCGACCCAGTCTTCGGCGCTCAGGTACTCGAGGTTCAGCCATACCGGCGCGCGTTCGCGCTGCGCCATCGCACTCACGTAGACGCCCGGCAGTTCGCAGGCGAACGCTTCGATCACCACGTCGGCTATTTTGAGCGTTTCGCCCGCGTGCTCGGGCTCGTGCCAGTGTTCGATCACGACGTCTTCGACAGTCTGCGTCGCCTGTTCGAGATCGAGCGCGGGGCAAAGCCTCCGGAAGGCGTGCAGGTCGTCGACGAAGAGGCGCACTTCCCAATCGTGCTCGTGCGCAAGCTGGCGCGCGAGGCGCCAGCACACGCCGATGTCGCCGAAATTGTCGATTACGGCGCAGAAGATGTCGCAGGCGATGCGCGATTCGGCTGCGCGTTGCGCGGCCTCGCGTTTGCGGGTTGCTGCGGGATGTTTGCTGTGTGGCATGGCGGAGGAAGTGCGCAGGTGCGGGGCCGCGCGAGCGGCCATCCGGCCGATGGGCCGGCGGGTTCGGCCCCGCGCGGAATGATCTAAA
The DNA here is from genome assembly GCA_035277805.1 of Paraburkholderia sp. Taxonomy (GTDB): domain Bacteria; phylum Pseudomonadota; class Gammaproteobacteria; order Burkholderiales; family Burkholderiaceae; genus Paraburkholderia. Next base: position 12,506 of record DATEJU010000323.1, on the reverse strand, counting down.
CTTGCGATTCTAAGACACCCGCACGGCGGCGTCGCGAGAGGCGGCGCGGCTTGCCACCCGACGCTCCCAGACTGGATGACCGCTTCCACCGATCCCGACGTTTTCGACCCGAAAGAGGTCATGACGCAGCTCCCGCATCTGCCCGGCGTGTATCGCTACTACGACGCGCAAGGCACGGTGCTCTACGTGGGGAAGGCGCGCGACCTGAAAAAGCGCGTATCGAGCTATTTCACGAAGACCCAGCTCTCGCCGCGCATCGCCATGATGGTCACGCGCATCGCGCGCATCGAAACCACGGTCACGCGCTCCGAGGCCGAGGCGCTGCTGCTCGAGAACAATCTCATCAAGGCGCTTACGCCGCGCTACAACATCCTCTTTCGCGACGACAAGTCGTACCCGTTCCTCAAGCTCACGGGCCACAAGTTTCCGCGCATGGCGTACTACCGCGGCGCGGTCGATCGAAAAAACCAGTATTTCGGGCCGTTTCCGAGCGCATCGGCGGTACGCGAGAGCATTCAGATCCTGCAGCGCGTGTTCCAGCTGCGCACTTGCGAAGACTCGGTGTTCAACAACCGCACGCGGCCCTGTCTGCTGCATCAGATCGCACGCTGCACGGCGCCGTGCGTGGGCGCGATCAGCGCGGACGATTACGCGCGCGACGCGAGCAACGCCTCGCGTTTTCTGCTCGGCCGTCAGAACGAAGTGATGAAGGAGCTGGAGACGAAGATGCACGCGTTTGCCGCCGAGCTGAAGTTCGAGCAGGCGGCGGCGGTGCGCAACCAGATGAGCTCGCTCGCGACGGTGCTGCATCAGCAGGTCATCGAGACCGGCGGCGAGAGCGACGTCGACATCCTCGCCGTGGTGGCGCTGGGCGGGCGGGTCTGCGTGAATCTCGCGATGGTGCGCGGCGGCCGCCATCTGGGCGACAAGGCTTACTTTCCGGCGCACGTCGAGCGTGCCCTGACCGACGAGGAGGGCGGTGTCGCCGAGGAGATCGACAGCGAGACCGTGCTGGCGGCATCGGCGCTCAAGTCGCTGCCGTCGCTCGCGCGCAAGGCCATGGTGACCGCCGCGGGCGTGCAGGCCGGCCACGAAAGTGAGGCAAGTGCCGATGAGCACGAGCAAGCCGATGAAGGCGCCGCGCCCGATCCGCTCGCGCTCGCGGCGGATCTCGCGGGCGAGGAGGAAGAAGCCGAGGCGGCCGATGGGACCGAAGCCGACGCCGTTGCGCGCGCCGAAGGCGGCGCAGGCACCGATTCCGCGCTGGCCGGCAAGCGCGAGACCGGCATCGAATCCGAAGTGCTCGACGCCTTCATTGCCCAGCATTACTTTGGCAATCGCGTGCCGCCGGTGCTGGTCGTGAGCCATCCGCCGGCGAACCGCGAGCTCGTCGATGTGCTCAGCGAGCAGGCCGGCCACAAGGTCACGCTGCTGCGCCAGCCGCAAGGGCAAAAGCGCGCGTGGCTCGCGATGGCCGAGCAGAACGCGCGGCTCGCGCTTGCACGCCTGCTCTCCGAGCAGGGCTCGCAGCAGGCGCGCACGCGCACGCTCGCACAGATGCTCGGGCTCGAACTCGACGACCTCGCGCATTTGCGCATCGAGTGCTTCGACATCAGCCACACGATGGGCGAGGCGACCCAGGCGTCGTGCGTCGTCTATCACCATCACAAAATGCAGTCGGGCGAGTACCGGCGCTACAACATCACGGGCATCACGGGCGGCGACGATTACGCGGCCATGCGCCAGGTGCTCACGCGCCGCTACGAAAAGATGGTCGCGCAGTCGGCGCGCAACGAGGCCGACGAAGGCGACGAAGCGCAGACCGTGCAGACTGCGAACGCTGCCGATGGCGCCGAAGTTGCCGATAACGGCACAGTGCCGCCCGAAGGCGCGGAGCCCGTCACGTCGGGCGGCACGCTGCCCAACATCGTGTTGATCGACGGTGGCAAGGGGCAGGTCGAGATCGCGCGCCAGGTATTCGACGAGTTGGGGCTCGACCCTGCGATGATCGTGGGCGTGGCCAAGGGCGAGGGGCGCAAGGTCGGTCTCGAGACCCTTGTGTTCGCCGACGGCCGGTCGCCGCTCGAGCTCGGCAAGGAAAGCGCGGCACTGATGCTGGTCGCGCAGATCCGCGACGAGGCCCACCGTTTCGCGATCACGGGCATGCGCGCGAAGCGCGGCAAGACGCGCCAGACCTCGCGGCTCGAAGAGCTCGAAGGGGTGGGCGCGAAGCGCCGCCAGCGCCTGCTTGCGCGCTTTGGTGGTTTGCGCGGCGTGATGGCCGCGAGCGTGGAGGATCTGGCGAGCGTGGAGGGCATTTCGCGCGCGCTCGCCGAGCAGATCTACCAGCAGCTTCATTGAGCCCACTGCTGCGCCACCGACCGCGCCACCTTACGGTTGCTTGTGGCAGGTCCGGTGACGCGGCACAATTGCATCTCCCATCATTGCAATCTCCCCTGACAGACTGCGCCACCCGATGCCGTTCAATATTCCGATTCTCCTGACGTGGCTGCGGATCGTGCTGATTCCGCTCGTGGTTGGCGTGTTCTATCTGCCGCAGACGCTACTGAGCCCGATGCACCAGAACACGGCGGCGATGCTGATCTTCGTGCTGGCGGCGCTGACCGACTGGTTCGACGGCTATCTCGCCCGCAAGTGGAACCAGACGTCGTCGTTCGGCGCGTTCCTCGATCCTGTGGCCGACAAGCTCATGGTGACGGCCGCGCTGCTCGTGCTCGTGCACCTGCAGCGCCTCGATGCGGTCATCGCACTCGTGATCGTGGGGCGCGAGATCGCCATCTCGGCGCTGCGTGAATGGATGGCGCAGATTGGTGCGTCCAAGAGCGTCGCGGTGAATCAGCTCGGCAAATTCAAGACGGCCTGCCAGATGGTGGCGATTCCCATGCTGCTGTTCTATGCGCCTCTGACGATCGGCGGGATCTCGCTGTTCGACTCGCGCGTGTGGGGCACCTGGCTCATCTACGTGGCGGCCGTGCTGACGATCTGGTCGATGCTCTATTACATGAAGCTCGCGTGGCCGCAAATCCGCGAGCGAGGGAGCCTGTAAGCGGTTCAGCCGTGTCTTCTCGCGAATCTTTTTTAAAAAGATCCCCCGAAGGGGTTGACACGTTTCAGCGGCTTATACATAATCTCACTTCTCCGCTGCACGACAAGCAGCAAATGAAGCAGATGCGGTGGAGATAGCTGAAGATAAGCGGTAAATCAACGGCGATGCAGTAGAAATGCGGGAGTAGCTCAGTTGGTAGAGCGCAACCTTGCCAAGGTTGAGGTCGCGAGTTCGAGACTCGTCTCCCGCTCCAGAATTTGGGTGCGGCGTTTTGCAGCAGTGTGAAACGGGGCGCTGAAGCAGCAAAGAGCAGTGCGGTAGTAAAAATGCGGGAGTAGCTCAGTTGGTAGAGCGCAACCTTGCCAAGGTTGAGGTCGCGAGTTCGAGACTCGTCTCCCGCTCCAGAATTCCGGGGAAGCAGCGCTTCCCCTTTTGTTTGGCAGGCCGCAAGGCCACCGCAAAAAATCTGTCCGATGGTGGTGTGCGCAAGCAGTGCGGTGCACGCGGAACATCGAACAGTCCGCTTTTGGCGCGATAGCAAAGCGGTTATGCAGCGGCCTGCAAAGCCGTGTAGGCCGGTTCGACTCCGGCTCGCGCCTCCAGGTAAGACAAGAAAAGCCACCTTCGGGTGGCTTTTCTTGTTTCTGCGTCCGGGCTACCGCCATGTGTTCGATTGATGATCGAAACACTACAGTGCTCAGATGGGTTGTCGTCCCCGGTCAAATGGATGATATGTTGTCCTGCGCACTCGCGCACAATCCATGGATCGCTTTCACCTGGACTCCCACCATGCCCATCGAACTCTCCGAAGACGCGCGCGCGGCCGCGATTGCGTCGATCCAGCGCTATTTCGACGCCAATATGGATGAGTCGATCGGCAATATCGCCGCGGGCGGCCTGCTGGGTTTCTTTCTCGAAGAGATCGGGCCTGCCGTCTATAACCGCGCGATCGCCGATGCACAGGAGCGCATGCAGGCGCGCATCGTCGAACTCGACATCGACCTTCACGAAGAACCGTTTCAGTACTGGCGCAAGTTCGAGCCGCCGCGCCGGCGCAAGTGATGCGCGAACGCCGGCCGGCGTTTGTGCCGCGCTCGCGCCACAAGGCATAATCAACGTTTCAGCACGCTTTGACGGAAATCACATGATTGCGCAGCCTCCCGCATTGCCGAAGGCCCAACTCGACTGGCAATGGAACGCATTCGATACGCTTTCCCCACGCGATGTCTATGAAATGCTCAAGCTGCGTTCGGCCGTGTTCGTGGTCGAGCAGAACTGCGTGTACGGCGATATCGATGGCCTCGACGGCGACGCCTGGCATTTGCTCGCATGGGGCGAGCGGGACGGCTCGCGCGAACTGGCGGGCTATCTGCGGGTGCTGTTGCCCGACGCACAGGATCCGGACGTGCGTATCGGCCGCGTGGTGACGTCGCCGAACTTCCGCGGTATCAAGCTCGGTAACGGCTTGCTGGAGCGCGCGATCGGCCACGTCGCACAGCAATGGCCGGGCGTGGCGATGCGGCTGCACGCCCAGGCGCATCTGCAAAAGTTCTACGGCGCGTTTGGCTTCAAGCCGGTATCGGAGATTCACGACGAGGACGGCATCCCGCACGTGTGGATGCGCTCGGCGTAGCGCACTGGCCTTCGCGCCGCGCTTCTTGCAGCACCTCCCGTCTTGCGCGCATGGCGCACGCGCTCAGGTGTGTAGCGGGTCGTGCTGTTGCGAGGGCCGTGCGGGTGTGCGCGCGCCGTGTGGGCGCTTGAGGCGCCCGCGCGCCGAAAGCCGCATCCAGTGACGCAGCGCAATCAAGGCGCCGACCACGCTCATCATCGATCCCGGAATCCACAACAGCAGGCCGCCGATTTGCTGATCGCGCATCGGCGAGAGCCACGTGAATGCGCGTCCGCAAATCGAATAGACCGGATAGAGCTCGTGTGACGTGAAGAAGATGAACGCGCCGAGCACGCTCTGCGGCGGAATCGCGGCGATCACCACCAGCACGCGCTTGCCGGGTGCGAGGCGCGCGGGCGGCGCGGGGCGCGGGTCGAGCACGAGCCACCAGAACAGCAGGCCGTCGATCACCATGCTCCAGTTCATCACGCGATAGAGCCGCCAGTCGAGCATCGCGATGAAGTGGATGGGCGAGAGCAGCCAGAAGTAGATGAGCCCGACGAAGAGCGTCACGGCGACGACCGGATGCATGACGACGTCGAGCATCGCACGCACCGGCCGCGCGCTCAGCACAGGGCGCACGAAGCGTTGCCGCCACGCGAACGGAATGCCTGCGCGCAGCGCCGCGCCCGGATAAGCGAGCGCGATGAAGAACGGCCCGAGGTGATGCAGCACGAGATGCTGCGCGCGGTGCATGAAGAATTCATGCTCGAAGAAGTAGTCGAGCCGCGTATGCAGCGCGACATAGAGTGCGCCGAGCCCGAACCAGAACGAGATCTGGCGCGCCAGCGAGACCCTCGCGTGACGCTTGCCGCGCACGAACAGCACCGCCGTCAGCAGCACGGCGATCACGACGGTCGGCGAGGGCTCCCACGGGTCGAGCCAATAGAGCGGGTTCATCGCAGGCTTCTACTCGGGTTCATCGCGGGCTTCTTCACGAGGCTCATGGCGCGCTTCCGGGCGTTCTGCACGCCATCACTGCTGCGACGGCGGCTTCACTGCGAACGGCGTGTCGAGTGTCGCGCCATCCGAGAACTGCAGTTTCACCTTCACCGTGTCGCCCGGTGCGATCTTGTGCTTCGCGTGCTCCAGCATCAGGTGATAGCCGCCCGGTGCGATCGCGAGCGTGCCGTGGGCGGGCACCGTGGCCTTGTCCACCATCACCATCTTCTGCGTCGAGCCGTTCGAGACGGTCCGATGCAGCATCACCATGCCGTAGTCGTCGCTCGACACGTTCACGAGGTCGACCGGCTTGTCGCTGTCGTTCTTCAGCGTGACGTAACCCGCTGCCGGCAAATCGTTCGGCAGCCAGCGGACCCATGCGTTTTGCGCGGTGAGTGCATCGCCGGCGGCGTGCGCCGCAGGGGCGAACGCCGCGAAGGTGCAGGCGAGGGCGCAGCCGAGTGTGGCGCCCAGCCGGCTCATCGGGCTCATGCGGGGGCTCAGGCGAGTAACGCGGCGGGACTTCATTTTCATCGTCATGGCAGTTCCTGTTGCGGGGGTACGGAAATCGGTGTTACGGATCGCGCTGGCGTATCGCTGCGCGAGTAATGCCCGACGGCGCTTACGTCGCGGAGTCGATCACGCGGCGCACGTCGTGTGCGATGGCGTCGGGCGAGTCCTTGTCGGTCGCGAGCAGGCGCGCGTGGCCTTGTGCGTCGAACACGTAGACGGCCGAGCTGTGCGTGACTTCGTAGCTGCCGTCGGGGTCGCGCTTTTCCATCTGATACGCCACGCGATAACGTTTGGCGAGCGATTCGATCTGCGCATCGGTGCCGGTCAGGCCCAGCGCGTGCTGTGCGTCGAATGCGCTCACGTAGGCGTGCAGCGCCTGCGGGGTGTCGCGCGCCGGATCGACGCTGATGAAGAGTATCCGCACATGCCGCGCATCGGGTCCGAGTTTCGCTATGACCTGCATCAGACGCGCCATCGTTTCCGGGCAGACATCCGGGCAATGCGTGTAGCCGAAGTACACGAGCGCCGTATTGCCGCGCAGGTCCGTGCCGGTGACGGGCTTGCCGCTGTCGGCGGTGAGCGCGAACCTCAGGTCGGGCAGATGGCCGCTCACATCGGTGAGTTGCCACGGCTCGGCCGGATGCGAACATGCGCCTAGCAGCACGGAGCCGGCCGCAAGCGTCAGCAGTGTCGCGGCACGCACTCCGCGCAGAGCGCGGCACAGGTGGACCGGATGGGCCAGGCGGACTACGGCGCGGGCTGCGAAGCGTGATGAACGCAAAGCGTCGAACTCGGGGAACAAAGGCTCTCTCGGTAACTCGATTTACAAGGGCATGAGCGTGGCTGGCCCACGCCATGTCGCTGGACTGTAGCAAAATTGGGGGCTCACTGCCGTGCAGGAGTCAGGTGTGGCGGGGCGGCAGGGGCAATTTGCCGCATCTGTCGCGCCGGGAAACGGCTTGCATTGAACCGGTAGCGCAAAAAAAGCGTCCGAACGCATCGAGTCGATATTGCGCATGCTGCCGCGTGCCAAGCCGGTCAGTAGAAGCTGTCGCAGTGGCCGCGCTGGCTTCCTTTCTCGAAAATCAGGACGATGCGCGGTAAGATGCGCACACTTTATCCGGTCGGCATGCGCCTGCCGGATCAACACCCGGCCCGAGCGCCGAGGGACGAAACGAACGTAATGCAAGTACTTCCGGCTGAATTGTCGTTCGACAAGACGGCATTTTTCTTCGATTTCGACGGCACGCTCGTCGAGCTTGCGCCCACGCCCGACGGCGTGCTGGTGCGCCCCGACATGCTCGCTCTGCTGGATGCCTTGCGCCATGCGACGCACGGCGCGGTGGCGATCGTCTCGGGGCGCGGCATCGAGAGCATCGATACCTTTCTCGGCATGCCGGATCTCCCGGTCGCGGGCCTGCACGGCGCCGAGCGCCGCGATGCGAACGGCGACACGCAGCGTATCGGCTTCAACGATCAACGTCTGCTGCATATGGAGCAGGTGCTTGCCGAAGTCGTGCGCACCCATGCGGGCATGCTGCTCGAGATCAAAGGCGCGGCGCTCGCGCTGCACTATCGCAACGCGCCCGAGCACGAGGGCGTCGCGCGCGCGGCTACCGAAAAGCTCGCCGCCGAATTCGCCGCCGCCTATGTGCTGCAGCCCGGCAAGATGGTCTACGAGATCAAGCCGAAGGACGTCGACAAGGGCCGCGCGCTGCGCGCCTTCCTTGACGAGCCGCCGTTCGCGGGCCGCACGCCCGTGTTCGTCGGCGACGATTTGACCGACGAGAAGGGCTTTGCCGTCGTCAACGCCCATGGCGGGCTTTCGATCAAGGTCGGCGGCGGCGACACGATCGCGAAAACGCGCGTCGAGTCGGTCGAGGCGTTGCTCGCGTGGCTCGACGCGCTCGTCGCGCCGACCCGCGGCGCCTGATTCTGGCGCGCTTGCCGGTGCCGGCCCCCGTGCGCCGGCGCTTCCTGCGCTGCTCCTGGGCCGCGCCAGCACGGGCGCGTCTAACTATTTTTCTGCACGGAACCTGCATCTCATGAGCCGACTGATCATCGTGTCGAACCGGGTCGCGCCGATTTCCGAAGGCGGCCCGGCCGCGGGCGGGCTCGCGGTCGGCGTCTACGACGCGCTGAAAGAAACCGGCGGCATGTGGTTCGGCTGGAGCGGCGAGGTGCTCTCGTCCGGCCTGCCGCAGATCCAGCTCGAGGAGCGCGGCCCGGTCACCTTCGCGACCATCGGCCTGCTGCGCCGCGACTACGACCAGTACTACCGCGGCTTCTCGAACGCCACGCTCTGGCCGGCGTTCCACTATCGCGCCGATCTCGTGCAGTACGACCGCAACGATTATGCGGGCTATTGCCGCGTGAACGCGTGGCTCGCGCAGCAGCTCGTGCCGCTTTTGCGCGACGACGACGTCATCTGGGTCCACGACTATCACCTGATTCCGTTCGCCCAGGCGCTGCGCGCGGCGGGTGTGAAGAACCGCATCGGCTTCTTTTTGCACATCCCGTTTCCGGCCTCGCAGGTGCTGCTGGCGGTGCCGCCGCACCGCGAACTGGTGGAAGCGCTGTGCTCGTTCGACCTGCTCGGTTTTCAGACGAAGCCCGACCTGCGCGCGTTTTGCGACTACATCGTGAACGAGGCGGATGGCTCGATCGAAAAGCGCGCCGATGGCCTCACGCAGATCAAGGCGTTCGGCAAGACGCTGTGCGCGAACGATTACCCGATCGGCGTCTATCCCGATGAAGTCGCCGAACTCGCCAAAGCCGGCGAGAGCGGCAAGCCGGTGCGCACGCTCAAGGCCGCTCTGCACGGCCGCAAGGTGATCATGAGCGTGGACCGGCTCGACTACTCCAAGGGCCTCGTCGAGCGTTTTCGCGCCTTCGAGCGGCTGCTCGAGCACACGCCCGCGCAACGCAACAAGGTGTCGTTCGTGCAGATCGCGCCGCCCACGCGCGCCGACCTGCACGCGTATCAGGACATCCGTCTGCGGCTCGAGGCCGAGTCGGGCCGCATCAACGGCCGCTTTGCGGAGCTCGACTGGACGCCGATCTGGTACATCCACCGCCAGTACGAGCGCGCCGTGCTCGCGGCACTCTTTCGCGCTTCGCACGCGGGCTACGTCACGCCGCTGCGCGATGGCATGAACCTTGTGGCGAAGGAGTACGTTTCGGCGCAGGATCCCGAGAATCCGGGCGTGCTGGTGCTTTCGCGCTTCGCGGGTGCCGCGCAGGAGCTGGGTGGTGCGCTGATCGTGAATCCGCTCGACATCGACGGCATGGCCGACGCGCTCGGCAAGGCGCTTTCAATGCCGCTCGCCGAGCGCCTCGCGCGCTACAACGACATGATGGTGCAATTGCGCGAGAACAACGTCTCGGTGTGGCGCGACCGTTTCATGCGCGATTTGACTAGCATGGCTGCGCGCGTCGGCGTGTCGTTGCCGCCGTCCGTCGAGCCCGCACAGCAGTAGAGGGGCAGCGCGCCCCGTACCTGGCGACGCTTGAAGCGGCATCAAAGCGCTGGGAGCACCGCCGAAAACGAAAAAGCCGCTTCCCGAACGAAGCGGCTTTTTCTTTGCGTGCGGGCAGGGCGCTCGGCGCCCGCTGTCAGGCCACGTGCTTTTCGTCGGCCTTCTTGGTGCCCAGGTGGAGCGTGGACTGCTTGCCATACTGCTTGGCGAGCAGATCGCGATACAGACCCGCGCGATTGCGCAACTCTTCGGGGCTGCCGTCGTCGATCACCTTGCCCGCGCTCATCACGATGATGCGGTCGAAGTTGTTCAGCGTGGAGAGCCGGTGCGCGATCGCGATCACGGTGCGGCCCACCATGAGCCGGTCGAGCGCCTGCTGGATGGCTTCCTCCGAGGCGCTGTCGAGCGCCGAGGTGGCCTCGTCGAGCAGCAGGATCGGCGAATTCTTGAGAATCGCCCGCGCGATTGCAATGCGCTGGCGCTGGCCGCCCGAGAGCTTGACGCCGCGGTCGCCCACGATCGTGTCGTAGCCTTCGGGCATCGCCTCGATAAAGTCGGCGCAGCGCGCTTCCCGGGCAGCGGCGAGCACTTCCTCTCGGCTGGCGTCGGGGCGGCCGTAGGCGATGTTCTCGTAGATCGAGCGATGCAGCAGGGAAATGTCCTGCGGCACGAGCGCGATGGCGTGGCGCAGGCTGTCCTGCGTGACGTGGGCGATGTCCTTGCCGTCGATCTTGATCGAGCCGCCCTGGGTCTCGTAGAAGTGCTGCAACAGCGCGAGCACCGTGGTCTTGCCCGCGCCCGACTTGCCGATCAGGCCCACGCGCTGGCCCGCTTCGATACGCAGGTCGAAGTGGTCGAGGATGGGCTTGCGATGCGGGTACGCAAAGGTGACGCCTTCGAAGTCCACGCGGCCGCCCTGGGCGACGAGTTCGCTGGCGTCGTCGCGGTCGGGCATGCCGTGCGGCTCGAGCAGCGTCTGCACGGCTTCGGCCAGACGCGCGACGTGCTGCGTGACGTCCACGAGCGCCACGGCCAGATCGCGCGTGCCGTGCAGGATCGTGAAGCCAAGCGAGCTCACCAGCACGATGTCGCCGGACGTGGCCTTGCCCTGGTCCCAGAGCCACAGCGCCCAGCCGAGCAGGCCGGCCGAGAGCATCGCCGTGATGACGGCGTGCAGGAGGCGCAGTTTTTCCAGATAGAGCAGGCTCGAGCGGCGGGCGTCCAGTTCGGCCTTCACGGTCGAGCCGAAGCGCCTTTGCTCGCGCAGCGTCATGCCGAAGGCGCGCACGAGCGCCATGTTGCCGATCACGTCGACGAGCTCGCCATCCACGGCGGCCGCCTTCGAGGCGAACGTGTGGTGACGCGCCGAGCCGCGCCCGGCCAGCTTGAAGAGAATGATCGAAAGGATCGCCGAGCAGAGCAGAAGGCCCGCCGCCATCAACGGATTGACCGAAATGATCATGACGATGGCGCCCGCCACGGCAATGCACGGCGGCAGCACGTTCCAGGCGGTGGTGTTCTCGGCGGTGTAGACGGCGTTCGAGGTGGCGGTGATCCGGCTCGCGAGCGTGCCGGGCTGCTTTTCCGCGTAGTACGTGTTCGAGTGGCCGCTCAGATACTGGAAGAGGTCGCGCCTCAGGTCGCCCGTGACGGTGACGAAAGTGTGCGCGGCGAACCAGCCGCCCACCCGCCAGAGCAGATTGTCGGCGGCGATCAGGCCCACGAGGATCGCGAACGCGGTCCACAGCGGGCCCGGATGGTGGCGGCCCGCGCCGAGCACGTCGATCAGATGCTTGATCGCGTATTGCGAGGCGAGGGCGCAGCCCACGGCCGCGAACACACTGGCGAGCACGACGGAATGGGCGAACGGATGGCGCTTGATATAGCGGAAAAGAAACGCAAGCGGCCGTCGCGCATAGCTCGCGAGCTTTGCGTTGTGGGCGTTACGCTGGGCGATGGTCAGATGTTCCAATTGATCGGTGGTCGGTCTGACGGAGCTTCGTCCGTGCAAGGTAAAAAAAGAGGCAAGAAGGCGCGCAACGGCAAACCTGTGGAATTCCCGCATTGTAAACACCCCACGCGCGAGCCGCACGGCTCGTGCCCGATGGGACGCGCATCTTATCGCGACTATGTCACTGGAAGTGTCCCTTCCCGACATGTTGTCGCGCCGGAGGTTCAACGGGTTTTCATGACCTTTTTCGAGATACAATTACAGATTGCGTTCAGGCTCGCTGCATGCACACCCTAACGCGCCGTACCGCAGGCGCGATCCGTTAGCCTCCCGAGCCACGAGATCCGGGAAACCAGGGCCAGATAATGAGGCATTTTGATCCTGGTTCCGGCGGTCCGCTGCCCGGAAACGAACCCCCAATCTAGAACGCGCTTAAAAAACAAGGGGTTGCTGAGTGTTTCCACTTTGTAACAACGTAAAGAGTTTGAAATCTTGTAGCCGGCAATGGGTGCAAACCCCGATAATGCCGACTCGAACAGCGTAGGGAATTTGACAGCATGACTGTCAACGACCGCGAACCCTGCGCGTTTACCGCCTGAGCCGCCGCTTGTGTCAAACCAGGACATCACAACTGCGTCGGTCGGTGTGCCGGGCTACCGGCGCGGTTAGCGGTAGGAACGCCTGGGGGCGCGCGGCACAGAAGCCGCAGCCCGCAAGGTCGATTGTCAAAATTGCAGTACCTAGCCCGATTTATTACGAGGAAGGAGTTCACCACTATGCGAATCGCTCAAATCGCTCCGTTGCACGAGGCGGTTCCTCCCAAGCTGTACGGCGGCACGGAACGGGTGGTCTCCTACCTGACCGAAGCGCTGGTCGAGCAGG